>DASPWN010000235.1:0-3669 GCA_035637835.1 Actinomycetota bacterium | reverse complement strand
CCCGAACACGTCGCCCGTCAGGCACTCCGAGTGGACCCGCACCAGGATCCCCTCGCCGTCCCCCATCTCGCCTTTCACCAGGGCCACGTGGACCCGTCCGTCCAGCGTGCTCTCGTAGGCGTGGGCACGGAACTCGCCATGATCCGTGGGGATCAGGGCTTCGGCGGCCCGCCGGACGAGCAGCTCCCGATCCCTGCGGTACCGGATGAGATCAGCGATCGAGATGAGCTTCAGGCCGTGGGTTCGGGCCACCCGCTGGAGCTCGGGGAGACGCGCCATCGTCCCATCCGGGTGCAGGACCTCGCACAGCATCCCGGCCGGGGCGAGGCCGGCGAGGAGGGCCAAATCCACTGTCGCCTCGGTGTGGCCCGCCCGGACGAGCACGCCCCCGTTCCGAGCCCGAAGCGGAAACACGTGGCCCGGCATCCTCAGGTCCTCGGGTCTCGTGGACGGATCGGCCAACGTCCGGACGGTGGCAGCCCGGTCGTAGGCGCTCGTGCCGGTCGTGGTGCCGGCCTTCGCATCAATCGAAACGGCGAACGCCGTCCCATGACTCTCGCTGTTCTGTACCGCCATGAGAGGGATGCGGAGTTGGTCCAGTCGTTCCTCCGTGCACGGCGCGCAGACGATGCCCCGCCCGTGGGTGGCCATGAAGTTCACGGCCTCGGGCGTGACCTTCTCGGCAGCCATGACGAAGTCGCCCTCGTTCTCGCGATCGGCGTCGTCCACGACGATCACCATCCCGCCGGCCCGGACATCCTCGAGTGCCTCCTCGATGGTCGAGAACACGGAATGGTCCACCACCGGCTGCGTTCGGCTCACGTTCGCGCCCTTTCTCCCGTCGATGTGAGGAGTCGCTCCACGTACTTCGCCAGGACGTCCACCTCGAGGTTCACGGCGTCCCCGACCCGAGCCGTGCCGAGCGTCGTCACCGCGAGCGTGTGGGGGATCAGCGCGACGGAGAATGCGTCGCCATCCGCGCCGGCCACGGTGAGCGAGACCCCGTCCACCGACACCGACCCCTTGTCCACGAGGTACCGCAGGAGTTCGGCCGGTGGGCGAATCGTGAGCCATGCCCCTCCGGTGGGCTCGGCCTCGACGCCGTCGACCTCCCCCACCCCGTCGACGTGGCCCTGCACCAGGTGACCGCCCAACCGGGTGGTCAGGGTGACCGGCCGCTCCAAGTTCACCGGATCGCCCGGGGACAGGCGGGCAAGGCTGGTCCGCCGCAGGGTCTCCTCCGACAGGTCGAACCCGAGGTGGCCGGGGCCGCGGTCGACGACGGTCAGGCACACGCCGTTCACGGCGATCGACGAGCCCACGTCCGCGTCAGTCAGCACGGTGCGGCACGACACGGTGATCCGATCCAGCGCACGCTCCAGGACCGCGCCGAGCTCCTCAATGATCCCGGTGAACATGGGCCTCCACCCTCAGGTCCTCCCCCACGCGGTCGAAGGACGCCACTCGTAGCTGCGTGGCCTGGGCGATCGGGGCGAACCCTCGTCCGCCCAGGACCCCCGGCGCGTCCTGGCCCCCGATGAGTTTGGGGGCGAGATACACCACGACCTTGTCCACGACCCGGTCCTCGACCATGGACCAGGCGAGCGTGGGGCCGCCTTCCAGGAGCACGCTTTGCACGTCCCGCTTGCCCAGGTCCGAGAGGAGCTGGGGGAGCGGGACCCCCCCGCCCTCGGGCTCGTACTCGACGACCTCGGCTCCCCGGGCCCGCCAGGCTCCCGTGCGCTCCCGGGGGGCCAAGCCGGTGGTGGCCACCATGGTCGGCGCGGCCGCGTCGAACAGGTCGCCGGTCTCCGGAACCCGTCCCCGCGCGTCCACGAGGACCCGGAGGGGGGGACGCCCGCGGTATGCAGGGTCTCTGACCGTGAGCGAGGGATCGTCCACGAGCGCCGTACCCGCTCCGACCAGGATGGCGTCGGCGGCGGCCCGGAGCCGATGGACATCGGCACGCGCCGCCTCCCCGGTGATCCATCGTGACGTCCCGTCGCGGGAGGCCACCTTGCCGTCCAGGCTGGCGGCCATCTTCCAGGTGACGAAAGGAAGGCCGGTGCGAACGTGCTTCACGTAGGCTTCATTCAGTCTCTTCGCTTCCTGAGCGAGCAGGCCGGTCCGGACCTGGATGCCCGCGGCTTCGAGCGCGGCGAACCCCCGTCCGTCCACGACGGGGTTCGGGTCGGGCATGGCGCAGACGACGCGGGCGACGCCGGCGCGGGCGATGGCCCGGGTACACGGGGGGGTCCGACCGAAGTGATCGCAGGGCTCGAGCGTCGTGTACAGCGTGGCCCCGCGAGCATCGTCGCCCGCTTCCTCCAGGGCCACGATCTCGGCGTGCGGCCGACCCGGTCCCTCGTGGAACCCCTCGCCCCGGATGCGGCTCTCGGCCACGACGACGGCGCCGACCAGGGGGTTGGGCGAGGTCAACCCCCGCCCTCGCTCGGCGAGCCCCAGGGCCCGCTCGAGGTACGCCTCGTCGTCCACCACGAACCTTTCCCGGGACGAGACGCGAGGGAGAGAGGGCACGGGCACGGCCCGGCGAGCGCCGAAGCCGCGCACCGCCCGTCCTCTCCCATCCCGACTCTCACGGTCGGTCCCGGAATCACGCCGGGTCCACCCCCGAGTGGCTCTCGGAGGGTCGCGGACTATACCGCCGGTGGGGACTTGCACCCCGCCCCGAAGACGAGCTCTTGCTCCTCAGTATAGGCGGGCGGACCTTGGGGCGCCGGGTGCCACCCGCCGACGCCGGCCCGATCAGGTGGAGGCGCGACGGTCGATCGCGTACGAGGAGCCGGACTCGCGCTTGGCGAACTGCTTCATCTCCGTGGCCACGGCGACGGCCTCGCCGTAGTGGGCGAACCGCCGCGTCGTCGTGGTGGCGATCCCGCTCGACACGCCGACCAGGGGCAGCCGCTGGAGCACGCCCTTGCGGTCCTCCACCTCGACGAATCCCCGTTGCAGGTCCTCGGCCCCATAGAACTCATGGATCTGAGCGTCGAACCGCTCCACGATCCGCTTCGCCGCTTCCTCGGCCACGTCGGGCGGCGTGATGGCCACGAAGTCGTCGCCGCCGACATGGCCCACGAACCCCTCGGTGCCGGCGAACTCGGCCACGGCGTCCTGGATGATCCGCGCAGTCGTTTGGATCAGGCGGTCACCCCGGACGAATCCCTTCTGGTCGTTGTACGCCTTGAAGTTGTCGAGGTCGCAATACAGCACGGCGAAGGAGTGGCCGTCGCGGACCATCCGCTCGATCTCCTCCTGGATCCGGATGTTTCCGGGGAGGCCGGTGAGCGGGGAGAGGTTGCGCATCTCCTTTGCCCGGCGGAGCGTTCCCTTGACCCGGGCCAGGAGCTCGATGGGATCGAACGGCTTGATGATGTAGTCGTCGGCCCCCGCGGTCAGCCCGAGCACCTTGTCGGTCGACAGGGCCTTCGCGGTGAGCATGATGATCGAGGTGTTCGCGGTCACGGGGTTGCGGCGCAGGCGCTGCGCCACCTCGAACCCGTCGATCCTCGGCATCATCACGTCCAGGAGCACGAGGTCCGGCCGCATCTCGCTCGCGCGCTGGAGGGCCTCTTCCCCGTCCGAGGCCACGGCCACGTCGTAGCCCGCCGACCGCAGGTTGACCTCCACGAACCGGGCGATGTCCGGGTC
>DASPWN010000234.1:0-1893 GCA_035637835.1 Actinomycetota bacterium | reverse complement strand
GCTGCCACCGACGGCCAGGTCGTGCGGGTGGTCGGGCCGGGCTATGGCTTCTTCCCGTTCGGGCTGTTCCTGTTCCCGCTGTTCTTCTTCGGGATCTTCGCCCTGGCCCGGTTGGCGTGGGGCCGGCGGTGGGGCGGACATGGCCACGGGTTCTCTTCGGGTGGCTCGTGGGGCACGGAAGGCCCCAAGCGATTCGAGGAATGGCACCGGCGCCAGCACGAGCAGGGGGAGGGCGACCACACGTCGGCCGGCGGCCAGCCGGCGAGCGTCTGAGCCCACGACCGGGTCGGGCGGGGCGGAGGCGCTTGCCTCCGCCCCGCCGCCTCGTCACCCTTTCTGGGAACCCGCCGATGAAGACCATCCTGGTCGTCGAGGACGAGATGAAGATCGCCCGGCTGGTGCGCGACTACCTCGAGGTCGCGGGGTTCGAGGTGATCGTGGCCGCAGAGGGCGGGGCTGCCCTGTCCAGCGCGCGGGGATCGAAGCCGGATCTGGTCGTTCTGGACCTCGGGTTGCCTGGGCGTGACGGGCTGGATGTGGCGCGCGAGCTCCGGAGATCGTCGAACGTCCCCATCATCATCCTGACGGCGCGGGGGGAAGAGTCGGACCGCATCGTCGGCCTGGAGCTCGGGGCCGACGACTACGTCGTGAAGCCGTTCAGCCCCAAGGAGCTCGTGGCTCGGGTCCGGGCGGTGCTCCGCCGAACGGAGGCCGCCCGCGACGGCGGGCCGGAGGTGCTCCGGGTCCTGGACGTCGAGGTCGACGTTCCTCGGATGCGCGTGAGGGTCGGCGGTAGGCCCGTCGACCTCACCCCGACGGAGTTCCAGCTGTTGGAAACCATGGCCCGCGAGCCCGGACGCGTCTTCACGCGGGGGCAGCTCCTCGACGCGGTGCACGGCGTGGCTTTCGAGTCGTACGAGCGGGCCATCGACGCGCACGTGAAGAACATCAGGAGGAAGATCGAGCCCACGCCGGGACTTCCCCGCTACCTGCTCACGGTCCACGGTGTTGGGTACCGGTTCGCCGATGCGTGACCGCGGCCGCGGCCGCGGTCCGCGAGGGTTCCGCCCCCCGTGGTGGCCGGAGAACGAGCCCTTCCCGCCGCGAGGTCCGGGTCCATGGGGCGGTGCGCGGCGTCACGTGCTCCGCCGTGTCGGCCTCATCGTCTTCGCGCTCTTCGGGATCACGTTCCTGGCGAGCGCGCTGGCGGTGGCCGCTATCTCCGGCGTCCTCGGTCTCCGTGAACACAGGGGGCTGGTCCCGGCGGCCGCGATCCTCGGACTCCTGCTACTGGTCGCGATCGCCGCGGTGGGACGGACGGCGCGACGGATGGCCGGCCCGATGGCAGAAGTGATGGAGGCGGCGGATCGCGTCGCCGGCGGCGACTACGGCGTGCGGGTCGACGAAGGGGGGACCCCGGAGATGCGCAGCCTGGCCCGGTCCTTCAACGCCATGACCGAACGTCTGCGGACGAGCGAGGGTCACCGCAAGGACCTCTTGGCCGACGTAGCCCACGAGCTTCGAACGCCGCTCTCGGTGATCCGGGGCAATGCGGAGGGGATGCTCGACGGCCTCTATCCCGCAGACCGGGCCAACCTTGAGCCACTCATCGATGAGATCAAGGTGATGTCCCGTCTCCTCGACGATCTCCAGACGCTCTCGACGGCCGAGGCCGGTGCCCTCCGGCTTCACCGCTCGCGCGTGGAGCCGGGTCAACTGGTGGAGGACGTCGTCGCCGCCTTCCGGTCGCAGGCCGAGGATGCCCGTGTGAGGGTCGAAGCCCGCGTCGCCGGGGCGCTCCCCGACATCGACGTCGATCCGGTTCGGATCGGCGAGGTGCTGGCCAACCTGCTGTCGAACGCGCTCCGGCACACGCCTCCTGGCGGGTCGGTG
>DASPWN010000233.1:0-3319 GCA_035637835.1 Actinomycetota bacterium | reverse complement strand
CATCCCCGAGCCGCTGTGGATGGCGGCGAAGATCGGTGCGCTATCGTTCTTCGTGATCTGGCTGCGGGCGACCTACCCGCGGCTGCGGGAGGACCAGCTCCAGCAGTTCTCGTGGCTCGCGCTGATCCCGCTCGCGCTGGTGCAGATCATCGTGGTCGGCCTGGTCAAGGTCGCGGTGAGCTAGGGGGAACGGGGAAGGTCGTGGCCATCGAGGAGAAGGACGTCCGGCGGCGTAAGTCCTCCGGCCTTGCCGTCGGCCAGGGCCTGATCAAGGGGCTCGGCGTCACCCTCAAGCACATGCTGCGACCGGCCGTCACGCAGCAATACCCCGAGGAGAAGCCGGACCTGCCGCCCCGCACCCGGGGCGTCATCGCGCTGAAGGAAGCCAACTGCACCGTCTGCTGGAAGTGTTCGCGCGAGTGCCCCGACTGGTGCATCTACATCGAGGCGCACAAGGAGACCCACGACCCCGCGAGCGGGGGACGGGCCCGCTCGGTCAAGGTCCTGGACCGGTTCGCCATCGACTACGCGCTGTGCATGTACTGCGGGATCTGCGTGGAGGTGTGCCCCTTCGACGCCCTGTTCTGGAGCCCCGAGTTCGAGTACGCCACGTTCGACATCGTCGAGATGACCCACGAGAAGGAGAAGCTCGAGGAGTGGACCTACACGGTCCCCCCGCCGCCACCTCTCGAGCAGGGCGCCCAGGAGGGCGCGGGGGGTTGACCGGGCAGGAATATGTCTTCGCCGTGCTGGCCCTGGTGGGGACGGTCTCGGCGATCAGGCTGGTCACGGCGAAGAACGTCGTTCACGCCGCCCTCTACCTCGTCGTGACGCTCTCGGTGGTCGGCGGCGTCTATCTCCTGCTCGCCGCCGAGTTCGTCGGCTGGGTCCAGATCCTCATCTACGTCGGCGCCATCGTGATCCTGTTCCTGTTCGGCCTCATGCTGACCAGGGCCCCGATCGGACGGGAGGCCCTGGACAACCAGCAGCGGGGGATCGCCTTCCTGATCGGCCTGGGCATCCTGGCGGGGCTGGTCTACCTGATCCAGGGCGCGTTCAGCTGGAGCGGGCCGAGGCTGCGGCCCTCGGTCGGGACCACCGCCGAGCTCGGCCAGTCGCTGTTCCGCCGGTGGGTGCTGCCCTTCGAGGCCGTCTCGTTCCTGCTGCTCGCTGCCCTCATCGGCGCCGTCGTGCTCTCGCGGAGGGACGATCGGCCGTGATCAGGCTCCCGCTCGTGCTGTTCTTCTCCGCCGTGCTGTTCTCGACCGGCGTCTACGGCGTGCTGGCCCGGCGCAACGCCGTGCTGGTCCTGATGTCGATCGAGCTGATGCTGAACGCCGTGAACGTGAACCTGGTGGCGTTCTCGCAGTTCTGGCACGACATCACGGGACAGGTGTTCGCGCTGTTCGTGATCGCCGTCGCCGCAGCGGAGGTGGGGATCGGCCTGGCCATCGTGATCCTGATCTTTCGGAACCGCGAGACCATCAACGTCGATGAGGTGAACCTCCTGAAGTGGTAGGCGCGGCCGAGACCGTGAGCGCCACTGCGATCGGGCCCGGGTTCGCCAAGCTGGCCTGGGTGGTCGCGGTGCTGCCGCTCGTCTCGGCGGCCCTGACCCTGTTCTTCGGAAAGCGCACGCCGGGCCGGGGGTGGATCTATGGCGTCGCGGCGATGAGCGCCGGCTTCGTCCTCTCGGTGCTGGTGCTGTGGCACTTCGTGCAGGGCGGCGGCGCGTTGGGCTCGTCGGTGAAGTGGTTCACCATCGGTCCGTTGCACGTCGAGGCGGGGCAGTACGTCGACGGCCTGACGGCGATCATGCTGATCGTCGTCACGGCCGTCTCGCTCGCCGTGCACGTGTACTCGATCGGCTACATGCAGGGCGACGTCCGGTTCACCTGGTTCTACGTGGTGCTCTCGGTGTTCACGGCCGCCATGCTCAACGTGGTCGTCGCCGACAACCTGATCCAGCTGCTGGTGGGCTGGGAGGTCATGGGCCTGTGCTCCTACCTGCTGATCGGGCATTGGTGGGAGGAACGGATCAACTCTAACGCCGCCATCAAGGCGTTCATCACCACGAGGATCGGCGACGTCCCGTTCATGTTCGGCATCTTCGTGTTGATCGCGGCCACGGGCTTCCACTCCGCAAACATCCAACAGGTCGGGGAGCTGGTGGGGGGACCCGACGTGTCCCGGGGCCTGGTCTCGGTCGCGGCGTTGCTGCTCTTCGGGGGGACGATCGGCAAGTCGGCCCAGTTCCCCCTCCACGTGTGGCTCCCGGACGCCATGCAGGGCCCCACCCCCGTGTCCGCGCTGATCCATGCCGCCACGATGGTCGCCGCCGGCGTCTACCTGGTCGGCCGGATGTACTCGGTGTTCCTGCATGCGGCCCCCGAGGTCCTCCGGTTCGTCGGGGTCATCGGCGGGATCACGATGTTCGGGGCCGCGCTCCTTGCCTTGGTCCAGGACGACATCAAGCGGGTGCTGGCGTACTCGACCGTCTCGCAGCTCGCCTACATGGTGACGGCCATGTCGGTCGGCCCCGCCGGCAGGGATGCGGCGTTCTTCCACCTGTTCACGCACGCGTTCTTCAAGGCCCTCCTGTTCCTGGGAGCGGGCTGCGTGATCCACGCCGTGCACTCGAACAACATGAGCGAGATGGGCGGGCTGTGGAGGAGGATGCCGGTCACCTTCTGGACGTTCGCACTCGGCTCGGCCGCCCTGGCCGGCATCCCGCCGCTGGCCGGCTTCTGGTCCAAGGACGAGCTGCTGGTCGCGGCATCGAAGGGACACGCCGTCGTGTTCACGCTGATGCTGGTCACAGCCCTGGTGACCGCCTTCTACACCTCCCGGATGGTCATGCGGACCTTCCTCGGCCCGTACCGGGGACACGGCCAGCCGCACGAGGCACCGGCGGTCATGACGGGACCGATCGTCGCGCTGGCGTTCGGGACCGTCACGGTGGGCTTCCTCGGCGCCGCCTTCACCGGTGGCGTCTTCTTCAAGTGGGTGTTCTTCGAGGTGCCGGAGCCGGTGACGTTCGTGCTGTGGGTGGCCACCCTGTCGATCCTCGCGGCGGGGCTCGGCGTCCTGGCCGGGTGGTACGTGTACCGCGAGCGGCCCGAGCCCGACCCCGTGCTGCAGCTGGGATGGCTCTCGAGCCTGCTGGTCAACAAGTTCTACCTCGACGAGGTGTACATGAATGGGATCGTCCTGCCGGTCCGGGACCGCCTGGCCGCCGCGGTGGTGTGGTTCGATCGGAACGTCGTCGACGGCGTGGTGAACGGGACGGCCAGCCTCACCAAAGACCTGGCCTTCGGGA
>DASPWN010000232.1:0-32188 GCA_035637835.1 Actinomycetota bacterium | reverse complement strand
CGAACCCCCTCGACGATGTCCCTCCAGACCCTCGCCATGACGAACTTCCCGCTGGTCAGCATGGGCGGTGCGGGGATGGAGATCCCGCTGATCATCAGGGCGGAGAACCCGAACGTGGCCGCGTCGAGCCACAGCGCCAAGAACGCGGGACGGTCGTTGAAGTAGGGGACCAGGCTCGAGGTGCCGGCGAGGAGGGCGAAGATCGCCCCGCCCAGGGGAAGGGTCCCGTACGTCGAGACCAGCCCGAGCGAGTTCGCGTTGGCCAGCTGGCGCCGTGGAACCAGGTTTGGGAGGCTCGCGTCACGGGCCGGCGTCCACAGGAGCGACAGACACTCGATGGCGAACGACACAGCGAAGATGGCCCACAGCTTGCCCAGGAACGGCATCGAAGCATAGAGCGCGCCACGGGATAGGTCGGCCGTGATCATGATGCGCTTGCGGTCGAACCGATCCACCAGCGCACCGGCCACCGGTCCGAACAGGATGGACGGCAGCATCCTGGCCACCATCACGCCGGCCACCCCGACGTTCCCGCCGAGCCTGGCCACGAGCGAGGCCACCGCCACGAACCCCACCCAGTCTCCGAGGGAGGAGACCGTCTGCGCCGCGAGCAGGCGGGGGAACGGCGGTCGGGTCAGGAGGTCCTTGAAGCTCGCCGATCGGGTGCCGCGAAGCTGCGCTACCTCGTCGGCGAGGCTCGACACCTACCCCTCCGCGGCTGACTCGGCCACGGCTCCAACGATAATGCCGCAGCCGGTGCACTTCGTGGTGCCGTCCTTCTGCTGCACCATGAGCGAGCCGCAGCTGGGGCAAGGGTCCGAGACCGGCCGCTGGCCCACCGTGAAGTCGCACTCGGGGTAGCGGTTGCAGCCGTAGAACAGGCTCCCCCGCTTGCCCCGGCGGGCCCGCTTCACCACGAGGTCACCCTGCCCGCACTTGGGGCACTTCACCCCGGTCTTCTGCTCCTCGCGCTTGATGTACCTGCACTCGGGGTAGCCGGTGCATCCGATGAACGGCCCGAACCGCCCCCACTTCTTGGCCAGAGGCTTCCCGCACTCGGGGCACGTCTCCTCCAGGACCTCGGGCTCCTTCCGCTCTTGCCCGTCGATGTTCCGGATGTAGCTGCAGTCCGGCCAGTTGCTGCAACCGATGAACTTGCCGTACCGGCCCAGCTTGATCACGAGCTGTCCCGGGTCTCTGCCCTCCTTCGGGCACAGCGGGCAGGTCTCGTCGAGCACCTCCTCGAACCGCTGGATCTCGCCCTCGTTCTTCTCCAGCAGCCGCTCGAACGGGCCGTAGAACTCGTCGAGCACCTGGACCCATCGCAGCGTGCCCTCGGCGATCTCGTCGAGGTCCTCCTCCATCTTGGCCGTGAAGTTCACGTCCACGACGTCGGGGAAGAACTCCTTCAGCAGGTCGGTCACGACCTCGCCGACGTCCTCCGGGAAGAACCGCCTTTCCTCCAGCCGGACGTACCCCCGGTCCTGGAGCGTGGAGATGATCGAGGCGTAGGTCGAGGGCCGGCCGATCCCCAACTCCTCGAGGGTCTTGACCAGCGAGGCCTCCGTGAACCGGGGCGGCGGCTGCGTGAAGTGCTGCTCGGGCAGGACCTCGAGCAGGCGCAGGACCTGTTCGGCGGTCAGACGCGGGAGCGCGGACTCGGCGTCCTCATCGGCCGCGTCGTCCCTCCCTTCGAAGTACACCCGGCGGAACCCGTCGAACTTCAGCGTCTGGCCGGTAGCGCGGAGCAGGTACCGGTCGTCGCCCACCGCGGCCTCGACGTCCACCGACACCTGGTCGAACCGGGCCTCCGCCATCTGGGAGGCCACGGTTCGTTGCCAGATCAGTCGGTACAGCGCCAGCTGCCCCTTGTCCAACGCGGCGGCCACCCGGTCCGGCGTTCGCATGGCCGAGGTGGGCCGGATGGCCTCGTGGGCCTCCTGGGCCCCACGCTGCTTGGTCTTGTACCGCCGCGGCTGCTTCAGTGCGTGTGCGGCGCCGAACTCCGTCCTCACCACCTCGGCGATCTCCCGGAGCGCGGACTCGGCGATGGTGGTGGAGTCGGTTCGCATGTAGGTAATCAGCCCCACCCGGCCTTCGCCGGGGAGCTCGATCCCCTCGTAGAGCTGCTGGGCCAGGCGCATGGTCCGCCTGGCACCGAACCCGAGCTTGCGAGCTGCCTCCTGCTGGAGCGTCGAGGTAGTGAACGGCGGAGCGGGGTTGCGCTTGACCTCCTTCTCCCTGACCTCCCGCACCCGGTACGCCGCCTCACGCAGGCGGTCGGCGTGGAGGGCAGCGTCCGGTTCCCCGGACAGGGTGATGCCCTTCTTGTCCGGCGAGGTGGCCAGCTTGCCCTCGGGGATCTCGATCAGCCGGGCCACGAACGGAGCCTCGTCGCCCTCCGGGGTGAGGCGAACGTCGACGCTCCAGTACTCGACCGGGACGAAGGCTGCGATCTCCCGGTCCCGGTCCACGATGAGCCGGAGGGCCACGGACTGCACCCGCCCGGCCGAGAGGCCAGGCCGCACCTTCTTCCACAGGACCGGCGAGAGCCGGTATCCGACCAGCCGGTCCAGGATCCGCCGGGCCTGCTGGGCCTCGACGAGGCGGAGGTCGATGGCCCTTGGACTCTGAAAGGCCTCGAGGATCGCGTCCCGGGTGATCTCGGTGAACGTGACCCGCTTGGCCGCGCCGGGGTCGATCTTCAGGACCTCGGCCACGTGGTAGGCGATGGCCTCGCCCTCCCGGTCGAAGTCCGTGGCCAGCACCAGGTCGTCGGCCTTCTTCAGGGCGGCCCGAAGCGCCCTGACGTGCTTCTCCGAGTCCTCGGGGACCACGTACTCCGGCTCGAACTCACGCTCGGTATCCACGCCGAGCTTGCTCTTCGGGAGGTCACGGATATGGCCGTAGGAGGCCCGGACCGTGTACTCGGGGCCCAGGTAGCGCTCCAGGGTCTTGGCCTTGGTGGGCGACTCCACGACCACCAGCGTCTTCGTCATAGCGGCAACCATCTCTTCGTCGTCATAAGGGGAGGAGGCACGGCGGACGGGAAGAGCCGCCTCCGGGCGCAGGGTACCAGCCCATACCCCTCGGGCCGGGGAAGCTGCGGTCCCCTCTGCACCGGCGGGAGGCGGTTCCCTCACCGGGTCCTTGGAACGCGGTGATACCCTCGCTGCATTCCCGGGCCCCTGGAGTCGGACCGTGCTCGCCCTGTTCGGCCACCTCGTAACGGATGAGATCGCGAGGTACGGCTACGTCGCGATCTTTCTGCTCATGGTGCTCGAATCGGCCTGCGTGCCCATCCCCAGCGAGGTCACGATGCTGTTCGGGGGGGCCCTGGTGAGCGCGCCGTTCCTGGCCCCCGAGCACCAGCTGAACCTGGTGGCCGTGGCCCTGGTCGGGGCCGTGGCCAACCTGGTCGGCTCCTGGCTGGCCTATTGGGCCGGCTATGCAGGAGGCCGACCCCTGGTGGACCGGTGGGGCCGATACCTTTTATTGAGGCCCCACGAGATCGACCGGGCCCACGCCTGGTTCGACCGGTACGGCCACGAGGCGGTCTTCTTCGGCCGGCTCCTGCCCGTGGTTCGAACGTTCATCAGCCTGCCCGCTGGCGTGGCCCGGATGAATTTCTGGAAGTTCAGCCTGTACACGATGCTCGGGTGCCTCCCGTGGACGTTCGGCCTTGCGTTCCTCGGCTACAAGCTTGGGGAACGGTGGGACGAGGTGGAACGGTTCCTTCGGCCCGTGTCCTGGCTCATCGCCGTGCTCGTGGCGGCCGGTGTGGCCTGGTGGGTGTGGCGCCGGATCCGCTACCTGAGGGCGCACCCGCTTCCGCCGGCGGAGGACCCGAAGGGACGAGCGGAGGAGCAGCAGCCGGCCTCCCGGTGAGCCATCAGGACGCGAGCCCGATCTCGGACGCAACGGACTGGAGCCCCTCGATCCCCACCGCCAGAAACTCGTCGAGGGGAAGGCCAATCGAGCCTTCGACCGAGGTGACCTCGTCACGGTTCACGCCGGGGGCGAAGGCCTTCTCCTTCAGCTTCTTCTTGACCGAGGACACCTTCATGCCCACGGCCTTCTCCGGCCGGACCAGGGCCGCGGCCACGAGAAGCCCGGCCACCGCGTCCGCATGGACCACGGCCTTGGACATGAGGTCGGTTCGGAACTGCTCGTGCGCGTGTGCCAGGACGCCGTTCACTACCCGCTCGTCCACCCCGGCCTTTCGAAGCCACTCCGCCGCGAGGTAGGCATGACGGTCAGGGTCGTCCTGGGTCTGGTCCTGGTCCAGGTCGTGGAACAGCCCCGTGAGTGCCCAGAGGTCCTCGTCCTCCCCGAACCGGCGAGCGACTGCACGCATCACGCCCTCGACCGAGATCAGGTGACGGACGGTGGTCTCCTTCTCGGCCTTCTGCCGACAGAGCTCGATGGCAGCGGCTCGGTCCATCACGCCTCCTCGAGGGCGAACGGCACGCTCGACAGGATCACCCGGGGCTCGTACAGGAGCAGCCGCTTGACGAACAGCGCGGACTGGTTGTGCAGCAGCCAGTGTCGCCACTTTCGGACGACGACCTCCGGGAGGACCACGATCACCACGGTGTCGGAGCGCGCCGTGAACCGGCGGACCTCATCCAGGATGGGGCCGGTGAGGTCGCGAAACGGTGCCTCCACGATGTCGAGGGGGACCTGGCAGCCGCGCTCGCCCCACTCCCCCTGCATGCGCTGGGAGGCCTCCGGATCGAGGTCGAAGTACACGGCCCTGGTTTCAGATGCTTCGAGTGAATCAGCGTAGTTCAAGGCTCGGATCGTCCCATCGTGCACCCCGGCGACGAACACGAGCGCCACGGTCCGGGTGGGGATGAGCGGCCGGCCATCGACGCCGACCGGCCGCCCATCCTCAACGAACACCGGCACATCGGTGACCACGATGTTGGGCTCTCGGAGCAGGCCAGCCTTCAGGCGCACCAGGGACCGCCGGCGGATCAGGTAGCCCGCCAGGCTCTCCCGGACGACTTCAGGGATGAACACGTTGACGAAGTCCTGGGGGGCCCGGTCGATGCCTCGCACGTACCTCCGCACGGCCTCGAGCATGTCCCCGTCCGGGACGGGGAGCGGCTCGAGGTCGGGCGCGCCCACGGAGAACTCCCGCCACCGGTCCCGGAGCTCCGCGGGGATGCCGTCGTTCGAGGGGTACACGACGCGCCATTCGGTCGGACGGATCGATCGGATCGCCCCCAAGGCCTCCGCGGTGGCGACATCCAGGTCCCTGACGATCAGCACCAGATGGTTTACCCCGACCTCGCCCGGCCGCACCCTGCCCCGCCGGAGCTCCCGCAGCACGGCCTCGTAATGCCGGTGGATGTTCAGGAACATCATCACGATGAAGGGCATCGCCGCGATGACGAGCCAGGCCCCATGCCTGAATTTCGTGTACGTCACCACGACGAGCACCACGAACGTGACCGTCGCGCCGATCCCGTTGATGACGATGGAGCGACGCCAGCCCCGCGCTGCGTTCGGCCCCTTCCGCCTCTCCTTCAGCCAGTGCCGGACCATCCCGGTCTGCGACAACGTGAACGAGGTGAACACGCCGACGACGTACAGCTGGATCAGGCGGGTGAGGTCCGCGTCGAAAACAACGATCAGCAAGCACGCCAGCGCGGTCAGGACCACGACGCCGTTGGAGAACACCAATCGGTCCCCTCGGTTGGCGAACTGGCGGGGGAGGAACCGGTCCCGGGCGAGGATGGCCGACAGTCGAGGGAAGTCCTGGTAGGAGGTGTTGGCCGCGAGGACCAGGATCGCCGTGGTGAAGATCTGAACCACGTAGAAGAAGAACCCGCCGCCGAACACCGTGTGGGCGATTTGCGCCACCACCGACCGCTCGTCGCTCACCGTGACGTGCATCCGGCTGGCCAGGAAGGAGATGCCCAAGAACATCGTGATGGCGATTGTTCCCATCATGGCCAGCGTGTCGGCGGCATTCTTGGCCTGCGGTCGGCGGAACGCGGGCACACCGTTCGAGATGGCCTCGACCCCGGTGAGGGCCGTCGACCCCGAGGAGAAGGCCCGCAGGATGACGAACAGGCCGATCGGACCGGCCACCCGCGCGAGGTCTGCCGCCGGGGCGATCGGCTGGGCCGATGGGCAACCGCCGAGGCACCGGAAGAGCCCGACCCCGATCATGGTCACGATCGACGCGATGAACGCGTACGTGGGGAAGGCGAACAGCGTTCCGGACTCGCGCACCCCCCGCAGGTTGGCAAGTGTGATCAGCAAGACGAACCCGACGGAGAGTTCGATCCGGAAGGAGAGCAACCCGGTGGCCGCCGAGGTCAGCGCGAAGACGCCGGCCACCACCGAGACCGAGACCGTCAGGACGTAATCGATGAGGAGAGCCCCCGCCGCCACCAGCCCAGGCAGCGTCCCCAGATTCTCCTTGCTCACGATGTAGGCGCCGCCTCCGTTCGGGTAGGCCCGGACGGTCTGCCGGTATGACGCCACGACGATCAGCATGAGCGTGGCGATGGCGATGGCGATGGGCATCACGTATCGATAGGCGAGCGCGGCCGCAGTCGCCCCGAGCAGCACGCGCAGGATCTCCTCGGTCGCGTACGCGACCGAGGAGAGCGCGTCCGAGGAGAACACCGGAAGCGCCAGGACCTTCGGCAACAGCGTGTGCTCGATCTGATGGGAAGCCATCGGCCGCCCCACCAGAAGCCGTTTCAGGACGTCCCCGGTCGAGGTTCGCTGCGGAGCCCCCGTGATCATGCAGGCGATTCTAGTTCGGAGCTTCCGAACGCTCGGCGATCCACCGGTAGCCCACACCGGGCTCGGTGAGGATGAGCTCGGGCGCGGCCGCCCGGTCGCCGAGCTTGCGCCGCAGGGCTCGCACGTAGACGCGGAGGTAGTGGCTCTCCTCCCCGTACCCGCGTCCCCATACCTTTCGGAGCAGCCACTGGTGCGTGAGGAGCTTCCCCGGGTTCGTGACGAACGCCTCGAGCAGCGCGTACTCGGTCTTCGTGAGGTGAACGGGCCCGCCCGGTCCGGTTACGAAGCGACGCGCCAGATCGACCTCGAGATCGCCGAACCGGAGGACGGCGGCGCCGGTCTCCTCCGGCTGCGCCCGGCGGAGCTGCGCCCGGAGACGGGCTAGGACCTCCTGCATCCCGAACGGCTTGGGCACGTAGTCGTCAGCCCCGGCGTCGAGGGCCGACACCTTGTCGGCCTGTTGGTCCCGGACGGAAAGGACGATCACCGGGACGTCGGAGAACGCCCGCACCCGGCGGATCACCTCGGTGCCGTCGAGGTCGGGAAGGCCCAGATCCAGGAACACCAGGTCCGGAGAGTCCTCGGCCGCGGCCACCACTGCCTCCTCGCCGGTGCCGGCGGTCTGGACCGTGTAGCCGTGGGCCTCCAGGCTCGTCCTCAGGGCCCGTCGGATCTGGGGTTCGTCGTCGACCACCAGGATCGTGGTCACGGCGCCGGTTCCTGCCGAACCGGCTGGGACTCCGCGACCGGCAGCTCGAAGACCACGGCAGTGCCGCCCGACGGTGACCCCTCAACCCAGATGCGCCCACCGTGCGCCAGCACGACGGCCCGCGCGATTGCCAGGCCGAGCCCGCTGCCCGTTCGCCCGCTCCCCCCGTCGCCACGGAAGAATGGCTCGAACACGCGCTCGCGCTCGGGCGCGGGTATGCCCGGTCCCTGATCGGCCACCCGCACCTGGACCGAGCCACGCCACGGCGCTGCCGAGACCACGATCTCCCCACCGAGCGGCGAGTACCGCACCGAGTTCTCGAGGAGGTTGGACAGGACCTGGTCGATCTGCACCGGGTCCATGGGCACCTCCGGAAGGTCGGGACGGACCAGCGTCCGGATCCGAACGCGCGAGAGGGCGGGCTTCATCCGGTGTAGGACGGAATCGATCACGTCGTCGATGCCAGTGAGCTGCTTCGCCGGGACCAGCGCGCCGGCGCGCACGCGAGCGAGGTCGATTATGTTGCCGACCAGGCGGTTCAGCCGGTCAGTCTCCTCCAACACGGTCCGCAGCAGCTCGCGCTGCTGTTCCGGCTGATGCGTCACCCCTTCGTCGAGGAGGCTGGTGACGCCGGCCTTGATCGAGGCGAGGGGGGTACGAAGGTCGTGGGTCACGGAGGAGAACAAGGCTGCACGAAGCTGGTTGGTCTCGGCGGCCAACCGTGCCCCCTCCACTTGCTGGTCCAGACGGGTGCGCTCGACGGCGACGGCGACCTGCCGCGCGCAGGCCTCGAGGAGGACCTGGTCGTCTCCGGCAAGGGGCTCCAACCCGGCCCGGCGCACAGCCGTCAGGGTCCCGATCGTGGCACCGCCGGCCACCAGCGGCACCTCGACGGACGGACCCTCACCCCCGGTCCGCTGCGCGGTGGCGTCCAGGGCCAGGTTATCGGTTCGGACGCGGATCTCGCTTCGGGCCAGGGCGAACGGCTCCAAGAGCGCGTTGGCGAAGTCGTCGAGCACTCGCTCCAAGGGATCTCTCGAGAGCAGCTTGGACGCGAAGTAGTTGAGGAGGCGGGTCTCTCGCTCGCGGCGCGCGGCCCGATCGCGATCTTCCAGCGCACGCGCGAGCAACGCGCCGACGATCGTCGCCACGATCAGGAACACGATCAGCGCGACCAGGTCCTCCGCCTTTCCCACACGGAACGTGTCGCGGGGTGGGGTGAAGAAGAAGTTCAGCCCCAGGAACGAAAGGACCGCTGAAGCCAGGCCGCTCCACAGACCGCCGACGGCAGCCGCCGTGACCACCGCCAGCATGTAGAGGGAGGCAGCGCTGGCATCGCCTCCATGGAAGGAGAGGCCGATGAGGGTCGCGGCGGCCGGCGCGCCGGCCGCCGCGACCGCCCCCCAGACCCACGGGCTCCGAAGGATCCGCAGCACCCGCTTCACGGCTCAACGCTAGCGAGTTTTACGGGATCTTCATGCCCCTTGGCCCCGCCTTCACGGGTCGCTTACGCCTTCCGGACGAAGCTCCAGACCAGGAGGTCTGGGGATGGCAACGAAGGACGCTACAACCGAGGCGACACGTTCGGCCGCGCCGGCGCGGCCCGTGCGCCCGTCCGCCCTACCGCAGGGCCCCGGGTACGCCCTGAAACGTGCCGTCCTCGGACCGGCCCTGCCCACTGCCCGCCTGAAGCACGAGCGGCTGGGCAAGCCGACTGCGCTGGCCGTGTTCGCATCGGACAACCTCTCCTCCTCGGCATACGCGACCGAGGAGATCTTGAAGGTCGCGGTCCCAGCGGTCGGCGGCGCGGCGTTCGCGCTCGTCATGCCCATCACCTTTGCGATCCTCGCGGTGCTCGCGATCCTCCTGTTCTCCTACCGGCAGACCATCAAGGCCTACCCGAGCGCCGGCGGCGCCTACATTGTGACCCGGGACAACTTCGGCCTCCTGCCCGCCCAGGTCGCGGGGGTCGCCTTACTCACCGACTACGTCCTCACCGTGTCGGTCTCCGTGGCTGCCGGCATCGCCGCCATCACCTCGGCCGCCGGGAGCCTGTATCCGTACCGCGTCTGGATGTCCGTGTTCTGCATCTGGTTCATCGCTTGGGGAAACCTGCGGGGAGTGCGGGAGTCTGGTCGGATGTTCGCCGTCCCGACCTACTTCTTCATCCTGATGATGTTCGTCCTCCTGGGGATCGGCATGTACCGGGCGCTCGGCGGCGACCTGCACCCTGTCGCCGTGCCAGACGACGCGCTCCGGACTTCGGGAGCCGTCGGCATCTTCCTCATCCTGCACGCGTTCGCGTCGGGAGGCGCAGCCGTGACCGGTGTGGAGGCCGTCTCCAACGGGATCCCTGCCTTCAAGCCGCCGGAGTGGAAGAACGCCAGGACCACCCTGATGTGGATGGGAACACTCCTCGGGATCATGTTCCTCGGCCTCTCCTACCTGGCCGTGCAGCTCCGCGTGGTCCCCACCGAGACCAGGACGCTCAATTCCCAAGTCGCTCGGGCCGTGTTCGGGGGCGGCGTGGTGGGCACCGCGCTGTTCGTCATGATCCAGATCGCCACCACGCTGATCCTCATCCTTGCGGCAAACACGTCCTTCGCCGATTTCCCACGGCTGGCCAACTTCCACGCCACCGACAACTTCATGCCTCGCCAGCTCACCAAGCGCGGGCACCGGCTGGTCTTCTCCAACGGCATTGTCGGCTTGGCTCTGGCCTCGACGTTGCTCGTCGTGCTCTTCCAGGCGGACGTCCACCGGCTGATCCCCCTCTATGCGATTGGCGTCTTCACGTCGTTCACCCTTTCGCAGGCCGGGATGGCTCGGAGACACCTCCGCATCAAGGAGCCCGGCTGGCGTCACGGCCTCGCCATCAACGTTTTCGGGGCGTTCACGACGGCCGTGGTCACGGTGATCATCGCGGTGACGAAGTTTGAGCACGGCGCCTGGGCGGTGATGGTGTTCGTGCCGGTCATGGTGTGGCTGCTCGTGCGGTTGAACCGCAAGTACGAACAGGAGCACCGGGAGCTCGACGAGGATCTCCCCGTGTTCGATGCCTCGACCGTTCACCGCCCGATCGCTGTCCTCCTGGTCGAGGACCTCGGCCGTGAGACGGTCCACGCGCTGCAGTACGTCAAGACCATCAGAGGCGAGCAGACGCATGCGGTTCACTTCGCACGTGATAAGCAGTCGACGAAAGCCATCCAGCGTGGATGGGATGAGCTCGGCATCGACGTGCCCCTGAAGGTCGAGAGGTTCGACGGGGACCTGGCGACTTCGCTCGCTGGGTACGTGGAGAGGCTACCCGGTGACGCCGACGTGAACGTGATCATCCCGGGACCGGCTTCCATGGGGTTCGTCGAACGGCTCCGCAGCTCGCGCAGGGGAGCGCACCTCGCGAAGGCGTTGCTCCCCCTGGAACGTGCGCGCATCACCGTCGTGCGGGACCACCTGGGGCCGGGCCATCCGATCGCCGAGACGATCGGAGGGCGCCACCGGCTCCGGGTGCTCCCCCGCCCGAGCCACCGGGCGGTCGTCCTGGTGGACAAGCTGGACCGAGCCAGCCTTCGTGCGGTCCGCTACGCGCTGAGCCTTGCCCCCACAGAGGTCCGAGCGGTCCACGCCGCTGTGGACCTGGAGAACCAGGAGCAGCTGATGCGGCGGTGGATGGAGCTCGGTGTCCCGGTGGAGCTCGACGTGATCGAGTGCTGGGACCGAAACGTCGCCCGGTCGCTTGAGCGGTACGTGGTGGAGCTGATGGGGAGGCACAGCGAGGTGACCGTGGTCATGCCCCGTCGTGACGACGCCCGGCTCAGTCACCGCCTCCTGCACGACCGGACCAGCCGCAAGATCGCGCGAGCCCTCGGCCGCTACGAGCACGTGGACCTGGCGGTCGTCCCGTACTACTTCGGCAAACAGCGCTCCCTCGCCGCCGTGGGTCGGCTAACCTAACGACCCGTGCGAGTGATCATCATCGGGTGCGGGCGGGTGGGCTCCGAGCTCACGATCCAGCTCGGCAAGGCCGGCCACGACGTCACGATCGTGGACAAGCGGCCCTCGGCCTTCGACCGTCTCCCCCCGGGCTTCGAAGCTCGCACCATGGTCGGCCTGGGGTTCGACCGGGAGCTGCTGGAGGAGGCCGGGGTCAAGGAGGCCGACGCCTTCATCTCGGTGACGAACGGCGACAACTCCAACATCGTCTCCGCCCGGGTGGCCCGCGAGTACTTCCACGTGCCCAAGGTCATCGCCAGGATCTACGACCCTCGGCGAGCCGAGATCTACGAGCGTCTGAACATCCCCACCGTGGCCACCACCACGTGGGGGGTGAAGCAGATCCTGCTGATGCTGTCCCACGCACGTGACGAGATCAAGGAGAGCCTGGCCGGCGGGGACCTATTCCGGATGCGGCTGGAGGTCACGCCGCATCTGGTCGGCAAGCCCGTTCGCTCGCTGAACGTGGAAGGAAAGATCCTCGTCGCTGGGGTCGACCGGGGCGGGCACGGGTTCATCCCGGTCGGGTCGAGCGCGTTCCAGGAGGGCGACGTCGTGCATCTCATCCTGCACAAGGACGCCGTGGACCTGCTCGACGAGCTGCTCGCTCCTGTGGTGGAGCACTAGCGATGCGCGTCGTGATCTCCGGGGCGGGGGCGGTCGGGCGCTACCTGGCCTCCGACCTGGCCGCCCGGGGGCACGAGGTCCTGCTGATCGAGCAGGACCCCGCGACCCTGGAGGTGGCCAAGGACTGGGCCCCGGACGTGGGATTCCTGCTGGGCGACGCCTGCGAGCCCTGGGTCCTGGAGAAGGCCGAGCTCAAGACGGCCGACGTCGTCGTCGCCGCGACCGGTGACGACGAGGACAATCTGGTCACGTCGCTGCTCGCCAAGCAGGAGTACGCGGTGCCTCGTGTGCTGGCCCGCGTAAACCATCCCCGCAACGAATGGATGTTCTCCGAGCAGTGGGGAGTGGACGTCGCGGTTTCCGTCCCCCACCTCCTGACTGCCTTGGTCGAGGAGGCGGTGACCGTTGGCGACCTGGTTCGCCTGCTGCGGCTGGAGGGCGGCCGCGTGGGGCTATTGGAGCTCACCGTCCCGGATACCTCGCCGAATGCAGGCCGGCCCCTCTACGAGCTGCGCATGCCCACCGACTCTGCCATCGTTGCGGTCCTGCGAGAGGGCCACGTCGTCATCCCACAGCCGGAGACGGTGATCACGCCAGGCGACGAGATCCTGGCCCTGGCCTCGAACGAGGCGGAGGTCACGCTCAGGTCGGCCATCATGGGCGAGGCCGCCTCCTAGCGTCCCGGGCGGAGCTGCCAGCGATACCCGATCCCCGGCTCGGTCACGATGGCCTGGGGACGGCGGGGATCCGGTTCGATCTTCTTCCGAAGCTGGCTGACGAAGACCCGAAGGACGTCGACATCCTCGGTGTAGCCCTCGCCCCACACCCGCTCGAGGAGCCAGCGGTGTGTCAACAGCTTTCCGGGATATCTGGCGAATGCATCCAGCAGCGACCACTCCGTCCTCGTGAGCCGAACGTTTTCCCCGCCGCGGATGACTCGGCGTTGCTGGAGGTCCACCTCCACCTCACCGAGCGTGTATCGAAGGTCGGTACCTGTCTCAGGCCCTTCGGCCCTTCGTAGGAGGGCCCGCACCCGCGCGAGCAGCTCGTCGATCCCGAACGGCTTGGTTAGGTAGTCGTCGGCTCCCAGGTCGAGCGCGGCCACCTTGTCCGACTCGTCCTCCCGGACCGAGAGGACCAGGATGGGGACCGGGCTGGCGGCTCGGATCCTCCGCGCGACCTCCAGGCCGTCGAGCTTGGGAAGGTTGAGGTCGAGCACGACGAGGTCGGGATGAAATGCTCCCGCCAGCTCGACCGCCTCCATCCCGTCGGCGGCGGTCTCCACGACGTATTCGCGAGCGCTCAGCGCCCGGCTGAGGGCTCGTCGGATCTCGATCTCGTCGTCGACGACGAGGACACGCTCCTTCTTCACGCCGCTTCCGACGACCGAGGCAACGAGAACGCGAACGTCGCCCCCCCGCCCGGCGTGTCCTCCACCCAGATCTCCCCGTCCATGAGCGTGAGGAAGCCCTTGGCGATGGCGAGCCCCAGGCCGGGCCCAAGACGCTGCTCACGCTCGCGGAGTCCGTAGAACGGGAAGAACAGCTGCTCGCGCGCTGAAGCAGGTACTCCTTCGCCATGATCGATCACCCGGACGGTGGTTCGTCGGCCGTTCGGCCTCATCTCCACCTCCACCCCGGGGCGCCCGGCCCTCCAGCCGGTCTTGGCTCCGTTGTCGAGGAGGTTGAACAGGACGCGGTCCAAGAACACCGGGTCCGCTCGAACAAGGGCGGCGTCCTCGTGCACGCTCGTTCGAACGTGGACCGAAGGCCATCGCGACGTGAGCTGGTCGGCGCACGCCGTGACGGCTTCGTTGACGTTCACCACCTGGATCCGCGCCTTCAGCACGCCGGCTTCGATCCTCCCCATGTCGAGGAGGTTGGCGATGAGCACGTTCAGGCGATCGCTCTCCTTGTCGATCGTCTGGAGGACCTCGCGGCGCTCCGCATCGCTCCTGGAGACGTCCTCGGACAACAGGTCCGTGACCGAGGCCTTGATGGCGGCGAGCGGGCTTCGCAGGTCGTGTGATACCGCCGCGAGGAGCGACTTCCGCATCTGCTCGCCCTGGCGGTACACCTCCGCTTCGGTCGCCGTCCGCAACAGGCGGTCGCGTTCCAGCACCAGGGCCAGCTGGTCGCTGATGGCCCGGAGCACTCGACTCTCGGCCCCCGTCAGCTGAGGCCGGTTGCCCCGGAGCACGATGAGCCCGAGCGTTCGGCCCCCAACCGACAAGGGTAGGCGCTCGGGTGCGGGAGCCGTCGAGGCGGGGTCCCATCCCGGTTGGATCTCGCCGGGCTGCGCCCTCACAGAGACCCGCTCTTCCAAGCGCCGGTCCGGGGTCTGGACGAAGAGCGCACCCGCTTGGAAGCCGAAGCCATCGACGAGTTGCCCGAGGAGCGTCTGGTAGGTCTCGACGCCGGGCCCCTGGACAACGAGCACCCGGCTTAGCTCCTGGAGCAGGCGAAGCTCGACCTCCCGGGCCTCTGCGGCCTCTGCCCGGTCGGTGGCCCGGGCCAGCAGGATCGAGATCAGCACCGACACGCCGAGGAACACGAACAGGACGACCACGTCCTCTGCCCGCGCGATCACGAAGGTCCCGTACGGCGGGATGAAGAAGAAGTTGAACGCGAGGAAGTCCAGGACGGAGGCCACGATCCCGGGTCCGATCCCGCCCACACCGGCACTCACGACGACCAGCGCGAGGAAGACGAATCCCAGGGAGAGCGGACGGATGCTCCCCCGGAATGGCAACAGCGCCCCCACCAGCGCAGCCGTCCCGAGGACGGCGATGACATAGCCCGCGGCTCGTCGACGAGGCCGGGTCGGTTCTGGCAGCAGGCCGATGAAGGACCGTCTTCCCATCCTCAACAGGATGGCACAGCCGCATGTATCCGCACTGCCTCCGGTCGCCCTCGTGAATGGTTCCAATGAATCCCGTAGGAGCGCGACCTCGTTCCTCATACGTCCCTTAGGCCATCCCTCTACCCTGGCGTCGAGAGGACGGTGATCTCGCGATGGTCGACGTGTGGCTGCTGGGACTGAGTGGGGCGTTCTTCGCGTTGGCGTTCGCATTCGCGGCGTGGCTGGATCGGATATGAGGCTCGCGGACATCCTGGAGCTGATCCTGTCGGTCGCCCTCCTCGTCTACCTCGTGTACGTACTGATCCGGCCGGAGCGGTTCTGACGATGGGAACGATCGTCGTTTACTCAGTCCTGCTCATCGTCCTTACGCCGCCGCTCGGCGCATACATGCACCGCGTCTACACGCGCCCGGGAAGAGGCCGCCTGGAAGGGACGGTCTATCGGCTGATCGGCGTGAACCCGGATGCGGAACAACCGTGGCGGCGGTATGCGTCGTCCGTGCTGTGGTTCAGCACGGTCAGCATGATCTTCATCTACGTCCTGTTCCGGATCCAGAACCATGCACCGCTCAACCCTCAGGGCCTCCCGGCCGTGAACCCCTACGTGTCATTCAACACGGCCGCAAGCTTCACAACCAACACGAACTGGCAGGTCTACGGCGGCGAGACCACCATGAGCTACCTCAGCCAGATGCTCGCCCTCACGTTCCAGAACTTCCTGTCGGCTGCCGTCGGGATGGCGGTGCTCATCGCGATGATCAGAGGCTTCACTCGAACCGGGACCGATAGCTTGGGGAACTTCTGGCGCGACACCGTGCGAGGGATCGTGTACATCCTGCTCCCCCTGTCGGTGGTCTGGGCGATCATCCTGATGAGCCAGGGTGTCCCTCAGACGCTCGGACATTTTCTCCCGATCGATGGGCTCCAGGGGTTCAAGCAGCTCCTTGCCCGAGGGCCGGTCGCCGGTCAGATCGCCATCAAGCAACTCGGGACCAATGGAGGCGGGTTCTTCAATGTCAACTCCGCACATCCATTCGAGAACCCCACGCCGATCTCCAACTTCTTCGAGATGTTCGCCATCCTGTGGATCCCGGCGGCCCTGACCTTCACGTTCGGGAAGATGGTCGGCAGCGTCCGCCAGGGCTGGGCCCTCTTCGCCGCGATGTGGATCCTCATGGTGGTCGGCATCGCCGTGACCGTCCCCGGCGAGCATCACGCCACGCCGGCCATGCAGGCGGCCGGCATCGCTGCCTCCTCACCGAACCTGGAAGGAAAGGAGGTCAGGATCGGTCCCGACGAGTCCTCGCTGTGGGCCGTGACGACAACCGACGCGTCCAACGGCAGCGTGAACTCGATGCACGACTCCTATCAAGGCCTCGCCGGAGCCGTCCCGATGTTCAACATCGCGGTCGGCGAGGTGATCTGGGGGGGAGTGGGGAGCGGCCTGTACGGGATGATCTTCTACGTCGTCATCGCCGTCTTCATCGGTGGGCTGATGGTGGGCCGAACCCCCGAGTACCTGGGGAAGAAGATCAAGGCTCGACAAGTGAAGTACACGGTGATCGCCGTGCTGGTCCCGTTCCTGGTTGCACTGGGCTTCACGGCCGCCGCTGTCGTCCTCCCGGAAGGGCTTGCCGGCAGGCTCAATACGGGGCCTCACGGCTTCAGCGAGATCCTCTACGCCTACCTGTCGCAGGGGAACAACAACGGATCCGCGTTCGCCGGTCTCACCGCGAGCGGCCCCTTCTTTGCCGTCACCGGTGGCATCGCCATGCTGATCGCGAGGTTCGTTCCACTGGTAGCCGCCCTGGCCCTCGGGGCAAGCGTCGGTCGCGAGAAGACCGTGCCGTTCACCGCGGGGACGCTTCGGACCGACACGGGTCTATTCGTTGGATTGCTCATCGGCGTCATCGTGATCATCGGGGCTCTTACGTTCCTGCCGGCGCTTGCCCTCGGACCGATCGTGGAACACCTGATGCACGGGAGGCTGTTCTGATGGCGGTCCAGGCACCCCCGCGGAGCTCCGAACACCCCGCCGGCGTGCGCGCGAGGCCACTGTTCGACCCTCCGATCGTTAGACGGGCGATCGTCGACAGCTTCACGAAGCTCGACCCCAGGACCCTCCTGCGCAACCCTGTGATCTTCGTGGTCGAGGTCGTATCCGTCGTCGTCACCATTCGCATCGTGACGGACATCGCGAGCACCGGATCGGTCTTGTTCGACACCGCGATCGCCGTCGGCCTGTGGTTCACAGTGCTGTTCGCCAACTTTGCCGAGGCGATGGCCGAGGGACGAGGCAAAGCGCAGGCCGAATCACTGCGCAGGACCAGGGCCGACCTGGTGGCCCGTCGGCTGACCAACGATGGGCGGGAGGAGACCGTTCCCGCCTCTGAGCTGCGCGCCGGCGACATCGTGATGGTCTCCGCCGGCGAGCTGATCCCGGGGGATGGGGAGATCATCGAGGGGATCGCCTCGGTCGACGAGTCGGCGATCACCGGAGAGTCGGCTCCGGTCATCCGGGAATCCGGCGGCGATCGCTCTGCGGTGACCGGCGGAACGAAGGTCCTCTCGGACTGGATCAAGGTGCGTATCACGGCCCAGCCTGGGGAGTCGTTCCTCGACCGGATGATCAGGCTCGTCGAAGGCGCAGAGCGCCAGAAGACGCCGAACGAGATCGCCCTCTCGCTCCTGCTGGTCAAGTTCACGATCATCTTCCTGATGGTGATCGTGGCTCTCCAGCCCTTCGCCATCTACGCGGGCCGCCGGCTGAGCGACGCCGTGCTCATCGCCCTGTTCGTCTGCCTGATCCCCACCACCATCGGCGGCCTGCTCTCCGCGATCGGGATCGCCGGCATGGACCGGCTGGTTCAGCGAAACGTCCTGGCGATGAGCGGCCGGGCGGTCGAGGCGGCCGGCGATGTCTCCACGCTGCTGCTCGACAAGACGGGGACCATCACCCTCGGAAACCGGCACGCGGTGCGTTTCATCCCCGCACCGGGCGTCGACGAGCGGGAGTTCGCGGAGATCGCCCAGATCGCCTCGCTGCCCGACGAGACCCCCGAGGGCAGATCCATCGTGGTGTTGGCCAAACAGCGGTACGGCCTCCGCGAGCGGGAGCTGCTGCCGACCCGCGCGCAGTTCGTCCCGTTCACCGCCCAGACTCGGATGAGCGGCGTTGATCTGGACGGGACCCAGATCCGCAAGGGCGCGGTCGATGCGGTGGTCGGCTGGTGCGGACGAGAGCTCCCCGCCGAGCTTGACGCAGAGATCGAGCGGATGGCGCGGGCCGGGGAGACCCCGCTCCTTGTGGCGAAGGACCGGGAACCAATCGGCGTGATCGAGCTGAAGGACGTCATCAAGGAGGGCCTTGCCGAACGGTTCGCCCAGCTTCGAAGGATGGGGATCCGCACGGTGATGATCACCGGCGACAACCCGCTGACAGCAGCGGCGATCGCCCAGGAGTCGGGCGTGGACGACTTCCTGGCAGAGGCCACACCCGAGACCAAGATGGCCCTCATCAAGAAGGAGCAGGAGGGTGGCGTACTCGTGGCCATGACCGGGGACGGGACGAACGACGCTCCGGCGTTGGCTCAGGCCGATGTGGGCGTGGCCATGAACACCGGCACCTCCGCGGCCAAGGAAGCCGGCAACATGGTCGACCTCGACTCGAACCCCACGAAGCTCATGGACATCGTGGAGATCGGCAAGCAGCTGCTGATCACCCGGGGCGCCCTCACCACCTTCTCCATCGCCAACGACGTCTCCAAGTACTTCGCCATCATCCCGGCCATGTTCGCCGGGACCTATCCGGCCTTGGACGCCCTGAACATCATGGCCCTGCGGACGCCCCAGTCGGCCATCCTCTCCGCCGTCATCTTCAACGCGGTCATCATCGTGGTCCTGGTGCCGCTCGCCCTTCGCGGCGTGCGGTACCGGGCGATCGGGGCCGAGGGACTGCTTCGCCGGAACCTCCTCATCTACGGCCTCGGGGGGATCATCGTGCCCTTCATCGGCATCAAGCTGATCGACCTCCTCCTCGCCCTCGTGCGCTTCCCATGATCCGCAACGCGATCCGCGCCGCACTCGCCACCGTCGTACTCGCCGTCCTCACCGGTCTGATCTATCCGCTCCTGATGACGGGGGTCGCCCAGGTGGCCTTCCGTGACAAGGCCGATGGCTCGGTGGTTCGGGTCGACGGGCGGCCCGTCGGCAGCGAGCTGATCGGCCAGCAGTGGATGGGCCCTCAGTGGTTCTACGGCCGGCCCTCGGCGATCTCGAACCCGTACGATGCATCGACCTCGTCCGGTTCGAACCTCGGACCGCTCTCGCGTGATCTCGCCGACGAGATCCGGAAGCGGGTCGAGGCCATCCTCAAGCTGGACGGGCCGTACCACCCGGGACTAACCGCCGCCGAGATCCCCGTCGATCTGCTGACCGCCTCGGCCAGCGGCCTCGACCCCCACATCTCGCCGGCGGCCGCCGAGTTCCAAGCTCCCCGCATCGCCGAGGTGCACGGGGTCGCCCTCGAGGACGTCGAACGACTGATCGACGACAACACGGAAGGCCGCACGCTCGGATTCCTCGGACAGCCCCGCGTGAACGTGTTCGAGTTGAACCTGGCGCTCGACCGGCTGGGGCGAGGATGAAGGACGTGGCAACACGCACCGTCGTGATCCTAGGCCGGCGGCCCTCCGTCTGGTGGAACGACGTGCGACAGGGACTTGGTAAGGGTCAGGAACTCGTGGTGCTCAGCCTGGGGTATCCCGTGACGGCGGCGCAGCGTCAAGCGTTGCTCCGAGCGGAGGAGATCGCGGCTGAGACCGAGGCCTGGTTCGACGCCCAACTCGTGACCTCGGTGTCCGACATGGTCGCCGCCCTCGAGCCGGAGGACGAGGTCATCGTGGGCGTCCGGGGTCGGATGGGTCGAAGCCTCCGCGGCTTCGTCCCTGGTAGGACCGGCTCCGGCTGAGTATCGGCTCAGCGTCTCCGCTGGGCGATCACGTGGACGTCGATCTTCTCCGCCTTGTGGATCAGCCTGTTGACGAACGATCCGCGCAGGAGCTCTTGCCAACGAGAACGAAGCGGCTCCCCCACGACGATCTGGGTGACGAAGTGGCGGTACGCATACCCGAGGACCGCATCGACAGGCTCGTCCGAGTCGATCACCTCGAAGGTCCCGCCCAGATCGCGAGTGAGGCGGTCGATGTCGTGCAGCCAGGCGCCGGCTTCGCGCTCATCGCCCTCGCGGACGTGGACGACGAGCAGGTCTCCCCGAGACCGCTGCGCGATGCGCGCACCGCGCCGGACGAGATCCTCCGCCAATTCCGGGCGGGATACGCATACGAGCACTCGCTCCCGAGTCTCCGGGATCTTAGATCTCGACCACCGGTCGAGCAGCGACTCGTCCACTTGGTTGGCCACACGCATCAGTGCGAGCTCCCGGAGGGCCGTCAGGTTCTCCACGGTGAAGAAGCGCTGGAGGGCGAGCTCCGCCTTCCGGGCATCCGGATAGACGTTCCCGTGCACCATCCGGCGACGGAGAGCGTGAGGTGACATGTCAACCAACTCGATCTGGTCGGCGACGTCGACGACCCAATCAGGGACGGTCTCTCGCTGCCGGATGCCGGTGATGTCGGCAACGACATCGTTCAGGCTCTCGATGTGTTGGACGTTGACGGTGGTGATGACCTCGATCCCTTTCGCCAGCAGATCCAGGACGTCCTCCCACCGCTTGGCTCTGCGGCTCCCGGGGACGTTCGTGTGGGCGAGCTCGTCGACCAAGGCGACCTGGGGATGGCGGGCGATCACCCCCTCCGTATCCATCTCCTGAAATGTCCGGCCGCGGTACTCGATGGAGATGGGAGGCACGACCTCGAGGCCGTTGAGCATCTCCATCGTGTGAGGGCGGCCGTACGTCTCGGCCCAGGCAACCACGACATCGGTGCCGCGGTCATTCCGCCTGCGTCCTTCCGAGAGCATCGCGTACGTCTTGCCCACGCCCGGTGCGGCACCGAGGTAGATGCGGAGGGAGGCTCGCTTCGCCGCGAAGGCTTGCTCACGGGTCCAGCTCGTTCCGATGACCGGCTGTGGGACCTCGCGACCGACGAGGGACTCGACGGATTCCCCGCCGGTTCCCTCCCTCCTCTCGGTGGAGTCCCCGGTCGCCACCTCATCCCGCCCTCGCGTCACGTCGCGAACTCGAATGTTGGGTTCACCATCTTCAAGCCACCGCGCTTCTCGGCCACGACGCCTTCGACGACGATCCGAGTCCCGAGCGTGAGTCCCGGCATGGACCGGCGACCCATCCACAGGACCGACATCTCACCGGTCCCGTCGGAGATAAGGGCCTCGAGCGACTCGAAACCCTCGAGTGGCCTCACGGTGATCCGCTTCACCACGCCGGCCACCTTCACCCGGCTCCGCGTGGGGGCGTCCCGGATCCGGACCGTGCCGGGGACCGTCGCCGCCCACTCCTGGATCTCCTCGGCCAGGCGCTGCTCGTCGGATTCGGCCATGCGGTGGAGGAACCGCCGGAAGGGGTCCAGGACGCTCATCCGCGATATCGAAGAGGGTGGAGGGGGCGGCTGCAAGTTCCCGGGCCGGCTCGGCTAGGAGACCGTGGCGCTTTGCCTGGTGGGCGCCTCATCGGCGGGCACGAGGACCTCGCCCTTCCGGGACTTCGAGTACCAGATCATCGCCCCGAGCACGATCGCGCAACCCACCGCGATGGCGATCCCCCATCCTCGCTTGCCCGGCGCCGCGTACTCGACGACGAGGGAGGCGATGAGGAGCGACACCAGGTTCATCACCTTGATCAGTGGGTTCAGGGCGGGACCCGCCGTGTCTTTGAACGGGTCGCCCACGGTGTCGCCGATCACGGTGGCCTTGTGCGGCTCGCTGCCCTTGCCACCGTACAGCCCCCCCTCGACCAGCTTCTTCGCGTTGTCCCAGGCTCCGCCGGCGTTGGAGAGCATGACGGCGAGCAGCTGCCCGGTGAGGATGGCCCCGGCCAGGAACGCCCCCAGCGCTGCGGCCTTCAGAGCGAATCCCACGGCGATCGGGGAGAGCACCGCAAGGAGGCCCGGGGTCAAGAGCTCGCGCAGCGAGGTCTTCGTGCAGATGTCGACCACCCGCGCGTAGTCCGGCTTCTCCTTGTAGTCCATGATGCCAGGGTGGTCCCGGAACTGGTTGCGGACCTCCACCACCACCTGTGACGCGGCCCGTCCAACCGCCCGGATGAGCAGCGACGCGAAGAGGAACGGCACAGCGCCTCCGATCAGCAGGCCGACCAGCACGTCGGGGCGATCCACCCGGACCGGGAACGATGTGCCGGCGCGCCCCATCGCTCGAAGGACCTCCTCGGCGAACGAGCCGAACAGCGAGGTCGCGGCGATGACCGCGGTGGCGATAGCCATCCCCTTCGTGATGGCCTTGGTGGTGTTCCCCACGGCGTCCAGGCCGGTCATGATCTCGTCGGCCCGTTCGCCCAGGCCACCCGACATCTCGGCGATGCCGTGCGCGTTGTCGGACACCGGGCCGTACGTGTCCATCGACACGATGACGCCGACCGTCGTCAGCATTCCCATGCCGGTGAGCGAGATGAAATAGAGTTGCTCGGCAGTGTTGTGGCCCAGGGCGAAGGCCGAGATCACGGCCGCCCCGATGACCAGGATGGCCCACACGGTCGATTCCAGTCCCACGGCGAACCCCTGGAGGATCGTGGTGGCCGGGCCGGTCAGGGAGGACTCGGCGATCTCCTTCACCGGCCGGCGGTCGGTCGAGGTGAAGTGCTCGGTGAGCACCTGGATCAGGCTGGCCAGGACCAGTCCGAAGAGGACGGCGAGCGCGGGCCGGTACTCCTTCATGTAGACGCCGGACAGTACGAACACCGCGATCGCCGAGAGCAACGCCGAGACGAAGAACCCGCGGTTGATCGCCTTCATCCCGGACTCGGTCTCGCTCCGCGGGGACACGGCCAGGATGCCGACGATCGAGGTGATCACGCCGATGGTTCGGACGAACAAGGGGAACATCACGCCGACGATCGCGCCCTGCGGTGAGTTGGCGAAGGCCGCCGCACCGAGGATCAGCGAAGCCACCAGCGTGACCTCGTAAGACTCGAACAGGTCGGCCGCCATGCCGGCGCAGTCGCCCACGTTGTCGCCCACGTTGTCGGCGATCGTCGCGGCGTTGCGCGGATCGTCCTCGGGGATCCCCTGTTCGACCTTGCCCACCAGGTCGGCGCCGACGTCGGCGGCCTTGGTGAAGATCCCTCCGCCCACCCGCATGAACATGGCCAGGAGCGCCCCCCCGAACCCGAACCCGACCAGCACGCTCGTGGCGTCGGACTTGTAGATCATCAGGATCACGGTGGCGCCGAGGAGGCCCAGACCAACCGTGAACATGCCGGCCACCCCACCCGTCCGGAACGCGAGCCGAAGCGCCCGGCGCAGGCCGGATTCCCGGGCCGCGTTGGCCACCCGGACGTTCCCCCGCACGGCCAGCCACATGCCGGTGAACCCGGTGATGGCGGAGAACCCCGCGCCGAGGATGAACGCGAGCGAGCGGCCGAACCGGACGAACATGGCGCCGTGGGCCGTGCCGCTCGGCACAGGCAGGATGAAGAACAAACCGACGGTGAGCAGCAGGATGAAGACACCGACGGTTCGGAACTGGCGGTTCAGGTAGGCCCGGCTCCCCTCCTGGATGGCCCGGGCGATCTCCTTCATCTTGTCGGTGCCCTCGGGAGCGGCGAGGACCTCGCGGACCAGGTAATAGGCGAAGACCAGGGCGACGAGGGAGATCCCCAGCACTACCCAGAGCGCCCGGTCCTCGAATGAGCCGAAGACCGCGTTGATAGGCCCGCCCTCGGCGGCCAGGACATGCATCCAATCCCCCTCGACCGGTATGAGAAGACCGTCTTGCCAGCGGAAACGGACCGATTATAGGAGGAACAGGGCATCGTTGGTCCCGTAGTGGCGACCGGGGCATCGCTACCGTTTCGTCGGCCAACGAAAGACGAGCAGCGCCAGGACCCCCGACGCCGCGGCCGCGATGAGCACGGAGATGGTCGCCACCTGAAGGAGGGAGGCGGGCAACGCCAGCTCTGAGATGAAGATCGAGACGGTGAACGGGATCCCCGCCGCCGCGGCGGCGCCCACGACATGGCGGGCGCTCACGTTCGCGGGCAGGCGAGCCTTCAACAGACCGACCGCGAGGAACGTGGCGAGCGAGATGCCTGCGGTCTTTCCCACCAGCCTGGCCACCACGATGCCGACGGCGACGGGGCTCCTCACCGCGTCGGCCAGCGCGCTCGCAGACAGCAGGACCCCCGCGTTCGCCAGGGCGAACAGCGGGAGCACCAGGAAGCTCGTCCAGTGGTGGAGGACGGTCTCCAACCGGGTGAGCGGGGATACCGCCTCCTTCGATAGCTCGGCGAGGTACAGCCACTGCGCGGCATCGGCATCCGGTGGGTCCGGCTCGTCCACGGTCGCATCGGCCACACGATGGGCCTCCTGGCTCACGGCCTTGGGGCGCTGAAACGCCGTGGCGGGCGTGAGGAATCCAAGCGCCACCCCGGCAAGCGTCGGGGAGATACCGGAGCCGTGCAGCGCGATCCACATGCCCACCCCGAGGAGCAGATACGCGGCGATCGCCCGGACCTGGATCCGACGGAGACCGACGGTGGCTGCGCCCAGCACCGCCGCCAAGGCGACCGCACCCCACTCGATCCCCGTGGAATAGAACAGCGCCACCACCACGATCGAGCCGAGGTCGTCGATGATGGCCAGGGCCAGGACGAACGCTCTCAGCCCCGCGGGAACCCGCCTCGACGCCAGCCCCAAGACCCCGAGTGCGAACGCGATGTCGGTGGGCATCACGACCCCCCAGCCTCGGGAGGCCGGCGGATGCGGGTTGAACGCGAGATAGATCAGGGCCGGTAGCGCCATGCCCCCCACGCCGGCCACGATCGGCAGCAGCGCGGCGCGGCGGTGCCGGAGCTCCCCGGTCAGCAACTCCCGCTTGATCTCCAGGCCGGCGACGAGGAAGAACAGGGCCATGAGGCCCTCGGTCACCCATCCTCGAAGAGACTCCGTGATTCCCCACGGCCCCAGGTGAACGCTGAGGGTCGTCTGCCAGACCTCGTGATACGAGGAGCGCCACGGGCCATTGGCCCAGACCAGGGCGGCTGCCGCAGCTGAGAGGAGGACCGTCCCGCCCGCAGCCTCCTCCGCGAGGAATGCCTGGAGCGGGCGGACGACCCGGCGGGGGATGGGGCGATCGGATCGGGACCACGTCGATCGAACGCCACTGCCATCCGGTTCGCGCTCGTCGGACACGGTTCCCCCCGTGCCGACCAGACTTCCCGGCTCACCGTTTGGCGTTGCCATGCTATCCGGAAACGACATGACCAGTGCGACCACCGAAGGTGGTTGTGGGAACTGGTTCGCGCCGGTAACCTCTGCCGCGACTTGGTAGAGGGCCGCCATCGCCCGACCCCCCAGCGGCGCTTCGCTCCCGCGGTGTGGATCGTTCCAACGGCGCTCGTCGCGCTCGGGGTCGTGCTGTTCCTTCTCTTTAGGGGCGGGGGTGGCGATGGCGGCCTGTTGAATGGTGGCGACAACAGCATCCCGGCGTTCGACTTCCGGCTGACGAAGGCCGTCCCCATCCTCGTGACGCACCACAAGCCGGCGAAGTTCGACGCCACCGCTCGGGACGTGGGCACCCAGGTGGGCGAGACCATGACCACGCTGTACACCGAGGCCTTCCTAGACCCCGCCAACTGGCGTGACGGCTCCTACGACGAGGTGTGGCCGCTGTTCGAGGAGGGATCCCAGGCTGCCGCGCAGCAGGACGGGACGACGCTCACCCTCGGTCCGTCCGCAGGAGACCAGTTCGACAAGGTCGACCAGCCCCTCGGCACGCTGAAGGTGAAGGTCCTGCTCGACAGGGCCAACCAGCCGGCCACCGCGGTGGCCATCGTGAAGTTCAAGGCCCTGGCGAGCGCCAAGGACGGGACCATGATGGCCGTCGTGAGCACCGGCCAGTACTTCCTGCGGTCCGTCTCGGACGGGTGGCTGGTGTATGCGTTCAGCGTCAGCCGGGACGACCACGAAGTGGTGGTCCCATCGCCCGGCCCATCCGCGAGCGCGACGGAGGCAGCCTCGTGAGGCGGCGGATCGCCTTCGCATCCCTGGCATTGGCGGCGTGGATCGCCGGGTCGACGATCGGCGCCGTGACCCCGCCTGGATCCGCTGCAGCGCAACCGCTCCTGGAGATCGAGCAGGCGCACGCGGGTTACGTGCCGGCCCTCGACGGCTCGAAGCCGATCTTCATCCTGTTCATCGGGAGCGGCGCTCGGCCGGGCGAGGATGTCGAGCACTCGCTGGCGGACTCGATCCACATCGTGTCGATCATCCCCGCCAAGCACAAGGCGGCCATCCTGGGCATTCCCCGCGACTCGTACGTCTCGATCCCCGACCGCGGCAGCGCCAAGATCAACGCCGCGATGGTCTACGGGGGACCGCCGCTCCTCGTGCAGACCGTCGAGAGCCTCACCGGGATCAAGCTCGACTACTGGGCACTCACCACCTTCTGGGGCTTCCAGGCCATGATCAACTCGATCGGCGGCCTGACCGTCGACGTTCCCTTCGCCATGAGCGATGCGGCATCCGGATCCAACTTCGAGCCAGGCGTCCAGAAGCTGCGGGGAAAGGAGGCGCTCGCCTTCGCCAGGGACCGGCACAGCCTGCCCGGGGGCGACTTCGGTCGCTCCGAGGATGGAGGACGGCTGATCATCGCTGCCCTGACGCAGTTCCGAAAGGAGTTCGCCAAGGACCCCAGCCGTCTGCTCACCTGGATCGCCGGCGGCTTCCGTAACGTCCAGACCGAGGCCCCGCTGGACGAGGTCCTGGCGCTCGCGTTCACCTGCACCCTGATGAACCCCAAGCACGTGGAGAACGTGGTCGCCCCGGGCACCACGGGGATGTCCGGCGGAACCTCGATCGTCAATCTGTCGAGTCAGGCACAGACGATCTTCGACGACTTGAAGAAGGACGGGCTCGTGTCGAAGCGAAACATCCCGCCGAGCCCCAACGCGAGCCTCCTCGGATAGCGTTCACGCTCCGCGTCTGGTCAGCACGTAGACGACGTACGTCACGTAGAAGCCGCCCTGCACGAGCAGGAGCGGCGCCGAGAACCGACCCCGGATTCGGATCGTGAGGTACAGGAGCGTTCCTGCCGCCAGGGCGATGGCCCCCGCAACCAGCGCCTCGTGCGCCAGGTGCCACGGCGTGAGCAGGAGGCCCACGGTGACCGGGAACGAGGACTGGAACACCATGGCCCCCGTCATGTTCCCCAGGGCCAGGGTGTCCCTTCGACGCCGGACCCAGATCACGCTGTTGAACTTCTCGGGGAGCTCCGTGGCGACGGGGGCCACGAGCAGGGCGAAGACCAGGTGGGATAGCCGAAACCGGTCGGCGATCGTGTTCACGGCGTCCACGAACAGACGGGCACCTCCCACGATCAGGACGAGCGCAACCGCCACCTGGAGGAACGTCGGCCAGTTCGTCGATCCCTCACCCGTTCCGGGCAGCTCGTGGCGAGGGCGCCGGAACACCGCCGATGCGTAGAGAGGCTTGACCTCCTCCTCGGCCTCTCGGGCCAAGCGCTCCACGACCGGAGCCCGGAAATGGCGACGGACGTAGAAGACGTACCCCACGACGAGCACCACGGCCAGCACCCAGTTCACGGCCCGGGCGTGCAGCAGTCCTGCTCCCATCGCCAGCGCGTACATCACAAGGAAGTAGCCGAGGTCCTGTCGCAGGACCGTTCGATCGCCGTCGAGTTCCAGGCTCCGTCCGTTCGAGCGAGCGTAGGCGAAGACCGCGACGGCGATGACGACCATCGCCAGCGTCGTCAACATGAACGGGGCCCCGAGGATGGCCCCGATCCCGATCTCTTCGCCGGCTGCGTGTCCTGACAGGATGGCGATCAGCGGGAGGATGGTCTCGGGCAGGGCCGTGCCGACCGCTGCCAACACGCTGCCGACGGCTCCCTGCGAGAGGCCGAACCCCTCGCCCACCCGCTCGATGCCATTCGTGAACAGCTCGGCGCCGCCGAGGATGACGAACAGCGAAAGAACGAGCTCGAGCCACTCCATGGCGCGGCATTCTCGCATCGAACCTCGGCCCGCGGCAGCGGGCGTTCGAGCCCCCGGCCGCGCCGCTCGCGTATTCAGATTGACGGCGAACAGGCCTCTGGCGGGGAATGGCCGCCTCCGTCATGGAAGACTGGGGTGGGGTGGGAGGGATGCCGAAGAAGGCGCTGAGCCCGATGTGGGCAAAGGCGCCACTCGTTCACCTGCACTTCCCCCGGTTGCTGCTGTCGCTTGCCTTCGGCGCTCTCCTCCTGGCGCTGGCCACCGGCGCGTATCCCCTGTTCAACGCCGCCGAGTCGAGCCACCTGACAAGCACGGAGATCGCCAAGCCGACCGTGACGCGGTACGGGGCGGGCGTGCTCTACCAGGTTCGGATGCAGCACCTTCCGTATCGGCAGCCAGGCGAGAACCCGTCCCCGGACGAGCTCGGGCGGCTCTTCGCCGATCGGATGTGGCATCCGCTCCTCGGACCGGTCGTCTCGAGCGCCCTTGGGCCGGACGTGTCCGTATCACCGGCGACGGCGGCGAACCGCGTTGCGCCGATCCGGCTCTTCGCGGGAACCGACGCGCTCGACCATGTTCGGGCGATCGGGGAGTCGTCGGAGCCCGGCGTCTGGCTGGCGGACCTGACCGCCCACGTCTTGAAGGTACGCCCGGGTGACCGGATCGCGATCCGATACGAGGGGCGGCCGCCGGTGCAGCTCCTCGTCGCCGGCATCTATCGCGCGCTCGTCTCGCAGCCGCCAACCGGCTACTGGCAGGCGTGGGCGTCCGAGATCTACCCGGCCTGCCCCACCTTCCCCGACTGCCCCCTACCCACACCGTTCGCGCTCGTCGACGAGGACACCCTGACCCGGTCGTTTGGTGCGCTGGGCATCCTTTCGGCTACCTACGCCTGGCAGGCGCCGCTCCAGACCGACGGACCGCTCACGGTAGATCAGGCGCGCTCCCTGGCGGCGTTCGCCGAGCACTTCGAGCACGACGCGACCGAGCAACGCGACCTGTGTTGCAGCATCTCCTCGGGCTCCTACAGCATGACCGCCCGCATCGCTTCGTCCATGCCGGACGTCGTCAGGTCGGTCGAGAGCGACGTAGCTGCCTTCCAGGGGCCCGGGCGAGTGCTCCAAGCCGCAGGCATCCTCGTCGCCCTGACTGTCATCGCGGCAGCAGGTGCCTTCGCGCTCACAGCGCGGAAGGTCGAAGCATCGATGCTGTTTTCGAGAGGTACCCATCCCGCCGCCGTCGCCGCCAAGGCGTGTCTCGAAGCGGTGATCCCTGCCGGGATCGGTGGGGCGGCAGGACTGGGGATGGCCTTCCTCCTGGTGCGGACGGTACGCGCGACCGCCGCGATCGGAGCAAGCGCAAGCCGGCAGGCCCTCGTGGGCGCCGGCCTGGCCACCGTGGTGTCCGTGGCCCTGCTCGGCATCGTCTCGGCGGTCGCGTTCCTCAGGAACTCGGAGCACCACCGGGAGCGCTTCGCGACATTCGCCCGAGCACCGTGGGAGCTCGCCCTCGTGGCGCTGGCCTTTTACGCGTTCCATCGACTCCAGGCCGGCGGCGCGTTCGTCCAGGATGCTTCCCTGCACGTGCGGAGCCCCAGCGTCAACCTGCTCCTCTTCCCCGTGCTCTCGATCGCCGGCCTCGCCATGAGCGGCGTGCGTTTGGTCGGCGCGGGCCTTCGATCGCTTCGCGAGCGGAGCGGGCGGTTCGCTTCGTGGCTGTACCTGGCGATCCACCGCCTGGCGGGCGGCTCTCGCATGACGCTCCTTCTCGTCGCGGCCTCGGCCCTGTGCCTGGGCATCTTCGTTCAGGCTCAGACCATCGTGCGATCACTCGAGACCACCGTGGACGCGAAGGCCAAGCTGTTCGTGGGCAGCGACGTCGAGGGGCAGATGCTCTACGAGACGCCGCTCCCGGAGCGGTTCGCCCTGCCGATCACCCGGGTCACGCGGGTGCAGCAGCCCGGGACGCTCGCGCCGGGTGGAGAGACCTTCGACCTGCTGGCGGTGGACAGTGCGACGCTCGCATCGGCCGCGTACTGGAACCCGTCCTTCTCCGACGCCTCGATCCAGGAGATTGCCCACCGCCTCGCGGGGCCTGCGGGTGATCGCATCCCCATCGTCGTGGCCGGATCGGGGACGGCTACCCCAGGCGCGATGGACTTCGCGGGCCGAGACATCCCGGTGCAGATCGTGGCCCGAGCCCGAGCCTTCCCCGGCATGACGTCCCTTCGGCCGCTGGTCGTCGTCGACGCCGACACGCTGCTCGAGGCCTTCGCCGGAGCCCCCAACCCCCTCCAGTACTCGCCAGGTGCATCGACGGAGTTCTGGGTCAAGGGCGACCCCGACAGAGCATCGGTCGCGCTCCGAGCACTCAAGTACTCGCCGTACCTCATCCTGACGGCGGATCAGGTCAAGGACATCCCGGAGATCGCTGCGGCGATCGGCTCGTTCCTCGTGTTGAACGGGCTTGGATTGATCGCTGCCCTGCTCGTCGTCTTGGGGATGCTGATGTACCTCCAGGCGCGGCAGCGGTCGCAGGTGGTCTCCTACGGCCTGTCGCTGCGAATGGGGATGAGCCACTCGGCCCACCGGCGTTCGTTGACGGCCGAGCTGGGCGCCATGCTCTGCTTCTCGTACGCGATCGGGCTCGTCCTGGCCCTCGGCGCGGCATTTCTGATCTTGCCGCTGCTCGATCCGCTGGCAACGATCCCCCCCGGCCCTCTGTTCGTCATGCCACTGCGAGTGATGGGATCCGCATTTGTCGGAGTGCTGGCAGCCTCATGGATAGGAGGATGGCTCACCAACCGGAGAGCGGGCGGCGTCAGCCTGGGAGAGGTCATGCGTGTTGCGGACTGAACGAGCGGCCGTGCAATGTGAGGACCTCGTCAAGGTCTACCGCACCGCAGCATCGTCCGTCTACGCGCTCCGGGGCGTCACAGCTCGGTTCCCGAAAGCGGCTCTCACCGCCGTTGCCGGCCCATCGGGAAGCGGGAAATCATCGCTCCTCAGACTGATCGCGGGGATGGACCGGCCGACGGAGGGTACGCTGGTGGTGGAGGGCGTCGCACTTCACACCAGTACCTCGAGGACCCTGCGCCGCTTGCGAAGGCGCACCGTGGGCTACGTGTTCCAGCGAGCTTCCGACAACTTCTTCCCCCATCTGACCGTTCGCGAGCACCTCCTGGTGGCCGTCCGTGCGTCGAGAGCACCCGCACGGATCGGTCCTTCCGAGCTCCTCGACCTGATGGGCATGGCGAACCGCGCCGACCACCTGCCCTCCGAACTCTCAGGAGGGGAGCAGGCTCGAGCGGCCGTGTGCCAGGTCCTCGCCCGTGGAGCGACCATCGTGGTAGCCGACGAGCCGACCGCGGAGCTCGACAGTGGCTCCGCCGAAGACATGCTCAGGACCATCCGGGAGTTGGTGGAGCACGGCGTGACGTTCATCCTCGCCACGCACGATCGCGCGATCAAACGCCAGGCGGACGAGGTCCTCGAACTCCGCCACGGCACTCGCAGGGTACGGGCCGCACCCTCTTCTCAGATGTGGACGCAAGCGACACCGTTGCGACCCGCGTCCCGGGAGCGGTCGCTCGCCACGTCACCGGACCACCAGGGAACCAAGGTCGTCGTGGAGCTCGTGGGAGTGAGCAAGTCCTACCGTCGTGGGACGGAGGTCGTCCGAGCGGTTCAGGACGCGAACGTCAGGCTGCACGAGGGCGAACTCGTCGGTCTCGTCGGGCGTTCGGGGTCCGGGAAGACCACGCTGCTCAATATCGCCAGCGGGTGGGAGCGTCCGGATGAAGGCCACGTCGTGATGGCTGACGTCGATCCCGCCGAGTCGCTTCCCCCTTGGAGCGATGTTTCGGTGGTTCCGCAGCGTCTCGGCTTGATCGACGAGCTCACGATTCGGGAGAACATCGAATATCCAGCCCGACTCAGCAGAAGGCTCGATGAGGTCCGGTGGTTGGTCGAGGGCCTCATCGACAGCCTCGGCCTGGACGGTCTGCAGACCCGGTACCCGAGCGAGACGTCCGTGGGAGAGCAACAACGGGCCGCGATCGCTCGTGCC
>DASPWN010000231.1:0-3669 GCA_035637835.1 Actinomycetota bacterium | reverse complement strand
TGGCGGGAGACACAGAGGAACTGCGGGGACCCATCCGCACGTTCCTGATAGCGGACGTCCGAGGCTACACGCTCTTCACCCAGGAGCCGGGGAGACGAGGCCGTCGCCAAGCTTGCCTCACGTTCGCGGGGGTCGTCCGGGAAGTCGTCGGACACCGAGCCGGCACCCTCCTCGAGCTCCGCGGCGACGAGGCCCTCGTCGTCTTCGACTCGCCCCGCCAGGCCATCCAGGCCACCGTCGAGCTCCAGGGGCTGGCACTTGGAGCACTTCCGGTCGGAGGACGGTGCTCGTTACCTCGGCTGCAGTTGGATTTTGGACGGCAGCTAAAGGACCTTCGGCACAGCGTGCTTCAGGGCATCTATGATCTTCAGCCGCATCTCGGGTTCTGCTTCCAGGTCCATCAAGACCTCGGCCAACTCCTCGTGGACGCCCGCCCGTACAGTCATGGAGCGTTGATCGCTAAGAGGGTGACCACAGTGGCCCTCATCCTGGGTCTCACGTTGATCAGCATGGTCCCGGAAGCTGCATGGGCCTGGATCGTCTTCGCCTCTGCCACCCTTACGTGGATCGGAATCCGGGCGGCGAGGCGGGAGCTTTAAGTTCTCGCCAGAGGCAGGAGGCTCCCTTCTCCCGATCACTCGATTGGTGGGTTTGTGGTCTATTGCGCGCGCGGCCGGCGCCGAAATACCGATCGAACACGGCAATCTGCGCGGAGCGTCGACATTCATCGGAGCAATGACTCCTCCGACGAAAGTCCGCAGCACTCTCGAAACTGCCGTTCCGGAGTTTTCTTCGAACGAGAGAAGCCCCACACCCGGCACATCGAGGTCCTACGCTCTGGCGATCCATGCTCTTTCCGCCCGGGTACCTGTTTAGAGTCAACCTTCGCTCGACGGGTGCCCTCGAGGACCCCACAATCATCCGTGGCCCGCGGATCCCTCTAACACGCAGAGTACCCCTAGGCCGCGCCCGCGCAAGTGGTGTATGAGAACACCGCTTCAACCTCGTCGATCGTGAGTGGTTAGCCGGCCGCCACCAGCTCGGGCCTCACCTCCTCTCCGACGTCGCCACCCTCGATCACGGCCATGCGAGCCTTCGTCAAGGACTGTTGGCTCATGTACCGACGGGCCACCGCCCACTCGTCGTGTTGCTCAGCGAGCACCGCACCGACCAGGCGGATGATGGCTTCCCGGTTCGGGAAGATCCCCACGACGTCGCTGCGCCTGCGGATCTCGCGGTTGAGGCGCTCTTGGGGGTTGTTCGACCAGATCTGCCGCCAGTGCTCGACCGGAAGCGATGAGAACGCCGTGATGTCCGGGCCGGCAGCCTCCAGGAGCTCCGCGGCCTTCGGGAACCGTCCCTCGAGCTGCTCGATGACCCGAGCGAGCCGAGCGCCCACCTCGGAGGCCGAGGGCTGAGCGAAGATCGAGCGCACGAGCGTGGCGACAAGTGGCTGGGCGTCGCGGGGGACCCTGGTCTGGAGGTTCCGTACGAAGTGGGTCCGGCACCGTTGCCACGACGAGCCCGGCAGGACTGCCGCGATGGCCTCCACCAGGCCCCGGTGGTCGTCGGAGACCGCGAGGCGGACCCCGGTGAGCCCTCGGGCCACCAGGTCCCGCAGGAAGGCCGTCCACCCGGCCCCGTCCTCGGTGGTCAGCACGTCCAGGCCGAGGATCTCCCGGTACCCATCGGCGTTCACGGAGGTGGCGACCACCGCCGAGACGTTGGCGATCCTGCCACCCTCCCGGCACTTCAGGACCAGGGCGTCGAGCCACAGGTAGGTGTAGGGCCCGGCGTCGAGCGGGCGGGACCGGAACGCCGCCACGGCCTCGTCCAGGCTCTTGGCGAGCTCGGAGACCTGGGACTTCGAGATGCCCTCGATGCCGAGGGTCTTCACCAGCCCGTCGACCCGACGGGTGGACACTCCCTTCACGTAGCACTCGGCCACCACCGCCACCAGTGCCCGCTCGGCCCGTCGGCGCGGCTCGAGGAGCCACTCCGGGAAGTAGCTCCCCGCCCGGAGCTTGGGGACGGCGAGCTCGATCGTGCCCGTCCTGGTGTCGAAGGTCCTTCCTCGGTACCCGTTGCGCCGGTTCACGCGATCGGGCGATCGCTCGCCGTACAGGGCGCCGCAGGCGGCATCGGCCTCTGCCGACATGAGGACCTGGATGAACGTGCGGACCATCTCCCGCAACAGATCGGTGTCGGCTTCCTCGAGGTGCTTGCCGAGCCAGACCAGCGGGTCCACAGTTGGTTCGACCACCGTGTTCCTCCTCTCCGAGTGCCTTGGTCGGTTCTCGTTGAGGATGAAGCGGTGGTCTTCTCTTTCAAGGACCCTCAGGTCGTTCGTACACCACGTCCGCGGACTCTAAGGTACCCCTACATGATGCCTGGCCTACACCCCCATCATCGACCAGTGGCGACATCTCCGATCCATGGCCTGGAGCACGGCCCGGTCATGGAGAGAGGCCGACGAGGGTGTTGCCGTTCGACAGCCCCTTGCCCCCGCCATAGACTCCCGGTTCACCGAGCGCATTTAGCCGGCAGGGAAGGGGGAGCCATGCGAGCCTTCCGATTCTCTTCTGTCCTCGCCGCGATGATGCTGGTCGTGTTCGCGGTTGCTGCCAGCGCAGCACCCAAGGACAAGCCATCCAACGAGAGCGAGCTGCTCAAGGACGAGAAATTCTTCCTCCAGCAGTCCCAGAAGGAATACAAGCACGGACAGCGGGCCGGCTCCTCCTTCAACATGAGGGTGGTGGGCCACAACGACCTCGGCGGGCGAGGCTTCAACGCCGACGTGTGGTTCCACGACGGATTCGCCTACATCGGGCATTGGGGCTTCACCGACTGGGCTACGGGGAACGACCGCTTCTGCCCGGAGCCACCGGACAGCGGCGTGGCCGTGGTAGACGCGAACGACCCGACCAATCCCATCGAGGTCGGGGTCCTCCAGAACCCGATGGGAACATCAGCGGAGGACGTGGTGGTGTACACGGCCTCCGTGGGCCCGTTCGCGGGCCATGACATCGCGGCGGTCGGCATCCAGGTGTGCGGCGGCTCCCGGTACGACCTGAGCTTCCCTCGCGGTCTCCAGCTGTGGGACGTCACCGACCCTGCTAGCCCTGTCGAGCTGGGGTTCTACGACAGCGGGTGCTGCGCTCGGGGCGTCCACGAGTTTGAGGTGGAGGATCGGGCCGACCTCGGTCGGACCTACGCCTACGCCACCGTCCCTTCGAGCGAAGAGCCCGACGCGAACTCGCCCAGCGGTCGGCAGGATCAGCTCGGCCGGGGGCCCTTCCGGCTGGTCGACATCACCGACCCAACGAACCCTGTCGAGGTGTCGAACTGGGGATTCCTACACGACGGCGTTCCACCTGGGACCCCGCAGGGCTGCGACCCCGATGCCCTGTTCGGGCACGGGGCCGAGCCATCCGAGGACGGCAAGACAGTGTTTCTCTCCTATTGGGACAGCGGGTTCGTGGCGGTGGACGTCTCGAACCCGGCGAGTCCCCAGTTCCTGGGCCGCACTGTCTACTCCGCCGACGCCGACGGCGATGGACACTCCTCGAACTACGACGACGCCCGCCAGCTGCTGTTCACCGCCGACGAGGACTTCTGCAAGACCTCGGGGTCGCAGACGGAGAAGGGTTGGGGGTTCCTTCGCGTCTA
>DASPWN010000230.1:0-1555 GCA_035637835.1 Actinomycetota bacterium | reverse complement strand
CGTTGGCGGGAGTGTCCGGTCGAACCAGGACGACCCGGACTCGAGGCACCCCTAGGCCCGACCGCTCCCGGGGGGCACGTAATGGATGTAGGCGTTCAGCAGGCGGATCTCCTCGTCCTTCTCCGAGAGGTCCACCTGCAGCAGGTCGCGGAGCGAGACCATCCCCAGGAAGCGGTCGCCCTGGATCACCGGCAGGTGGCGGCAACCGGCCTGCTTCATCTTGCGCACCCCGTCCTCGTTCGAGTCGGAGGCGCTGGCCACCACGAGGTCCCGGGTCATGACTTCGCCCACCTTGACCGCGTCGGGGTCGAGGCCTCGCGCCACCACCCTGCTCATGATGTCGCGCTCCGAGAGCACGCCGGAGAGCCGGTCACCCTGCAGGACGGCCACGGCCCCCACCCGACGGTCGGACATGTAGCGGGCCGCCTCGCGCACGGTGTGCTCCACGCGGACGTGGTACACCTCGCGCCCCGCCACGAGGGTTCCAACCGTCTTCACGGATCGTCTCCGATCTTCTCTTCCTGGGGCCAGTGGCGGAGGAATCGGCGGACGCGGGGGTGCTGGCGGCAGTACTGGACGAGCTGCTCCCGGAGCCGTCCCTGGTCGGATTCGGACATCTCGATGAACTCGAGCCCCGCGCCGGCGGGGAGGGACTTCGATGCGAGGGGGGCGCCTTCGGGGTGCCACCACGCGACCCGGCACCGGGCCTGGAGCGGGATCTCGCTGTCGGGCATGGGCAGCCGGATCTCGACTTCCTCGCCCACGGGGAGAGCCTCGAGACGCTCGATGAAGACCCCGGCCAGGCCCAGGTCGATGACGAACACCTCCTCCCGGGCCCGCGCGTGAAGGAGGCTGGCCCGCCGCACGAACGGGATGCGGAGCTGGCGAAGGACGCTGTCGGGAGGAACCCCCTCCCGGGATCGCGGGGAGGCGGCCCGTGGCATTTCCGTCACGGAGTGCTCTCTTCGACCGACGCTAGCACCTCGCCAATCACGGTGTCAATAAACCCCCTCACGTTGACAGGCCAGTGGGGGTATGCTTGAATTTGCCCGTTAAGTCCCGTCCTTTGTTCCTTTTGTCGCTGGGGAGTGTCCCGCCGTGCCCGATCCCGTCTCCGGCAGCGTGACCGTCCCCGTCCTGATCGTCACGGGGGGGCCGCTCGACGGGACCCTCTTCGAGGTCGACGACTCCCCGCGCGACCGCCTGATCGGCTCGAGCTCCGACTGCGACCTCCAGATCCTCCTCGGCAACGTCGAGCCAATCCACGCGAAGGTGAATCGAGGCCCCCGCGGCCTGCTCCTGGCCGACGGGGGCAGCGCCACCGGGACCTACGTCAACGGCGAGAAGATCGAAGGCGACTGCCTCCTGCAGGACGGGGACCGAATCTGCCTGGGCCCGCCCGGGTCCAAGAGCAGCGCCAAGCTCCTGGTGAAGCTCCCAACGGGGGGAGCCGCGCTTCCCCTGGACGCCACCCACTCGCTCGGGCATGTGGCGGCTCCCCGGCTTTCCGCCCCGGACAAGCCGTTCTCCCTGGCCGAACCCCAAGCGGGTCTCG
>DASPWN010000229.1:0-2156 GCA_035637835.1 Actinomycetota bacterium | reverse complement strand
GCCAGCCATCCGGCGAGTGCGTGCGCGCTCCTGGTCTGGAGGAGAGCGCGCCCCGGCCCGGTGAGATGCACGACCAGGCCTTCCCCGGAGAGGATGGTCTGTTTCCACCCGCCCACCTTGTGTACCTCGTAGCCCACGCTCTGGCTGAAAGCCACGACATGCCCGGTGTCGACGATCATCTTCTGGTCCGGCTCCAGGGCGATCTCGCGGATCGCGCCGTACGAGGAGACCAGCAGATCGCCGGTACCGGTCAGCTTGAGGAGGAAGAACCCCTCGCCTGAGAAGAACGTCTTCGCCCCGCCCCACTTCGTGTCGATGTCGATCTCTCCGGTAGATGCCATGTAGGAGCCGGACTGGAGGTAGAGCGTCTCGTTCTCCAGCCGCATCTGCCGAAGGTCTCCCGGGAACGCCGGCGCCATCGTGATCTCGGCATCGCGCTCGGCCGTGAACGTGTTGATGAACATCGACTCGCCGCCGAGGGCCGCCCGCTTGAGGCCCTTAAGCACGCCGCCCTTGGTCGATGTCTGCATGTCGACGCCCTCGGTCATGCTGACCATCGCACCGGACTCGGCCTGGATGATCTCGCCCCGCGCCATCGAGGTGACGGCGAGCGAGTACGACGGCGCGTACAGGATCTCGGTCTTCATAGTTTCCCCCCTCGACCGACAGTAGCCGGATGATAGGCCTTGCGGCTCCAGGCGGGCGCGGGCTCAGGTCCGGAGCGCTTCGAGGGCGTTGGGGACGGTGTCCTCGGGCTTCACTGAGTACCAGGACCGCTCGACCCGTCCGTCCTCGTCGACGAGGAAGGACGACCGGATGATGCCCTGGTACGTTCGGCCGTCGCGGGACTTCTCGCCCCACGTGCCCCATGCGTTGGCGATCGCGTGGTCCGGGTCCGAGAGGAGAGGGAACCCCAGGCCATATTTCTCGTCGAATGCGAGCTGCTTGTCCGGCTGGTCGGGCGAGATCCCGACCACGTCCATCCCGATCCCAGCGAGGTCCTGGCGGTGATCCCGCACCGAGCACGACTGGGTGGTGCATCCGGGCGTGTCGGCCTCCGGATAGAAGTAGACGAGCAGCTTTCGCCCCCGAAAGTCCTGGAGCCGAACCCGCTTGCCGTGCTGGTCCAGAAGCTCGAACGACGGTGCTGCGTCCCCAGCGTCGAGCCCGGTCATGTCCACACTGTAACCGCCGGGAGTCGAATCGTGCTCCGAGACGCGAGCTGCTCCTGAGCGCGCCCCGTCGCCTCGAGACGCCGAATCAGGGCTCGGATGGCACAATGACTCGGTGAACCCGGCACGTGGAGATATCCGGACGTGAGGTCAGCCGGCGCGGAGCCATTCGAGACGAGCATCGCCCCGTGGCTGGCGGTGAGCAACGCGCAGAAGGCTGTGGACTTCTACAAGGCTGCTTTTGGGGCGGTGGAGCTGTACCGACTCGATGGCGACGACGGGAGCCTCGCGGTGGCGCAACTCTCGGTGGGCGGCGCGGTGTTCTGGATCCAGGACGAGCCCGACGCTGATTCCGAACCCCATGGGCCAGGGTCGGTTCGGATGATCCTCTCCGTCGAAGATCCCGACGCCACGTTCGACCAGTCGGTGGCGGCCGGAGCTGCCGTCGTGGCACGAGTCTCGGAAGGCCACGGATGGCGAACGGGACGGATCACCGACCCGTTCGGGCACGATTGGGAGATCAGCAGACAGCTGCCTTCATCCTGAGCCGCATCAGGCCACGAGAATGCCTTAGGTCAAATGACTGGTCCTGGCCCATCTAGCGGGGGATTCGGATATCGTCCGATCGGGCTATCGTTGATCGGTCGCGCACCTCCCATACTGGGCTACAGCGCATGGTTTCCTATACCGATCAACAGCGGTTCGTCCTCGCCGTCGGCGATGCGGTCGACTCCGTCGCGGAAGACTCGGCCGTCGTCGTCATCGATCGGCTGGATCGCGTCGTCCTGATCGAGACGAGCTACGGGAATGCCGTCCAGATCCGGCACACGCCTGGGGTGATCATCCACATCTTCGAGCGCGAGGCCGAAGCCCGACGCGCGTTTGGGCTGTTTCAGCACTAGCGTCGACCGAGTCACCCTCTGATCGCCTCGCTCGTTGCATCGTTGATGTCGGGCCGTTCACTCAAAGGGACCTAGCCAAGAC
>DASPWN010000228.1:0-2809 GCA_035637835.1 Actinomycetota bacterium | reverse complement strand
GGAAGACCTCTTCAAGCTGCTCTTCCTCCGGAGTGAGGCGCTCTTCGCCGCCCACGGGGCGAAGGCCCTGCTCCACGGCGTCCAGGTACTCGCCAGGCGGACGGAGGTTCCACCATCTGTGCCCGTCGCGGTAGGAGTGGGCCCCGGCCCCCAGCCCGAGATACGGCTGCTTCCGCCAGTAGCCCAGGTTGTGCCGGCACTCGAACCCGGAGAGTGCCCAGTTTGACACCTCGTAGTGGCGGTAGCCGGCCTGGCCGAGGAGCTCGCACGCGAGGTCGAACATGTCGGCCTGCAGGTCTGGGTCGGGCCCCGGCACCAGCCCCGCCTGGACCTTGCGGCCGAGCGGGGTGGCCGACTCGATCGTGAGCGCGTACGCCGACACGTGCTCGGGGCGGAGCGCGATGGTCTCCTCCACGGTCCGGCGCCACGACGCGAGCGTCTCCCCGTTCGCCCCGTAGATCAGGTCCAGGTTCACGTTCGTATGGCCCGCGGCCCGGGCGGCCGCGAACGCGCGCCGCACGGACGCGGGCCCGTGCACCCGCTCGAGCGCGTCGAGCACCTGCTGGTCGAACGACTGCGCCCCCATCGACAGGCGCGTGTACCCGGTCTCGCGCAACGCGGCCAGCTTCGCCGCGTCGACGGTGTCCGGGTTGGCCTCGATCGTGACCTCGGCCGCCGGCTCGACGTCGAACCGCCTCCGAAGGCCCGCCAGCAAGCGCGCCAGGTCGGCGTGGTCGAGCGTCGTCGGCGTGCCCCCACCGAGGAACACCGAACCGAAGCGCTCCGTTCGCCACTCTTCAGCCCACAGCCCAGCCTCGGCCTCCAGCGCGTCGACGTATCGGGATGCGAGGTGACCGAGCCCGGCGTACGCGTTGAAGTCGCAGTAGCCGCACCGCGTGAGGCAGAACGGGACGTGCACGTACAGGCCGGCGGTCATGGCTTTCCCCCCGTCCGCTGGCCGGCCTTCTGCCCTGCCCGCTGATCTACGCGAAGGGCGGCGATGAAGGCCTCCTGCGGAACGTCAACGCGCCCAACCCGGCGCAACCGAGCCTTCCCCTTCTTCTGCTGTTCCAGTAGCTTCCGCTTGCGGGTGATGTCGCCGCCGTAGCACTTGGCCAGGACGTCCTTGCGCTTGGCCTTGATGGTCTCCCGCGCCACGATGCGAGACCCGATCGCGGCCTGGATCGCCACGTCGAACAGCTGCCGTGGGATCAGCTCGCGAAGCCGTTCGACCAGCTGCCGGCCGTACTGCGCCGCCTTGTCCCGGTGCACGACCGAGCTGAACGCGTCCACCGGCTCTCCGTGCAAGAGGATGTCCACCCGAACGAGGTCCGCCCGCTCGTAGCCCACCGGCTCGTAGTCCAGCGACGCGTAGCCTCGGGTCTTCGACTTCAGCTGGTCGAAGAAGTCGAAGATGATCTCGGCGAGCGGGAGCCGGTAGTGGACCTCCGCCCGCTCGGGCGACAGGTACGTGATGTCGGTCAGCTCGCCTCGCCTGGACTGGCAGAGCTCCAGGACCGCTCCGAGGTACGTGGACGGGGTGACGATCGTGGCCAGCACCACCGGCTCCTCCACGTGGTCGTACGTCCCGGGCGGGGGCATCTCGCTCGGGTTGTGGACCACGATGACCTCGTTCCCCCGGATCACGTGGAACTCCACGTTCGGTGCGGTGGCGATGAGCTCCAGCCCGAACTCGCGCTCGAGCCGCTCCTTCACGATGTCCATGTGCAGCAACCCCAGGAACCCGCACCGGAACCCGAACCCCAGGGCTTTGGAGGTCTCCGGCTCGTACTGCAGGGCCGCGTCGTTCAGCTTCAGCTTGTCCAGAGCGTCGCGGAGCGCCGTGTAGTCGCCGCCCTCCGCCGGGTACAGCCCGCTCCACACCATCGGTGTCGGCTCGCGATAGCCGGGGAGCGCCTCCCGGGCCATGTGCTTCCCCTTCGTTGTGACGGTGTCGCCCATCTTGGCCAGATGGACGTCCTTCATGCCGGTGACGAGATAGCCGACTTCCCCGGGCCCGAGCTCGGGGACTGGGGTGGCCTCGGGGGCGAACACGCCGCACTCCTCTGCCTCCGAATCGGCATGCCCCGCCATGAGGTGGATCTTGGCCCGCGACGGCAGCACCCCGTCCTTCACCCTGACATAGGCCACAACGCCGCGGTAGGCGTCGAACGTGGAATCGAACACCAGGGCCCGCAGCGGATCCTCCCGCCGTCCATGCGGCGCCGGTACGAGCTCGATCACCTGTTGCAGCAGTTCGACCACGCCCTGGCCGGTCTTGGCCGAGATCCGAAGGACCTCCTGCGGGTCGCACCCCACCAGCTCCCCGACCTCGCGCGCCGTCTCCTCCGGATCGGCCTGCGGCAGGTCGATCTTGTTCAATACGGGGATGATCGCCAGGCCTGCGTCGCTGGCAAGATGGAAGTTCGCGAGCGTCTGGGCCTCGATCCCCTGGGCCGCGTCGACGAGCAGCACGGCTCCCTCGCACGCCGCGAGGGAGCGCGACACCTCGTAGGTGAAGTCGACGTGGCCGGGTGTGTCGATGAGGTTCAGCACGTATGGAATGCCCTCGAGGTCGTACGTGAGCCGCACAGCCTGAGCCTTGATGGTGATGCCCCGCTCGCGCTCCAGATCCATCCGGTCCAGGTACTGGTCCCGCATGTCCCGGGCCGCCACCGCGTGCGTGAGCTCGAGGATCCGGTCGGCCAATGTGGACTTGCCGTGGTCGATGTGGGCCACGATGCAGAAGTTCCGGATGCGGCTGGTCTCCGTCACGACGGGCATATTCTCCCGGGTCGCCGCCCCGCCG
>DASPWN010000227.1:0-2513 GCA_035637835.1 Actinomycetota bacterium | reverse complement strand
CGTCGACCCACCGTTGGTTTCGACCTCCACCCTGAGGAGCCGGGCGGGCTCCCGGCCCTCGACGGGGATCGTCGTCGCGTCGAGGGCTACCTCGGCAGCCGCCGTGCCGTTCGTGGAGACGAGGAACGTCTGGCGACGGGTCCGGACCTGGAACTTGGGCCTGATGGCATGGGATCCGGCGACCGCGCGGACTCGCCTCCCGACCGGCCCTTCGCCGGCCGGCAGGGTCTCCAAGCTTCCGGCCGGCAGCGGCTCCGCGATCTCCGTTCGATCGCGAATGCCGTTGGCCCCGGCCGAGAGGGACTTCATGGTGGCTTCGGTGCCGCCTTGGCTCACGCGCAGACGCAGCGAGTATCCCGCGCGGTACAGGCGCCAGTCGTCGGTGTCGGCATAGGTATCGACGAACCGCTTCATTCCCCCCTTGGACACGACGTCCCCGGCCGCGCTCAGCCATCGCTCCACCGGCCGGGTGTCGATGGCGTCGAACTGCCACTCGACCTCCCTGCCGTCGACGGCGTGGTTGGGAGCGGACTCCATCGGTCAGGGGCCGGGGATGGGGAAACCGAAGGGAAGGGTGCACACCGGCATCCCGGAAGGATACGGCCTGGGGCCGCGCCGATGGGAGGGCCGATGCCCTGGGCGTTCACCTTCGGGACCGTGGTGCGACCGAGGCCTGCTCGTACTGCTTTGGATACGGTGTTCCACGTGAAGCCTTCCCGGCCGTTCGAGTCGAGGCCCGAGGTCGAGGCCGATGGGATCGCCCCTGAGGTCTTGGCCGCTGGGGCCGTGGTCTGGCGGGTCGGTCCGGACGGCCACATCGAAGTGGCCCTGGTCCACCGACCCCGGTACGACGACTGGAGCTTCCCGAAGGGAAAGCTGCTCCCCGGCGAGACCCTGGCGGAGGCGGCCGTCCGCGAGGTGGGGGAGGAAACGGGCTTTCGATGCCGGATCGGGAACGTGATCGGCAGCCACCGATATCGCGACAGCCGGGCGCGCTGGAAGGAGGTCACGTACTGGCTGATGGAGTGGGTGGATGGGCGATTCGACCCTTCCGTCGAGGTCGACCGGCTTCGGTGGGTCCAGCTGGCGGAGGCCGAGCGGCTGCTCACCTACGACCGGGACCACGAGCTCCTGCGCAAGCTCCCGATCGGTCGGTGACGCAGCAGGCTGCGGCGGAAGGGCCTCGCCACAGCGTCAGAAGCGATCCGGCACGAACGTTTGATCGGCGATGGGCGGGCGAACGTAACCCTCGTCCCTGTGCTTCGGCGGCAGCTCGATGGGCTCAGGCGTCAGGTCCTCGAAAGGGATCAGGCTCAACAGGTGGCTGATGACGTTGAGGCGGGCCCGTTGCTTGTCGTCCGACGCGACGACGTACCACGGCGCCTGCTTGAAGTCGGTGTACTTGAACATCTCGTCCTTGGCCCTGGAGTACTCGACCCACCGAGCCCGTGACTGGACGTCGATGGGGCTCAGCTTCCAGCGTTTCGTGGGGTTCGAGATTCGCTGCTGAAAGCGCCGTTCCTGCTCCTCATCGCTCACCGAGAACCAATACTTGATGAGGATGATTCCGGCGCGAACGAGCATCCGCTCGAACTCCGGGCACGAGCGAAGGAACTCCTGATACTCGTCCTCGGTGCAGAAGCCCATGACCCGCTCGACGCCGGCCCGGTTGTACCAGCTGCGGTCGAACAGCACCATCTCGCCGGCCGCGGGAAGGTGGCCGATGTAGCGCTGGAAGTACCACTGGCTCCTCTCGCGCTCGGTCGGCGCGGGGAGCGCCACGACCCGGCACACGCGAGGGTTCAGGCATTCGGTGATCCGCTTGATGGCGCCACCCTTGCCCGCGGCATCTCGGCCCTCGAAGATCACGACGACCCTGAGGCCCTGGGACCTGATCCACTCCTGGAGCTTCACCAGCTCGACCTGGAGTTTCCTCAGCTCTCGGGCATATTCCTTGTTCCCGAGCTTCCCCCCCGCGTGGGCCTCCTTCGTTGTTCCCGGGGCATCGGACCTGTCCATCATGGTTTCCCTTTCGGTGGGCCACCATGCTACGCCTCCATCGTCGCGGGCTCGACGCCCGGGTACCCTCCCGTCGTGGTCGAGACCCGGCGTCTGTTTCTCCTCCGCCACGCTAAGTCGAGTTGGGACGACCCCTCGATCGACGATCACGACCGACCGCTGGCGCCGAGGGGGCGGCGCGCCGCGGCGAGGATCGCCGACTACGCGACGAAGACAAGGATCCGGCCCGACCTGATCCTCTGCTCCTCGGCGATGCGGGCCCGGCAGACGCTCGAACGGATTGCTCCGAGCCTTGGTCGGGACGCGGAGATCCACATCGAGCGGTCGTTGTACGGGGCGAGCCAGGATCGGCTCTTGGAGCGATTGCACGCGATTCCCGACGAGGTCGACTCGGTGATGATGATCGGGCACAACCCGGGCGTGCAGGACCTCGCGCTCCTGCTGGCGAAAGCGGGGCCGCATCGAAGCCGGCTCGCGGACAAGTTCCCCACCGC
>DASPWN010000226.1:0-6183 GCA_035637835.1 Actinomycetota bacterium | reverse complement strand
CGTCTGGCCAGGATTGCGCGCCCCGCTCGGCTGCGCATCCGGAGGCGGAACCCGTGGGTCTTCTTGCGACGGCGGTTGTTCGGTTGAAAGGTTCGCTTGGACATCGACTCGATCCTCTTCGGCAGTAGCGAGCGCCGGGCGTGGTGGCGCCCGCGAAGTATACGGGACTCCCTCACTACCGAACAAAGGGCTCCTCCCGGGAGAAAGTGCGTCAAAAGCCACCGTCGAACGGGCCCGGTGGAAAAGTCCGGTGCTATAGTCCGCGGCGCTTCACAGCGGTCCGTCGCCGGGGTTCAGGCGGGAACCGCTCGCCTTCCCCCACGGTTTCCACAGTTGGGGAAAGGCCCTGTGGATTAGGTATGGCAGTAGCGTCGTTCGAAGAAGCCGCAGAACGAACCTGGGCTCGCGTGGTGGAGCGAGCGCGGGATCAGCTGCCGGAGAGCTCGTTCTCCATGTGGTTCGTCGGCGTGCGGCCGACGAGCCTCCGCGATGGCGTTCTGGAGGTGACGGCCCCCTCCGACTACGTTCGGGACTGGCTGGCCAAGCACTATCTGGATCTGATCCAGGGTGCGGCGACCGATTTCGTGGGGCAGCCGGTGCGCGTGCGCGTCGGAGCCGAGCGGGAGACCGAGCGGGGGCGGGGCTCCCAGGTCCAGGCCGAGGCGCCGGCCCCTGCGCCTCGGCCAGAGCGCGAGGCCAGTGCCGAGCCCGAACGGGGTGCCCGGCCACTGCCCTTCCCCAACTTCACGTTCGAGACCTTCGTCGCGGGCCCCAGCAACCGGTTCGCCCATGCCGCAGCGATGGCAGTGGCCGAGGCTCCGCCGTCCAAGGCGTACAACCCGCTGTTCATCTACGGGGGGGTGGGCCTGGGCAAGACCCACCTGCTCGTGGCAATCGCGCACCACATGCACCGCCTGGCCCCCAGGCTGCGGGTGAAGTACGTGACGTCGGAGAGCTTCATGGCCGAGTTCATCAAGGCCGTCCGGGAACGCCAGGGCTATCAGTTCGCCGCTCGGTACCGCGACATCGACGTCCTGCTCGTCGACGACATCCAGTTCCTGGCCAAGCGAGAGGAGACGCAGACCGAGTTCTTTCACACCTTCAATGCGCTGCATGAGAAGGAGCGCCAGATCGTGATCGCATCCGACCGGCCGCCGCAGGAGCTCGGGATGGAGGAACGCCTGCAGAGCCGGTTCCGCCTGGGCTTGTGTGTAGATGTCCAGCCGCCCGATCTGGAGACCCGCATCGCCATCCTTCAGCTGAAGGCGCAGCGCGAGTCGGTCCATTTCCCCGAAGACGTGATCGAGTTCGTGGCTTCCAAGTTCGACCAGAACATCCGGGAACTCGAAGGGGCTCTGGTTCGCGTGGTCGCGTGGAGCGACCTCACCGGCCAACCCATCTCGCAGGAGCTGGCGGAGCACGCGCTCGAGGACCTGTTGCCCCAGGCCGAGGCGGAGATCCCTCCGCAGGTGATCCTGGACGAGACGGCCAGGTACTACGGCCTCTCGGTAGACGACCTGATCTCCAAGAGCCGTTCCAGGCCGCTCACGAACGCTCGCCACGTGGCCATGTACTTGATCCGGGAGACGACGGGGATGACCCTGCCGAAGATCGGGGAGCTGTTCGACCGGGACCACACGACGGCTCTGCACGGGATCAACAAGATCGACAAGAACATGCGCGACCGCGAGCCGGTCTACCGGCAGGTCCAGGACCTCTCCCGGATCATCAGGAACCGGACGAGGGCGTTGTGAGCCGGGCGGGGGAAACCCTGGGAGCCGTTGTGGGGCCTCGCTTCTGGCCCAACACCCATTCACCGTTCTCCCCACGGTGTCCACATGTCCCAACCGTGCGCTACGCTCGGGAAATGGGTACCAGATCCATTTTTCCCCAGGACCTACTACTACTAGAGAAGAAGGAAAGACTTCGTAGAAGCAGCGAGGGGGTGGACAGGTGAAGTTCCGGTGCGACCGAGATCTGCTGTCCGAAGGGCTCCAGACGGTCCAGCGCGGGGTCTCGTCGCGTCCCGGCATCCCGGCGCTCACGGGGGTGCTGATGGAAGCGGGATCGGGCACGCTGACCCTCACCACCACCGACCTCGAGGTGTCGGCGCGGCTCACGATCGATGTGCAGGCTCAGGAGGAGGGCGTGGCGCTCGTCCCGGCTCGGTTGCTGGCCGACACGGTGAAGAGCCTGTCCGACGCGCCGGTCGAGTTCGAGTCTGACCAGAGCCAGGCCTGGATCCGCTGCGCCGCATACGAGGGAGCGCTGCGGCTACTGCCGGCGGAGGACTTCCCGGCGATCCAGCCGCCCTCGGGGACCACGGTGGTGGGGGAGGCGGCGAGGTTCGCCGAGGCGGTGGGTCAGGTGGCACGAGCGGCGTCCAGGGATGAGGCCCGCCCCGTCCTGACCGGTGTCCTGATCGAGGTCAGCCGGGAGGGGGTGACCATGGTCTCCACCGACTCGTACCGGCTGGCCGTCCGTGACCTGGTGGCCACTGCCAGTGGGGAAGGAAGGGCCATCGTTCCCGAGCGTGCGATGTCGGAAGCCGGGCGGGCTGCGGCCGGGCTGGAGAAGGGCGAGGTCCGGCTGTCGCTCGACGAGAGCCAGGTCGCCTTCCAGATCGGGAGCCTCACGCTCACCTCGCGGCTGATCGAGGGGGAGTTCCCGAACTACCGCCAGCTCCTGCCCGAGGCGTACGAGAGCAGGCTCACCGTGTCTCGACAGCAGTTGATGGACGCGGTTCGGCGCGTGGGACTGTTGGCTCGCGACACGTCTCCGGTTCGCCTGGAGTTCAACGCCCTGGGAGTGAAGCTGTCGTCCTCATCGCCGGACCTCGGCCAGGCGGTCGAGGCGGTGGAGGCCCGATACGAGGGCGAGGACATCACGGCGGCGTTCAACCCCAATTACCTGGCCGATGGACTGGCCGCGTCGACGGGGGAGACCGTGCGGCTCGAAGTCCGCGACGGATTGAAGCCCGGCCTGATCCGGGGCGAAAGCGACGAGTTCACATACCTCGTGATGCCGGTGCGTCTTCCGACGCCGGTCGGCTGATCCACCCGGGGCGCTCCCTTGCGGCTTCTGTGGGTGGAGCTCACGGACTTCCGTAACCACCCCAGGACTCGGGTCGAGGACGTCCCGAATGGATTGGTCGCGGTGGTCGGGGCCAATGGAGAGGGGAAGACCAACCTTCTCGAGGGCATCGCGTTCCTGTTCTTCCTGGTCTCGCCTCGAGCTTCGAGCACCGAGCCCCTGGTCCGTCGAGGGGCCGACACGGCCTACCTCCGAGGCGAGATCGAGACCGCCGGCGGCCGGGTGCTCGTCGAGGTGGAGATCCCCGGGCACGGGGCGAACAAGGTCCAGGTCAACCGGTCCCCGGTGCGGCGCAAGCGCGACCTTCGTCGGCAAGTCCGCGCGGCGTTCTTCGGGCCGGAGGATCTCGACATCGTCAGGGGCGATCCGTCGCAGCGGCGCCGGTTCATGGACGAGGCGGTGACCTCGCTCTGGCCGCTCAAGGAGTCGGTGCTCACCGCGTACGACCGGACCCTTCGCCAGCGCAACCGACTTCTGAAGGAATGGGAGGGACGGGGAGCGCCGAAGGACCTCGAGGCCTGGGACGCCGAGCTGGTGGCGAACGGATCCGCGCTCCTTCGCCTTCGGGCCGATGCCGTGGCCCGGCTGTCCCCCGGCGCCCAGGAGGAGTTCGCCGGTCTGTCGGGCACTGGGCTGGCCTGCGAGTACCGACCCTCGGTGTGGGGAGAGGACCTGGAGGAGGCGTTCCGGACGCGCCTGGCGGACCGGAGGAACGACGAGCTGACTCGGCGGACCAGCCTGGTGGGCCCGCACCGGGACGACTTGGAGCTCGCCGTGCGGGACCTGGGGGCACGCGCCTTTGCCTCCCACGGCGAGGCGTGGGCCGCCGCGCTGTGCCTTCGCCTGGGCTTGGGGAGCGCCATCCAGGGCGAGGTGGGGGAGCCGCCCGTCCTGCTCCTCGACGATCCGTTCTCGGCCCTGGACCCAAAGCGGGGGGGCCAGGTGGCCGAGCGGCTGGCCGGGCGAGGCCAGGTGGTGGTCACCGTGGCCGACGAGGCCCACGTCCCCCCCAAGGCCGAGGCGGTCTGGGACGTGTCGGCGGGTGCGGCTACTGTCCGCGGGGGAGGTTGAGGGATGCCCTCGAGCAAGGGGTGGCGTGGCCGCCGAGACGAGCGGACCTTGCAGGACACGCCCATCGGGGAGGTGGTGGACGGGCTCCTTCGGGAACGGATATTCGCCCGAGGGCTTCCCATCGGCCGCCTGGCCTCCGATTGGCAGGCCGTGGTCGGTCCTCGCCTGGCCTCCGAGTCGGCCCCCGTAAGCCTGGAAGGGGGGGTGCTGGTGGTCGCCGCAAGCACCGGTCCGTGGGGCGCGCAGGCCCGATTCCTGGCCCGGGAGATCGCCAATCGAGCCAATCGGAGCCTCGGTTCGGAGCTGGTCCGCACGGTGCAGATCGTGGTCCGTCCGGAGCCTCGGAAAGGCTTGTAGCGCAAGGCCAAAGAGCCTGTTTGAGAGCGGGGCAAAGGCCTTGGTTCGTTGGTAGAATCTGGATGGAGTTTTTCCCGCGTGAGGCCCCTCATCGGCTGCGGCGTGCGCTGCCATGTGCGGGCTGGTGGAGGGTCGTTGGCGACACAGAGGAAGGACAACAAGGCCGGGAGTGACGGAGGCTATACCTCAGCCGACATCACGGTTTTGGAGGGCGTCGAACACGTTCGACTCCGGCCCGGGATGTACATCGGGACCACCGGCCCGCGGGGCCTGCATCACCTGGTCTACGAAGTCGTGGACAACTCGGTCGACGAGGCCATGGCCGGGTTCTGTGATCGGATCGTGGTGACGCTCCTCGCCGACGGCGGCGTCCGGGTGGCAGACAACGGCCGGGGTATCCCGGTAAAGCCCATCCCCAAGGCCAAGGACCGCCGCCCGGCCCTGGAGGTCGTCCTGACGACCCTGAACGCCGGCGGGAAGTTCGGCGGCCGGGGCTACCGCATCTCGGGCGGCCTGCACGGGGTGGGGGTCTCGGTGGTGAACGCGCTCTCCGAGAAGCTCGTGGTGGAGGTCGAGCGGGACGGCTACGCGTGGACCGAGACGTTCGCACGTGGCAACCCGACGAAGAGGCTGACCCGGGGAAAGGCCAGCCGGAGGACCGGAACCACGGTCACGTTCTGGCCCGACCGGGAGATATTCGAGGAGATCGAGTTCAAGCGGGAGACCTTGACCGAACGCCTCCAGGAGCTGGCCTTCCTGACGAAGGGCCTGGAGATCCAGCTCCTCGACGAGCGCGAGGACCCGCCCGCGAAGGAGCTGTTCAAGGCGGCCGGCGGCCTCGCGGACTTCGTGAAGCACCTGCAGACCGGCAAGGACGTCCTCCATCCCAAGGTCATCCACTTCGAGGGCCAGGAGCGTGACGGCTCGGCCGAGGTCGAGGTGGCGCTGCAGTGGAACACGGGCTACGCGGAGTCCCTTTACTCGTTCGCCAACACCATCAACACGACCGAGGGCGGCACGCACGAGGAGGGGCTGAAGAAGGCCCTGACGAACGTGATCAACCGGTACGCGCGCCAGAAGGGGCTCCTGCGGGAGAAAGAGGAGAACCTGATCGGCGAGGACATCCGGGAAGGCCTCGTCGGCATCGTGTCGGTGAAGCTCCGGGACCCGCAGTTCGAGGGCCAGACCAAGACCAAGCTGGGCAACACGTTCATCCGCTCGCTCGTGGAGACCACGGTGAACGACCAGCTGGCCACATGGCTGGAGGAACATCCCGGGGACGCCAAGCGCATCGTGGGCAAGGCGGAGCAGGCCGCCAAAGCCAGGATGGCGGCCAAGCAAGCCCGTGACCTGACCCGGCGCAAGTCGTTCCTGGACTCGACCTCGCTCCCGGGCAAGCTGGCGGACTGCCAGCTGACCGATCCGGCGCAGTGCGAGCTGTTCGTGGTCGAGGGCGACTCGGCGGGCGGGAGCGCCAAGCAGGCCCGGGACCGAGCAACGCAGGCCATCCTGCCCATCCGTGGGAAGATCCTGAACGTCGAGAAGGCCCGGCTGCACAAGATCTTGGAGAACCTGGAGATCCAGGCCCTCATCACGGCCATCGGTACGGGGATCGCCGAAGAGTTCGACGTCACGAAGGCCCGCTATCACAAGGTCGTGCTG
>DASPWN010000225.1:0-1743 GCA_035637835.1 Actinomycetota bacterium | reverse complement strand
CGGGACCGGCTCCTCCTTGACGTGCTTGTACGCCACCGCGACCGCGGTGTCGCCGGAGAATGGCGGATGGCCGGCCAGCATCTCGTACAGGACGCAGCCGAGCGAGTAGACGTCGGATCGAGCATCCACGGCCTCTCCCTGTGCTTGTTCAGGCGAGAAATACGTGGCCGTCCCGAGCACCGTGGCCGTCTGGGTGAGCGAGTCCGAGCTCGTGGCCCGGGCGATGCCGAAGTCCATGACCTTCACGTCGCCCGAAGGGGTCAGCATGATGTTCCCGGGTTTGACGTCGCGGTGGATGATGCCGTGCCGGTGGGCGAAGGCCAATGCTTCGGCCACCGCCAGCGTGATCTCCACAGCCCGCTCCGGCATGAGGGGCCCGTCTTCCCGGATGACCTGGGAAAGGGTCTTCCCCTTGATGTACTCCATGACGATGAAGTGGGTCCCGTCGTCGGATCCCGTGTCGAAGACGCTCACCACGTTTGGGTGGTTGAGGGCCGCGGCGGACTGGGCCTCACGGCGGAACCGGGTGACGAACGAGTTGTCCTTGGAGAACTGCGAGCCCAGGACCTTCACTGCGATCTGTCGGCCGAGAACGCGATCGGTCCCCAGGTAGACCTCGGCCATGCCCCCCCGACCCAGCATCGAGTCGATCTCGTAACGGCCACCCAGAACCTTCTGGTCAGCCATCAGTCGCCTTGCCCTTTGCCCTTGCCCTTCCCCTTACCGCCGTGATCCTCCTCGCCTCCGGTTTCCGGCTTTGCCCCGACGTACAAGGTTACGGTGGTGCCCGGGGCAACCGATGCCCCGCCGGGCGGATCGGTCCGCACGACGGCGCCCACCGGTCCCTCCGCCTGCTTGATGTCACCAACACTCAAGCCGCTGTCGTGCAGCTTTTTCTCGGCGTCGGCGAGCTTGAGCCCGGCGACGATGGGGACCGTCACTTTCACCGCGCCGTTCGGCCCCGAGAGATCCCCGCCGACAATGCGCGACAGGACCAGGGCGAGCACCACGAGTCCGACGAGGATCGCTGCAAGGATCCAGAGAGTGGGATTCCTCGACGGATAACCTCGCCGAGCCACTTCCCGACGTCGTGCGGCCTCATCCGCGACTACAGCATCTCCACCCGGCAGCACGCCGGTGGAGGCGGGCGCCGGGAGCTTCGCAGTGGCGTCTGAAGGGGGAACGACGGCGGTGGTTCGTTCCGAGGGCGTTGGCTTGCCGTCCCCGGCAGGAGCCGCCTGCTGGGTGGCCCGATCCGGCGGCTCCAGCATGCGGCTGAACTCCCTCGCCGATGCCGGGCGGAGTGCAGGGTCCTTGGCCAGAGCCTTCCCACACACCAGGACCAAATGGGACGGGATACCGGGGACTGCCTCGGCGAGCGGCGGCGCTTCCTGCGACATGTGAGCTGCCGCTACGGCAACCGGCGTCTCCCCGGTGAAGGGGGGGTACCCCGCGAGCATCTCGTAAAGGACGACGCCGAGGGCGTACACATCGGAGGCGGGAGTGGCACGCTGGCCAGCTGCCTGCTCGGGCGAAAGGTAGGCCGCGGTCCCCATGGTGAATCCGGTGGCCGTGAGGTTGGGGCCGGATGCGGCGGCGATACCGAAGTCGAGCACCTTCACTTCGCCTTGACGGGTGAGTATGACGTTCCCCGGCTTGACGTCGCGGTGGACGATGCCCGCCTCATGGGCCGCAGCCAGAGCTGCGGCGATCTCGCCGGCGATTCTCGAGGCCTCCGCGGGG
>DASPWN010000224.1:0-2582 GCA_035637835.1 Actinomycetota bacterium | reverse complement strand
ACCGCCACGGTGGGTCTCCGACGCCGCCGCAACGCCTCCTGCACACCAGGCAGCGCGAGGATCGGTCCGATGCTGCTCACCGGGTTGCTGGGTGCGACCACCACGACGTCGGCCGTCTCAAGCGCGTCGAGGACGCCAGGCGCGGGACGCGCCCGCGATGCGCCCTCGTAATCCACGGCGGTCACCCTCGGCGCGGCCTGCCGGGCGACCACGTACTCCTGGAGCGACAGTCGCCCCTCCTCGGAGACGATCACGGTACGGACAGGGTCATCGCTCATCGGCCGGACTCGGGCATTGAGATCCCACCAGCGGGCCAGGACGGCCGTGACCTCCGACAGGGGCATGCCTGACCGCAGCAACGCCGTGCGCTTCAGATGGAGGGCGAGGTCCTCGTCCCCGACGTGAAACCAGTCATCGCCATAAAGCGCCAGCGCCGCATTGCAGCGAAACGTGTCACCACGCACCCCCCAGCCACGCTCCTCGTCGAAGCATCCCGCCAGCGCGTACAGCACGCTATCGACGTCGGGGGCCACATGCAGGCCAAGGTAGTCGAGGTCGTCGCCGGTGTTGACAACACAGCACAGGTCGGGCGCCACCTGGCGCAGCCCGGGAAGGAACCGCGCAGCACCGAACCCTCCGCACAGCACGGTGATCACTCGCGCCCCCTTCCGTCACCCTGTCGGGGTCCGTAGCATGACACCGCGATGGGCGAGTGGCGTCACCAGCTCGGCGTCTCGCCAGCTCACCACGACGGCGAAGGAGGCCCCTTCCGCGAGCATCTCGGCATCCGCCATTCTGAGGATGACCGGAAGCCGACCGCTGATCTTTTCAAGGCCCCAGACTTCCCGGGCAGGAGGCAGCCATGACGACCGCCGGCAACGAGCGGTACTGGGGCATCGTCGCACCCCTGATGCCGGCCGGCATGATCGCCGAGGCGGCGAAGCAACAAGAGGACACGGGGCTGCTGGGCACCTTCGCGGCCCAAGTGTACGGGCCTCCCTGGACCGCCTTGGCGGCGGCTGCAACCACGACGACCCGCCTGCAACTGGCGTCGGGCATCGCACAGGCTTTTGTCCGCAGCCCCTTCGAGACCGCGATGACGGCGATGGACCTCGATCGGATCAGCGGGGGGCGGTTCGTTCTCGGCCTTGGCCCCACGGTGCGAAGCTGGAGCGAGGGCGCCTATGGCGTGCCGGGCTACGGAAGGCCGCTTGCACACCTTCGAGAGGCGGTCGAGGTGATCCGGCTCGTCATCGCCAAGAGCCACACGGGCGAGCTCAAGCACTTCAAGGGCAGCTACTACAACTTCGACTGGAGCGAGTTCCAGGGCGCACCCCCTCCGCTCCGCACGGAGCTGCCCATCTGGCTGGCGGCGGTCCGCGGGCCGCTGGTGGAGCTCGCAGCCGAGATCTCTGACGGCCTCATCGGCCATCCCATCTGGTCGGTCAAGTGGGCGACCACCACCGTCCCGGAGCACCTCCAGACCGGACTCGCACATGCCGGCAAGCAGCGCTCGGACGTGCACGTCTGCACCTGGTTCTGGGTGACACCGAACACGGACGTCAAGGAATCCGTGAACGACGCTCGCGCCTGCGTGGCCTTCTACGGTGGGGTCGAGCAGTACGAGAGCTACTTCGCCGCCCACGGCTTCGGCGCCGAGGCCAGACAGCTCCAAGAGGGTGTCAAGCGCGGCGACTATCGCAGCGTCGCCCACCTCGTCCCCGACGACATGGCGAGCACATTCGTGGTGACCGGCACCCCCGACGAGGTCAGGAGGAAGCTCCAGCCGGTGTGGGAGGTCGCCGACTCCATGCTGCTCGTGCCACCCCTGCTCACCATCGAGCCGGAGAAGTCGGCGCAGTATTTCGCGACCATCGGCGAAACGTTCTTCGCCTGACGAGCTTCGCGCCCTGCGTTCCAGCCCGGCCCTCGGGATGCTGCGGACTCGAAGGCGAACCTTCGCGGTATTCAGCGAGCGCCCTTGAGAGCTGTAGATCCGACAGGTCGCTCTCCGAGTCATCGCATCTCGAACCTGATAACACGCCCAGACTGGAGGGACCATGCTGGCGGCCATCTACGATCGGCTGGGTTCGGCAGACGTCCTGCAGGTCATTGACCTGCCCCGACCGGAGCCCGCGCCGGGCGAAGTCCGAGTGCGGATCCGCGTCTCGGGTGTGAACCCGACCGACTGGAAGGCCAGAGCGGACGGCCCAGGCAAGAAGATGCCATTTCCGTTCGTGGTTCCCCACAAGGCCGGTGCTGGCGAGATCGACGCTGTCGGCGACGGCGTCGATCCCGGTCGGATTGGCCAGCGGGTCTGGGTCTACTTTGCCTCGTGGCGCCGCCAGTACGGCACCGCCGAGGAACGGGTGTGCCTCCCCGAGCAGCAGGCTGTCCCGCTTGCCGACACCGTCAGCCTCGAACTCGGACACCCCTATTGAGCGGCGGGTCTCCGGTCAACTGAGTTCATGGACGTCGGCGATGCCACCGCGACGACGCCCTGCGCTGACCGTCCCCTGTTCAGGCAGGTCGGCCTGCGTTCATGACCAGGGGTTGGAAGATGTCGTCGAGGACCTCGGCCA
>DASPWN010000223.1:0-11762 GCA_035637835.1 Actinomycetota bacterium | reverse complement strand
CGCGCGAGGAGCTCGTTCGGATCTATCAGCCGCTTGCCGAGTACCTGGCGAGGAAGTTCTCCGGCCGAGGCGAGCAGGTCGAGGACCTCGTCCAGGTGGCCATGATCGGCTTGTTGAACGCGATCGATCGCTTCGATCCCGGGCGTGAGGTTCAGTTCCCCACGTACGCGGCGGTCACGATCATCGGGGAGCTCAAGCGGCATTTCCGGGACAAGGGGTGGGCCGTTCGGGTCCCCCGACGCCTGCAGGAAACCGGGCTTCGTGTCAGCCGTGCCATGGGCGAGATGTGGCAGGAGCTGGGACGTTCGCCCACGGTCAAGGAGATCGCTGCGCGCCTGGACCTTCAAGAGGAAGAGATCCTGGAGGCCATCGAGGCCATGCAGGCATACTCGGCGACGTCGCTCGAGGCGCCGGTCGGCGACGAGGGCCCCTCCCACGCCGAGCTCCTCACGCAGGACGACGAGTCGCTCGAGCTGCTGGAAGCATGGGCAAGCATCGCACCCAAGCTCAAGCAGCTGCCCAACCGAGAACGAAGGATCCTTTACCTCCGGTTCTTCAACGGCCTCACCCAGAGCGAGATCGCGGAGCAGCTCCAGATCTCGCAGATGCACGTCTCGCGTCTGCTCTCGCAGACACTCGTTCGCTTACGAGAAACGATCCGGGAGCCGTAAGACGGCCCCCGGATCGATGGAGGGCGAGAGGGAAAGCGCGTGCGCTACTTGAAGATGCTCACGCCTCCGGGGCCAACGAGCAGGCCGACGATGATGAGGACCACGCCGGCCAGGACGCCACCTCGAAGGAGCGTGACGATGCCGGCGATCACGAGGATCACCGCCAGGATCCAGAGCAAGGTCGCGGCCCCACCCGTTAGTGCAAGGACTCCGAACATGTGTACCTCCTGCTCAGCCGAGACTGGGGATGATGTCCCATGCCAGGAAGGCCAGGATCGCGAGCACGATGATCACGATCGCCGCATACTTGATTGCGGCGTACCCCACCAGCCCGGAACCTTCCGGCTCCCGCACCTCGGGCGAGTGTGTGTGGTGGTCTTCCGAGTACGTCATCCGTACCTCCTTGGTCGTGCCTTCCATTCCCGGTGCACGATGCGCCCAAACATGGGTCGGACCGACACTGCAGCGAGGCAGCGATCCGGGATGGCTCACGCCGCTTGTCGCTCGCCGGAATGTGGCGCGCTCTCGATGAGATCCAGAACGGCTCGCTCCACCTTGAGCTGCATGGACGGGTCGGAAAGCTCCTCCGGCGAGACGCCCCTGAGGGCCGGCCGGATGGTCTCCCCTTCCAGGAATCGGTCGAGTACCCGAGGATCCACGTACGACGCGCGAGCCACGGCTGGCGTGTTCCCCAGGTACTCCGCCACCTCGCGGATGGCCCGGGCGACGCCGCGCTTGCGGGCGGTGAGCGAGGAACCGCCGTCATCGACCGTGGCCAGGGCCACGGCGGCGAGCACGGTGCCGTGCCAGGTCCTGAAGTCCTTGGCGGAGAACGGCCCTCGGGCCGCGCCCTTGATGTAGTCGTTGATCTCCAAGGACCGGACATCTTTCCACCCCTCGCTCGTCGAGTAGGCGAGGAGCTCCGATCCACCGTTCCGCCTGCCTTTCAACCGGCGGAGCACGTCCTTCACGTCCGGGTCGGCGATCACCTGGACCCGTCGCTTTCCCCCCTTGGCCGTGTAGTCGAATAGGACCTCGTCACCTGCCACCTTGACGTGCTCCTTGCGCATCGTGGCTAGGCCGAACGAGCCGTTTCGGGCCGCATAGCTCTCCGAACCGATGCGGAAGAACCCCAGATCGAGCAGCCGCACCGCGCACGCAAGCACGCGCTCCCTGGAGAGCCCCTCGTCCCCCAGATCCTGCTCCACCCGGCGGCGGACCTCCGGAAGCGACCTCGCGAAGTCGTGCATCTTGTGGAACTTCTGCCGGTCCCGCCACCGGCGCCACCGCTCGTGGTACACGTACTGCCTCCGGCCCGCGGCGTCGGTCCCCGACGCCTGGAGGTGACCAAGCGGATCCGGCGAGATCCACACGTTGGTCCAGGCGGGAGGGATGGTAAGGGTGCGGATCCGTTCGACGACCTGGGGATCACGGATCGGTTGCCCCTGCTCGTCCAGGTAGGAGAAGCCCCGGCCCCGACGGCGTCTGGTGAAGCCGGGAGCGGCGCTGTGGACACGGCGGATCCGAGACGGCGGTTGCATGGCGGTTTGACGGCTACCCGGGAAGGGAATAACGAAAACATGCCACCAGGCGACGACCCCGGACGGAAGGCCCGGACGGGCCGGTGCCCTATCTGCGGGCGAGGAGAGCTGAAGGACGTCGCTTTCGACGGGGGGACGGGTGAGCTCGAGAGACCCCCCACGCAGCTCGCCGATTCCAGTGAGGTCGACGTGTACACATGCGGCCACGAGGTGACGGGCGCCTCCCTGGCCCGGGCCGACCGGTCCCTGCAGGTGGAGCGCCGTGCTTCGGAGGACACCGTCTCCCCTCCCGAAGGGATGTCGTCAGGCTAGGGAACGATCCGAAGCGCCAGGATGGCGATGTCGTCGGGAGACTCGCCCTCGGGGTCGGCCACCGCGTAGCGGAAACAGTCGATTGTTCCCATGGCGTCCAGGTCCCGGCACGTGGCGATCAGCGCATCGAGCGCCGCATCGTCGATCGGCTCGCTTCGGCGCGCGTCGATCAAGCCGTCGGTATAGAAGAGGACCGTGTCCCCCCGTTGCAGCCCGACCGTCCTATCATGCAACTCCACGTCCTCGAAGATGCCCACGAGGGTGCCGGGAGAACCGACCGTCTCGACCGAGCCATCGCGGCGAAGTACGACCGGGAGGGGGTGGCCGCCGCTCGAGATGGTGAGGGTGGCGCCGCCGTCGTGCGACTCGAGCCGCCCCATGGCGACCGTGCAGAATCCCTCCCCTTCCTCACGCCGCAGGACCTCGTTCAGGTCTGCCAGCACGCTGCTCGGGCGGACCTGGTGCACGGCCGCCGCTCGGATCGCGTGCCGGGCGATCCCAGTCATGGCCGCCGCCTCCACTCCCTTGCCGCAGACGTCGCCGATCACGATGCCCCACGCTCCCTCGCCAACCTCGAAGGCGTCGTAGAAGTCGCCCCCCACCTCGGTCCTGGTGAGGCCGGCGGGCTGGTAGAACGCGGCGATCTCCACGCCGGGGATGTCAGGAAGCCGCTGAGGCAGGAGGCTGCGCTGGAGCGTTCGGGCCACGTGGCTCCGTTCCTCGTAGAGTCGCACGTTCACGATGGCCACCGCCGCCCGGTGGGCCAGATCCTCGGCCAACTCCAGGTCGGCTTGCCCGAAGCGCTTCTTGGATTCCGACGAGGCGAAGGAGATCGCACCGAGCGAACGACCCTCGGCCATGAGCGGGACGACCATGGCCGAGCGCACGTCGAGCGATCGCGCGAACTCGAGCTGCTCGGGGTCCATCCGCTCTTGGAGCACCTCGTCGGGGATGTGCTCCAGGAGCTCGGAGCGGCCGGTCCGGATGACCGACCCGACGCCGGAGTCTGCGGACTGGTCTGGTGGATAGCGCCGCCGGTACTCTCGGGCCCGCGCCACTTTTTTCGGGTCCGCGTGGGCCACTGCCACGGACTGGATGCTGCCGTCGGGCTCGACGATCTCCACGCTGCACCAGTCGGCCAGGCGCGGGACCGTGAGCCGGGCGACCTGCGTCAGGGTCCGTCGCACATCGAGGGACGAGGCCAGGATCACGCTCGCTTCGGCTAGGTAGGCCGCGCGCTCCCTGGCGGCCTCGGCCTCGGCCCTAGCGCTCCTCTCGCTTTCCAGAAGACGAGAGCGGAGCTCCTCGGTTCGCCGTCGATCCGTGATGTCCCTCACATATCCGGTGAACAGCGCGGGGCCAGGAAGGTCGACGCGCGTGACCGTGAGCTCGATGGGGAACTCCGTCCCGTCGGCACGAAGGCCGGAGAGCTCCAACCGCTTGCCGTGCATGCGCCCGTGGCCCGTCCGCCGGAAGCGCTCCAAGGCCTCGCGATGTCTGGCCCTCAGGTCCTCAGGGATGATCAGTTCCGCGAGCTCCCGGCCTACCGCCTCGTCACGGTCGATCCCGAACATCTGGACGGCGGCCGGGTTCATCTCGACGATCGTCCCGTCCTCCCGCATCGTGATGATGGCCTCGAGCGCCGACTCTAGGATTGCCGACTTCCGCGCCTCGCTCTCCGTCACGGCTCCCTCCGCCAGCTCACGCTCTAGGAACTGGCCGATCTGGCGGCCGATGGCGGCGACCGTCTCCAACAGGGCCTGGTCCGGCTCCCGGATCCGGGCGCTGAAGAACTCCACTACGCCGAGGACCTGGTCTCCGAGCGTGATTGGAAAGGCGAACGCCGCATGGAGGCCGGCCTGCGCGGCGAACAACTCTCGAGGAAAGTTCTCGTCGAGGGCCACGTCGGGGATCCATGCGGAGGTGCCCGACTGCCACACCCGTCCGGGGAGACCGACCCCCGCCGGAAACAGGAACTCGCGGCACTTGGTCAGGAACGCCTTGGCCCTGCTGGCCGGCGAGCACCACCCTCCCGCATACCTGAGAACCCCCGCCACTTCGTCGACCTGCCACAGGTTGCCGAGCTCCCACGCGAGGGCCTCGGCGACCGCCTCGATCAGCTTGGGGGTGGCCTCCTCCACGCCCGACGCCTCGGCCAGTACACGAGACACGGCGGACTGGACGGCGAGCCGCCGTTCCGTCTCTTTCCGCTCTGTGATATCGGAAGAGACCCCGGCCATCCGCACCGCCCGCCCCGCCTCGTCGTGGAATGCCTGCCCCCTCGCGCTGACCCACCGAACGACGCCGTCCGGACGAACGATCCGATAGTCCAAGACATGATCCGCACCTTCGGTCACGGCCTTCTGGATGGACTCGAGCACGCGCTCGCGATCCTCGGGATGGATGTCCCGGGTCGAGTCCTCGAACGTCCCCCCGAACGTACCCGGCTCCAGGCCGTGAATCTTCTCCAGGTCCGGCGACCAGCCCACGCGGCCCTTGCGGATGTCCCAATCCCAAGTCCCCATGACCCCCGCCGACAGCGCGATCCGAAGTCGCTGCTCGCTCTCTTGCAGCGCGAGCTCCGTCCGCTTCCGATGGGTCACGTCGCTTTCCCGCCCCTGGATGCCGATGCGCCGCCCGTCCTCGTCCAGGAGTGGTCCCCAGGAGGAGAGCGACCACTTGACGGCCCCTCCCTTCGTGATCAGGCGGACCTCCTCGTCATTGATGTGGCCGCCGGCCAGCAACCACCGCCATCGCTCCTCGACATGGTTGCGGTCTTCCGGATGGACCAAATCGAGGTAGGTGCGTTCCCGGATCTCCTCAGGAGAGAAGCCGGTGAGCTCATCCACGGCCTGGTTCACATAGAGCAGCTTCTCGTCGAGGTCGTAGGCCAGGATGGCGATCGGAGAGTTCTCGGTGATCAGCCGGAGGTTGCGCTCGGACTCCCGCAGCTCGGCGACACGCTTTTCCAACTCCCGCTCCACCCGCTTGCGGTCGCCGATGTCGAACCACGCCGCCACGACGCCGAGTGGCGCGCCGTGATCGTCGTTGAGAGGTGACGCTGCTACATGGACCAGCGCGATCGTCCCGTCGTGCCGCCGGGCCTCCCAATCGCCTTCCCAGGATCCGCCGGTGCGAAGCCGTTCGGCGAAGGGCGCCGATCCCGCATCGGCTTCGTCGGAGAAGAGGAGAGCGGCAAGATCACGGCCGACCGCCTCGTCCGCGCTCCAGCCGAACAGGGCCTCGGCCTGTGGGTTCCACCGCGTGATGATCCCATCCGCATCGGTGGCCACGACCGCGGCCCGTACGCCTTCGAGGACGGACGTGTCGTGGATCTCCGGCCACGCGCCCGGTGAGCGCGCCCGCTCGGGGATCAGGCAGGCATCGACCTCGAACCACACTCGGGTGGGGGCTCCATCGCGGATCCCCCACCGATCGGAGAGCTCATCGACCAGGAACAGGCCCCACCCGCCGCTTCCGTCCGGCTTCGGAGGGCCGGGTGGGGAGAAGCCCCTTCCCGTGTCCTCGATCTCGATCCGGACGCGATCCCCCACGACCTCGACCCGCATGGTGGTCGCTGCGTCGAATCCTTTGGGACCGTGCCTGATGGCATTGGTGACGACCTCGCTGACAAGAAGTCGCAGCGTCTCCCGACACGCCGGCCGGAGGCGAGGAACGAGCTGTTCGATCTCCCTGCGAGCCTGGGCCACCGTGTCGGGCAAGACCGGATACCGCCGCACAGATTGGGAGGAGTCCTGTCCGGAGGTCACGAGTCCCTCCGTGCACACCAAAAACGACCGCGAGTTCCGATCCTCGCAGCCCAGCGAACCGTGGCAGGTCCGGGACCCGAGCGCCCTAACGTCAGCCCCTCCTGTAGCCTCCCTCCGATTTCCCTTCCTCGGGTCCAGGGATTCCCGGCACCGTGCCGGCCCAAACCTGCCTCCCTGATTGGCACCCTCCGCCAGGGGTACATGGTGGCCGTGGGTGCTGACGTCCCTGCGGCCGCTTTGATCCCGAGGCGCCCATCCCTTTCGCGCCTGCATGAAGCTGCTGCGTGTTGCAGGCCTACGCATTGTGGCGCAAGGGAACACAGACCGCGTTCGGTCAAGGTTCGCCGGATGCAACGATCATGCTGGTCGGTGAGCAGCCCGGTGACCGCGAGGACCGGTCCTGCTGGGGGCGACCGCCTCCAGTCGCTCCTTGGCCGCGACCTCAAGGTCACCGAGCACCGAGGCGAGCTGGCGGACTCCTCGCTCGCCCCCCTGGTCATGGCCCCGGTCCACCCATCGTCGATCCTCCGCGCGCGCGACAGCGCCACTCGCCACGCCGAGCTCGACGCATTTGTCCTGGATCTCCGCGTGGTCGCAGGCGCGATGCGCCAGTGAGGACCCGGGGGATTGCCAGATCGGCCGTCGAACCGCCCCTCGGGTATCAACTCCGAAGCCCAAGCGGTCGATACGTTCACCTTAAGGAGGTTCGCCATGAGGATCGGAAAGATCGTCCGAGAGGTGGAGGCCGTGCCGGACCCACGGATCGTGGAGGCGCCGGTCGAGGCGCCCGAGACGGCTCCCGCGACGACGGAACCAGTCCCCGAGCCCACGGGACGTTGAAGAAGGATTTCGGTCGCGACCTGGTCGTCGGCGGCTTCCGCGGGTACCGCTGGTGGCGTGTGGGCCGGGCCGGATGGCTCGAGTCCCCCTTCTTCGGCCGCAACCGGTGGGACCCGAGCTCGAACCGGGCAGAGTGCTTCATCCTGAAGCACGGGCGGTTGTGGTTCTACACCCGCCTGCGGGCGGAGCACCAGACGGGAGCCCCGGCCCTCACCTGCGACTGCGGCTTCTACGGGCTGAACGATCTGCCCATCGAGGCCACCCGGGAGCAGCAGCGCCTCTCCCCCTGGCAGGTGGACCCGCGGGATTCCGGGTTCGGCGGCCTGGTCCTCGGAGTGGCCGAGGCATGGGGCCGGGTCCTGCTCGGCACCGAAGGCTGGAGGAGCCAGTTCTGCAAGCCGCTGGCCCTGTTCGTTCGGCCCAGGACCTCGAACCCGATCGACACCGGATCCCTCCAGAAGCGCTATGGGATCCCGGTCTTGCGCGACCTCGACGCGCTGGTGTCGGAGTGGGGGCCGGAGCGCCAGCTCCAGGGCATCCCCGCGACGGCCTGAGGCTTGGCGTTCGGTTCACGCGCTGGTCCACACTTCGGCTGGTCTTCGAAAGGAATGCATGCACGCATGCTGCATGCGTCCAGGGGGTAGAACCTGGGAGAGGGCTCAGCTGACCCTCGCCGAGGAGGTGCGAGCCATGGCATCGAGGAAGCAGGTCGAGGCTGCCAAGCGCAACATCAAGAAGGCCCGCAGGGCCGCGTCGGCGAAACGAACGATCGCCAACCTTCCACCCGAGACGCGGCGAGACCTCGGCCGCCAAGCGGCTAAAGCCAGGATGCGCGGAGACAAGCCGGGACACGACTACGAGGACCGAACCCGGCAGGAGCTGTACGAGGTGGCCAAGAGGAAGGGGATCCCCGGCCGGTCGAAGATGGGGAAGTGGGATCTGATCGAGGCGATCCGCAAGGCGAGCTGAGCGTTCAGGTGCTCGCTCGCACGTCGGCGACCCAGGCCACCAGCTCCTCCGGGGCCATGAAGTTCAGGATCCGGGAACGTGGGATCCCGGCCCGAAGAGCCGCGGCCAGGCCGAGCTCGATCGATCCGAGCTCGTTCACCGAATGGGCGTCGGTGCCGATTGACACGAAGACACCGGCCTCCTTCGCTACCCCGAGCAGCTCGACGTCGAGGTCCTGCCGGTCCAGATGGGCGTCGATCTCAAGGGCCTTGCCCGACACCGCAGCCGCGCGCATCACGCGAGGCCAGTCCGCGCGCAGGCCCAGCCGGACGTTGAAGCGGCGCCCCCGGGGATGGGCCAGCACCTGGACGTCGGGATTCCTGAGCGCCGCCAGGTAGCGCTCGGTCTGATCATCGATGACCCGAAGGTTGGAGTGGAAGGCGCCGAGGACGAGATCGAGCGACGCCAGGGCAGTGGGATCCATGTCGCCCTCGCCGGCCGGTGACAGGTTCATCTCGATGGCATGCAACACCCGGAAGCGCTGGCCCGCCGCGGCAAGCTCCTCGTTCACAGCGGCGATGTCTCGAGCTTGCTCGGCGAGCCTCGTCTCGTCCATCCCGTTGGCGATGGCTAGGCCTTTGGAATGGTCGGTGATGCCGACGTGTGCGTATCCGCGCTCAGCAGCGGCGCGTACCATCTCTCGGAGGGTGGCCCGGCCGTCGCTGTAGGTCGTGTGCATCTGCAGGTCGCTCCGCAGCGACGCCAACGCATCCGGGTTGGCCACCACGGTCGCCCGGGCATCGGCGAGCGTGAGGAATCCCCGGCGGATCTCCGGTGGCTCGACGAGCTCGGGAGGGTCGGCCAGCAGGGACTCGATCGTGGTGGCGATCCACGGACCAACCTGCGGGAGCTCGGTCAGTGAGTTGCCCTGCGAGATGACGGCCGCCGCCTCCTCCGGCCACAGGAATGCGGCTCGCGCGGCTCGCCGGAGGGCCCGCCTGCGGTGCCCGTCGGCCGTCTCGGCGGCACGTGTCAACAGCTCGGCGATCTGCGCGTTGGATAGGGCAGCGACGCAAGCCGAAGCCTTCATGCCGTCCACGAAGCCATCATCCCTCTCGGAAACAGACCGGGGAAACGGAGCAGGGAAACGATGGCGGCGCTATCGCTGGACGGCCGTCGCCGGTTCATTGCGACGCGTGCGCACCGCACGCAGGTCCGCCCACAGTCCAGCGGCCAATGCGCCGTTGAGGGCGGCATTGCTTTCCTCCGCCGACGCGAAGCGGAGCCTGCGTTCACTCGCACTGGCCTGCTCGTGATCCCGGATCCGCAAGATGTGGACGACCGGGATGGACGTGGCGGACTCCTGCCGAGGATGGAGCCGGTCGATACCACCTGCGCGAGGGATCGGTGGTTCGTCGGGTGGCCGCTCGGGTGGCTGCGGCGGGTTCGGCGCGGGCGGGGTCGGGGGGCCCGGGGCCGGGGCGGGCGGATTGGGCGCAGGTGGGCCGGGAGGGCTCGGAGGCAGTGGGTCGGGTAATGGGGTCGGATCGGGGTCTGGAGCCGGACCGGGCAACGGCGTCGGGTCGGGGTCAGGAGTCGGATCGGGCACCGACGTAACGGCGCGCTCTCGGTCGGTCCGCTCCCAATCGTCCCACCTCATCGCACCCTCCCATCGGCCATGACCCGGCTTCCCTACCCTACGGCCTGGGTGGGCAAACGGGGGTGCCTCGCTATCGACGGGGGTGCCTCGCTATCGGTGGTCGAGCTACTTTGAACGGCCAGCCGAACCCATCCGTGGCGGTATCACGACAGGCACGACTTACAGATCGTCCCGACTCAACGGGGGACGACGGTCAGTCTCCAGGTCAGCCGGTGGCGGGCGCTTCAGGCGTAGCGACCGCAAGCTGGACAGAGCGACCAACCGCCCGTGTCGCGTCGCATCTCGACCCGCTCTCCGCACCTCGCACAGGTCCGCAGATTCGGGTTGTCCGCGAAGGACGAGACGGCCCGCAGCCGCATCCGGGCACGGACGTACCGATCGAAGAGATCCACCTTCACGAGGTCATCAGCGTGAATGGCCATGTGGTTCCTCCTTTCCCGCCTGCCCCGCGTACTGCTGTACCCCCTGGAGTCGCCGGCTAATCAGGGCCACTATCCTGGGAGTGTGAGGGCACCTAGTTGCCGGAGGGTCGGCCCTTCGGCACTCTGCCGGCCCTCGTAGCTCAGTGGATAGAGCAGCGGTTTCCTAAACCGCGTGTCGCAGGTTCGATTCCTGCCGGGGGCACCAATGCTTTGACCAGCGGAAACACAGGCGTGTTGTTTACGGTGGTCGAAAAACATGCGCGTGATTCGTGCGGCCTTCAATCCGGTCTCGATGAGCATCATCTCCGCGGCGAGGGATCATCTCGGGGACGTTCTGCGTTCGACCGTTCAACCAGGTGCCCAAGAGCGCTGCGAGGCTGTGGACCGCCGCCTCGCGCTGGCCGGCCGTCATCGGAACCACACCTTCGGCGGAGCACCGCGATGGGCCCGCCCTCGGTCGCCCGTCACGCCCGCGAGGTGCCGTCAAGGCGCCAGCCGTAAGAGCTGACCGCCAGGATGCTGAAATGGGAGCGCTTGGTCGGTGGCGATCACGCCCCATAAGAGCGTGTTTGGGGCCAGAACCTGTGGCCTTCGAGGGCCGTCTAATGGGAGTACGTCTCGCGACGCCAGAGGCCCAGAGCGCATCTGGAGAACGAATGATCGCCCACGAGCACGCAGTCGATAAACGTCTGTTGCGAGTGGCGCTGTTGGTGCTCGCGCGCGCCTCCGCACGAGCGGCGAAGGTCGTCGCGGTGGCGGCCTTTGCCGTCACTTTGGCGCTGGCTGAATCGGTGGCGGCATTCGAGCCGGTGGCCGTCATCGGCGGGAGCGGTGGCGGGGCTGGAAAGCTCGGCGTCGCGACCGACGGTCTGGCGCTGGCTGAATCGGTGGCGGCGTTCGAGCCGGTGGCCGTCATCGGCGGGAGCGGTGGCGGGGCTGGAAAGCTCGGCATCCCGCTCGGCGTCGCGACCGACGGCGCCGGAGGGCTCTATGCCACCGAGCACGTGAACCAGCGGGTGAGCCGCTTCACGACGGCGGGGGAATTCGCCCAGGCCTGGGGCTTCGACGTCGTGCCCGGCGGTGGGCAGGGGTTCGAAGTCTGCACCAGTGCGACTGGATGCGGGCCGGGCGAGCCCGGCGGGCGGGCCGGTCAGCTCGGCTTCCCCGGCGGGATCGCCGTCGACGACACCGGAAATGTCTACGTTACGGACCCAGCCAACGACCGCGTCAGCCAGTTCACCAACGAGGGCGCCTTCGTGCGCGCCTTTGGCTACGACGTCGTCCCCGGCGGCGGCAAGGGCTTCGAGATCTGCACCCAGGCGACGGGTTGCAAAGCGGGCATCGCCGGAGCCCAAGCCGGGCAGCTTGCCGGCCCCTCCTACGTGGCCAGCGACGGGGCGGGAAGCATCTTCGTCACCGACCAAGCCAACATCCGCGTGAACCAGTTCACCGACGCAGGCGCCTTCGTCCGGGCCTGGGGCTTCGACGTCGTCCCCGGCGGCGGGGAAGGGTTCGAGATCTGTACCCAGGCCACGGGCTGCAAGCGCGGGGAGCCCGGCGGCCGTGCCGGTCAGCTGAGCTTCCCCACCGGGATCGCC
>DASPWN010000222.1:0-4571 GCA_035637835.1 Actinomycetota bacterium | reverse complement strand
CCCGACCCCGGAACCGCAGAGCACGGGAGCGCTCACCGGGGGTCCACCTACGTCTGGACCGGCGAAGCTCGGTGCCTCCGATTCTCGATGGACGTTCCGAAAGGCGCCGTCGTAGGGAACGTCCGTGTCGTGTTCATCAACAGCTCGGGGACCGCCGGCGGCCCGGGCACCGGACCTCGAGAGGTCGGTCCGGTCGCCGTGGGAGGCTCCGGGGGACCGTTCACGCCGACGGCCGCGGAGGCCCTGACCCGCCGTCCACGGATCATCTCTCGAGCGCAGTGGGGCGCCGACCCCAGGCTGATGAATTGCACCCCCCTTGTGGCCGACTTCCTCGACATGGGGTTCGTCCACCACACCGCGGGGTCCAACTCGTACACGCAGGCCCAGGCCGACGATGTCGTCCGGGGCATCTACGCGTACCACACGAACGGCCGCGGTTGGTGCGACATCGGCTACAACTTCCTGGTCGATCGGTTCGGCGACGTCTTCGAGGGCCGCTCCGGCGGCGTCACCAACGACGTGATCGGCGCCGCGCAGATGGGATTCAACACGGGCGCGTTCTCCGTCTCGATCATGGGCAACTTCGATCAGGTCCGTCCTCCGGCGCCCGCGGTCCGCGCGCTCGAACGATTGCTCGCCTGGCGCCTCGATGTCGGCCACGTGAACCCCTCCGCGCGGACCGTGATGATCTCCGGCGGTGGTCGCACCACGCGATTTCCGGCCGGAACGAGGGTGAAGCTCCGCACGATCTCGGGCCACCGGGACACCGGCCTCACCGCCTGTCCGGGGAAAGTCCTGTACGCGATGCTCGCCGGCATCCGGTCTGACGTCGCAGCCATCGGCCTGCCGAAGCTGTACAACCCGCGACTTTCCACCTCGACCATCGTCACGGGCCAACCGGTCGACATCTGGATCCGGGCGAGGGGATCGACCTCGATGACCTGGTCGGTCTCGGTGCTGGACCCATCCGGGAACGAGATCGCCAGCTTCCCCGCACAGATGGGGCAAGCGCTCGAGGTGGTGTGGCCCGCAACAGGACCTCCGGCACAGCCGAACGTGCCCGGCGTCTACCAGGTGGTCATCGGGGCGAGCGCGCCGAACGGCGCGCTCGCCCGCGCGGCAACGCTCGCCCTGTCCGTCGGTCCGATCCCGACGCCTTCTCCGTCGCCGACCACGAGCCCCTCGGTCACCACCTCGCCGAGCGTCGTCTCACCCCCCTGAGCCGGTCCGGGCGGCCCGGACCTCCAGCCCCATCGCCGGGTCATTGGTGGCGACGGCATCCACCTCCCAATCGAGCAGTCGGCCGAAAGTCTCGCGGTCGTCCACCGTCCACGTGCCAACCCGTACACCCGCCCGGTGGGCCCGCTCGACGAAGGCCGGACCGGCGGGCACGAGCGCCCGGTGCCCCGGGAACACGAACTCGTGTCCGGCGTCGAGGACGTGGGCCAGGGCAGTGTTGGGATCGACGGCCTGGGTGGATAGGAAGCCCGTGGGCAGGGTCGGCGTCAGGCGCTTGGACGCGGCGATGGACCGCGGGTTGAACGAGATGATGAGGACGGGTCCCCGGAACGCACTCGCCTGCACCTCGGCGATGGCCGCCTCCACGATCGCCTCCCGCTCGTCGTCGTAGGCCGGCTCCCCCGGGATGTTCTTGATCTCGACGGCGAGGCCACACCGGCCACTCATTGCGTCCAGCACCGTTCGGAACGCCGGGATCCGCTCGGGCCGGTCCGCCGTCCCCGCGTTCGCCGCCTCGATCTGCTCGAAGGCCAGGTCGTGGACCCAGCCGGACCCGTCTGTGGTCCGGGACAGGTCCGGGTCGTGGAGAACGACCGGGATCCCGTCGGCCGACAAACGAACATCGAGCTCGAGGACCGGTGCCCCTAGGGCCAGCGCGGCCTCAAAGGAGGCCAGGGTGTTCTCCGGGTGGGTAGAGGAGGCGCCGCGGTGGGCGACCACCATCGGGAACGCCCCGGGATTGAACGAATGTTCAGCCATTGCTGTGGAAAACCGGCCGGAGTATATTCGGCGCCGCTCGGCCCCTCGCCCGCAGGGTGCTGAAGGGTCGTCCGCGGGTGGGGGTGGGGCATGGAATGGGTCCGGCAGGCCAGGTGCATCGGGGTCGACCCCGAGCTGTTCTTCCCCGTGGGGTCCACCGGCCCGGCCCTCGCCCAGGTAGAGGCGGCCAAGGCCGTCTGCGCCATGTGCCCGGTCCGCCCCGAATGCCTGCAATGGGCTCTGGCCACTGGTCAGGACGCGGGGGTGTGGGGCGGCACCTCCGAGGAGGAGCGTCGGGCCCTGCGCCATATCGGGCGACCCGAGCGGGTGGCCGCCCTGGGCTGATCGGCGGCCCCCAACCCTAGACGCGGCTCGACGGGCACAGGTGGTTCACCGGACAGATCTCGCACTTGGGGTTGCGAGCGGTGCAGATCCTTCGTCCGTGCTCGATCAGGACGTAGGTGAACGGGAACCACCTGTCCCTCGGAACGAGGCGCATTAGATTCCGCTCGATCTTGTCCGGGTCCTTCTCCGTAGTGAAGCCCAGGCGCTCGGCCAGCCGGCGCACGTGGGTGTCGACGGCGATGCCTTCGACCTTCCCGAAGGCGTTGCCGAGCACGATGTTCGCCGTCTTACGGGCCACGCCGGGCAACGTCAGGAGGTCACCCATGGTATCGGGGACCTGCCCCCCGTAGATCTCGACGATCCGCTGGCAAGCCCCACGGATGGCCCTGGTCTTCTGATTGAAGAATCCGGTGGGCTTGATGTCGGCCGCCAGCTCGGCTTCGGGGACTCTCAGATAGTCCTCACACGTCCGGTACTTCTGGAACAGCGATGCCGTGACCTGGTTGACGCGCTCGTCCGTGCACTGGGCCGACAGGATCGTGGCGACGAGCATCTCGAGCGGCGTGGAGAAGTTGAGCGCCACCGTGGCCTGGGGATAGGCCTCCGACAGGATGCGGATGATCTCGGGCGCGCGCTGCTCGATGGGGGTGTCGCGCGTGAGCTTCGACCTCTTCGGCGTCTCGCTCACAGCACCCGGTGCCAGATCCTGGTCTCCCACTCCAGACCCACGGTTCCCGCGTCTTCCTGGAATGGATCTCCCCACTTGTCGGAGGACTCCATCATCTGGTCGTGGGATTCCCACTCTGTCAGGGTGGTGACCTCGTTCGGGTTCGATTCACTGCTCCAGACCTGCTGGTTGCGGGCGCCGTCCTGCTCGAACGTCGGGTACCACTTCTCGCACGCGGCCCGGAAACGTTCCACGTCGGGCACCGTCACCCGGAACTGCACGAGCACCATGGCAAGCCCCTCCTCGCCTCCCGTCCGTCGGGGGTCCGCGCTACACCCACGCGCTCCCGAGCGGGAGCGACCGGGAGAACGACTCGCCCGCACCGTAGTGCTCCCACTCGCCCGCCGTGTGCAAATGCACCTTCCCCGAACCCATCACGGTCCACCGCTCTCCGTCACCAGCGGCCGCCGTGTTCGTGTCGATCGCGAACAGCAGCCAGCCCGGCGGGGTCCACCCAACGATCAGGTCGGTCAGCCCGGGGGCGAAGTTGTCGAGCTCGTCCCAATGCGGACCGAAGTTCGTGTCGCTGAACAGGTCGAGCCCAGGATGCTCCATCACGCTCTCGTCGATCACCATCGCGTCGCTGTCGGGCGCAGCTGGGCCCAGGCAGGCCACCCCGGCACTGCACCCCGCGTAGGGGACGCCCGCCTTCATCACTCGGAGCAGCTCCGCCAGGAAGGGCGTCTTCGCCAGCTTGGCCGAGAGCACCTTGGGGTTCCCGCCGGAGAAGAAGACGGCCGAGGCGCCCTCCAGTCTTCCCACGAGCTCCGGCCGGGCCGCATCCTCCCGCGTCTTCAGCGGAACCACCTCGGCCGGGATCCCCGCGGACCGGTAGTGATCCAGGCCCTTGTTCGCCCAGTGGTCGAACATCTCATCGCCCTCGTGCGCCGCGGCCGTCGGCAGGATCAACACCGGGCCACCGGGGTTGGCCGATCGCTTCATCAGCCACCGGTCCACCTCCCGCTGCCATGGCTCGAACTCGCCCGACCCGAGCAGCCCGAACGCGAGCGTCATGCTTTCACCGCCGCCAGGCGGAAGTACTCGCCCTGCATGGCCTCGCGGAAGATGTCCTCGCCGAAGGCCTGGACCATCCCCTCGACCTGGCTCACGTGCTCCTGGATGGCCCGAAGCTTCAGCTCGAGGATGTCCGGTGGGAGGTCGTACTCGATGCCCAGCTCTTCCCGGGGAGTCACCGACGGCGTGCCCGGCCGGAACACGTTGAACCGGTTGTACACCGGGACCCATCGCTCAGCCCAATCGGGGGTCGTCGTCGCGTAGAACATCTTCGCTCCGGGCTTGCCGACCACTTCGAACCCCTCGGTGGCCCACCGGGACACGGACTTGTGTCCTTCATGATCGGTCATCCCGTCGGGGCCGAAGGTCAGCACGGTATCGGGCTTGACCTCCTCCATGACGGTGCGAACGGTGTCCGCACCTACCTCGGGGAGCGGGGTATCCATGTCGACGTCCGGCAGGTCGAGCCACAGGTGCTCGGTCACCC
>DASPWN010000221.1:0-6746 GCA_035637835.1 Actinomycetota bacterium | reverse complement strand
GACCCGATGTGATCGAAGTGGCCGTGGGTGGCGAGGACCGCGTGCGGTCGCTTCCCCGCCGCGAGCAGGAGGGCCCGAATCCGCTCCGGGGAGAAGCCTGGATCGACCACGACGGCGTCATCGCTCCCGTCGGCGCCGATCAGCCAGCAGTTCGTCTCGAAGGAGTTATCGGAGAAGGAGTCGAGATACATCGGGCGGCCATCGTATCGGATGGCCGCCCGATGCCCCCTACAGCGGCGCGCCGTCGATCCACATGGTGACCGGGCCATCGTTCACCGATTCGACCTCCATGTGTTCCCGGAACGCGCCGCGCCTCACGGTCGCCCCGGCAGCCTCGAGGGCCCGGGCGAACGCCTCGATCCGGTCACGGGCGACCTCCGGCCGCGCGGCTCCGGCCCAGGAGGGCCGGCGCCCCTTGCGCACGTCGCCGTACAGGGTGAACTGGGGGACCACGAGAACCTCTCCGCCGACCTCGGCGAGAGACAGGTTCATCTTCCCCGCCTCGTCCTCGAAGAGGCGAAGGTGCACCACCTTCTCCGCCAGCCGGTCGTACTGGCCGAACGCATCGTCCCCGCCCACCCCGACCAGAAGGAGGAAGCCCCTCCCGATCTCGGCCACCGTCTCCTCCCGAACGCGGACGGCGGCTCTCGACACCCGCTGGAGGACGATCCGCATGCGCAGCTACCGCGGAACGACGCGATAGGCCTCGTAGACGTTCTCGACCTTCTTCACCGCCGACAGGATTTGCGAGAGATGCGTGATGTCGGCGAGCTCGAACGTGAACCGGAGCGTCGTGATGCGATCCCGGCTCACCGTCGACGTCGCCGAGATGATGTTGACGTGATGGTCCGACAGCGCGGTGGCCACGTCCGACAGGAGGCGGGTGCGATCCAGCGCATCGACCTGGATCGTCACCACGAACGATGTCGGCCGGCCGGTGCGCCAGGACACCTCGATCAGTCGCTCGGGCTCGCGGGCCAGCCCCTTCGCGTTGGGGCAGTCGGTCCGGTGGACCGAGACGCCCTGGCCCCGGGTGACGAACCCCAGGATCTCGTCGCCGGGGACCGGCGTGCAGCACCGGGCCAGGCGTACCCACACATCGGCGGAACCCGGCACGACGACGCCAGAGCTGACGTCGGCCCCCCCCACCCGGACCGGCCGGGCCAGGGGGACCTCGGTCGCGTCCTCCTCGGTCGTTCCGGCGACGGCGCGCATCAACCGGGCCACGACCGACTGGGGCGAGACGTGGCCCTCACCCATGGCCACGTACAGCGACTCGAGGCCGGCGAACTTCATCTCCCCCGCCAACTGCTCCAGCGCCTCCTCGGTGGCCAGGCGCTTGAACGGGACGTTCTGCTTGCGCATCAACCGATGCAGCTGTTCGCGCCCCTCCTCCATCGCGTCCTCCCGCCGCTCCCGGGAGAACCATTGGCGGATCTTGCTGCGAGCCCTGGGCGTGACCACGAACTTCAGCCAGTCCTGGGAGGGGCCCTCGCCCGTGGCCTTCGACGTCAGGATGTCCACAGTGTCGCCCGTCCGCAGCTCGTAGTCGAGCGGGACCAGCTTGCCGTTGATCTTGCCGCCGATCGTGCGGTGGCCGACCTCGGTGTGGATCGAGTAGGCGAAGTCCACCGGCGTCGCGCCGGCCGGTAGGTTGACCACGTCGCCTTTGGGGGTGAACACGAAGACCTGTCCCCGGTACAGGTCGATCTTCAAGCCCTCCATGAACTCCCGGGGATCGGCCATGTCCTTCAGCCACTCCATCATGTGACCCAGCCACGCGAGGTCGGCGGCCTCCTTGGCCCGCTTGCCGTCGCGCCCTTCCTTGTACCGCCAGTGCGCGGCGATCCCGAACTCAGCGGTGCGATGCATCTCATGGGTCCGGATCTGGATCTCGATGGGCCGGCCCTGGGGCCCGACCACCGTGGTGTGGAGGGATTGGTACATGTTCGACTTGGGCATCGCGATGTAGTCCTTGAACCTGCCGGGCACCGGCTTCCACAGCGAGTGGATGGCGCCGAGCGCCCCGTAGCAGTCGCGCAGGTTGCCCACCAGGACGCGGATCCCGGCGAGGTCGTAAATCTCGTTGAACTCCTTGCCGCCCAACACCATCTTCTCGTAGATGGAGTACAGGTGCTTGGGCCGGCCCTCGACCTCGGCCTTCACCCCCGCATCTTTGAGCCTGGCCCGGGCCGCGGACAGGACGGTCTCCACGTACCGTTGTCGGTCGTCGCGCCGCCGCTCCACCAGGCTGGCGATCTCTCGGTAGGGGCCCGGATACAGCGTCTTGAACGAGAGGTCCTCGAGCTCCCACTTCATCTGCTGCACGCCCAGGCGGTGGGCGAGCGGTGCATAGATATCCAGGGTCTCGATGGCATTCTCACGCTGCTTGGTGGGCGAGAGGGCGGAGAGCGTTCGCATGTTGTGCAGCCGGTCGGCCAGCTTGATCAGCAGGACCCTGATGTCGCCGGCCATGGCAACGATCATCTTGCGGACGTTCTCGGCCTGCTCCTGCTGGCGCGACTTGAACGCGATGGCCTGCAGTTTGGTCAGGCCGTCCACGATCCTGCCCACGTCTTGACCGAAGTCCGCCTCCAGCTCCTCCAGCGTGACGTCGGTGTCCTCCACCACGTCGTGTAGGAGCGCGGCGGTCAGCGTGGTGGTGTCGAGCCCGAGGTCGGCCAAGATCTGGGATACCGAGAGCGGGTGTTCGATGAAGTCCTCGCCGGACAGTCGCTTCTGGCCCGCGTGGTGGACCTCGGCGAACCGGTAGGCCCGCTCGATCTCCTTGGTGTCGGCCTTGGCGTTGTAGGAGCGAAGGGTTCGGAGCACCGGCTCCAGGCCGTCCCGGGCCTGCCCTTCCTCCGCCCCCGGTCGTAGGCGAGAGAGCAGACCTCCCCGGCGTTCGGTCCTGGTCTGCTCCCGGCTGTCCACGGCGGTCCTCCCGGCATGCCAGTGTAGCCGCGGGGAATGACTCAGTAGCTGATCAGCGTGAACAGATCGTAGCCGTCGAGCTGCTGTCGGCCATTCAGGAACCCCAGCTCGATCAGGAAGGCGATCCCCACGACCTTGCCGCCGATCCGCTCCACCAGGCGCGCGGTGGCCCGGGCCGTGCCGCCGGTCGCGAGGACGTCGTCGACGATCAGGACCCGCTCGCCCGGGGCCACGCCGTCACGGTGGATCTCCAGCGTGGCGGTCCCGTACTCGAGCTCGTACTCCTCGGACTCGGTCTCCCAGGGCAGCTTGTCCTTCTTCCGCACGGGAACGAACCCCGCTCCGAAGTGATACGCCACCGGGGAGGCCAGGATGAACCCACGGGCCTCGATCCCCACCACCTTGTCCACGCTCCCCCGGCCGAAATGAACCACGATGAGGTCGATGACCGTGGAGAAGGCGATCTCGTCGGCCAGGAGCGGGGTGATGTCCTTGAACACGATGCCCGGCTGGGGGAAGTCCGGCACGTCCCTGACGAGCGCCTTGAGCCGCTCGGCGTTCACGTGCTACCTCCGCTTGCGCTTCTTCTTCGGCCTGGGACGGGGCCGTCCCGCCCCTTGGACGCTTCGGGCCGTGCTCCCGCCGGCTGGGCGGGCACCCACGGCGGACGGCACGGGCCGACCGTCCCCGTCGGCCGAGGCCATGGCTCGCTCGCTCGGGACGGGCCGCAGCGGACGCCCCGCGGCGTCCCGCGCCGTGGCTCGGGTGCGAAGCTGCGCGTACTTCGGCTCCCGCTCCTTCAGCACCGACAAGATTGGCGCCGCGACGAAGATCGAGGAGTACGCACCCGAGGTGACGCCGATCAGCATGGCGAAGGCGAAGTCCTTCAGTGTGGTTCCACCGAACAACAGCAGTGACGCGATGGGGAACAGCACCACGAGCGAGGTGTTCACCGAACGCATGAACACCTGGTTCAGGGACATGTTCACCACGCCGCCGTAGGTGTCCTTGGCCAGTAGGGCGGGCGACTCGGTGTTCTCTCCGATCTTGTCGTAGATCACCACCGTGTCGTACAGGGAGTACCCCAGGATCGTCAGGATGGCGATCACGGTGGCCGGCGTCACCTCACGGCCGGTCAGCGCGTAGACCCCACCGGTGATCAGGACGTCGTGGACCATGGCCACCTGCGCTCCCACCGCCATCTTCCACTCGAACCGCAGGGCGATGTAGATGGTGATGGCGACCAGCACCACGATCAGGCCCTCGAGGGCCTTGCGGGAGATCTCGGCCCCCCACGTCGGCCCGACGTCCGTCCGGCTGATGTCGGAGGGACTCACCCCGGCCTGCTCGGCTAGCCCGTCGATCAGATCTGTCCGTTCAACGTCGGAGAGCTCGGTGAGGCTGGTGGTCCGAACCGAGAGCTGGTTGCCCCCGACGATCTGAACCTCGGTGCCCGAGAGGCTCCACGGGGGGCGCTGAAGGATCGCCTGCACCTCCTCGGCCGAGACGCCCGTGTTGTTGGCGTACGTGAGCTGCGAGCCCCCCTCGAAGTCGATCGACAGGTTGAGGTGGCGAACGGCGAGGCCCACGATGGACAACGCGATCACGGCGCCGGAGAGCAGGAACCACCACCTGCGGTGCTCGATGATCCGGAAATGCGGCTCCCGGTGCCCCCGGAAGGTGGCGACGGCGTGTCTGAGGTTCATTTCGACCCTCCAGCCACCGGCACCGGCTCGCCCCGGAGGGGCTCCGCGGCTACACCACTCGTCAGCCCGAAGCCATGCAGGTTCACCAGGCGTTCGTTCCGGGCGATTAGGAAGACCGTCGGCCGCTTGAAGAAGTACACGACGAATAGGTCGAGCAGGGTCGCCACGCCGAGGGTCAGGGCGAATCCGCGCACCGAGCTGATCGCGGTGACGTACAGGATGATGGCGGCCAGGGCCGTGACGATGTCGGCCGCAACGATGGTGCGGTACGCCCGCTTGAACGCGGGCTGCACCGCGGCCCTGGGCGACTTGCCGTGTCGCACCTCGTCCTTCAATCGCTCGAAGAACACGATGTAGGAATCCGCGGTGACACCGAGCGAGATGACCAGGCCGGCCACCCCCGCAAGGGTCAGCGCGTAGCCGAACGTGCGACCGGCGATCGACACGAGCGCCATTGCCAGCACGGCCCAGATGGTCATGCCCAGCCAGGCCACCAGGCCGAGCAGCCGGTAGTAGAACAGCAGGTACAGGGCGAGCAGGATCAGACCGACCACCCCCGCCACCAAGCCCTGGTGGAGCGACTGGCGGCCGAGCGTGGGGCTCACCGTCTCGACCTGCTCCTTCTTCAGGTTGACCGGGAGGGCGCCGGAGTTCAACTGGGTGGCCAGATCCTGGGCCCGGGCCTTGGTGAAGCTCCCGGTGATGACGCCGTTGCTCGAGATGACGCCCTGAACGGTCGGGGCCGAGATGACCACGTTGTCCACGACGATCGCGAGTTGCTTGCCCTTCAGCCGAGTGGTGACATCCGAGAAGGTGTTCGCCCCTGCGGAAGTGGTGGTGAAGTCGATCTGCCAGCCGGGCACCCCGCCGTTCTGGCCACCGGTGCTGTAGACCGCGGTGGCCCGCTTGATGAGGTCGCCGGTGATCAGGACCGGTCCGAGCCGGTACTTGTCGCCCTCCTCGCCCATGAAGACGACCGTGCGGCCCTTCAACGCCTCGAAGCTGCACTGGGGGGTCGCCTGCTCCGTTGCGCTGCCACACGTGACCGGCGTGGAATCGAACTCCGATGTGCCGAGGGCCAGGATCTGGAGCACCTCACGCTGCTCGAGTCGGGCGGTGGTGCCGATTACCTGGAGGAGGCGCTCCTGCCCGGTCTTCTGGAGCTGTGCCTGCGCCGCGTCCCTGGTCAGGAAGCACCCCAGGCCCTTCCCGGCCGAGCTGATCACGCAGAACTCGCGCGTCTCGTGCTGGACGGAGATGGCGGACAGCGCCTCCGTGGCCTGGGCCTTCTCCGGGAAGCACGACGCGCCCGCATCCGTCGACAGGGTCTCGCCCGTGGACCCCTGCACGCAGTAGCTTTGCGAGACCGTGGTGCCGAGCCCGGCCAGCGCCGCGTTCGCCTGGTCCTTGGAGTCGAAGCAGGGGTCGGTGCCCAGGCCCGTCGCGGCCAGGCACCACTGCCCGCCCTGCTTCGCTACCGAGATGCCCTGGATCGCCGAGTTCGCGTCCTTCCGCGAGCCGAAGCACTGGGGCGAGCCGTCGAACTCGGAGAGCCCGGACAGGCAGACGCTGTTCAGCACGGTCTTCACCGTCGTGGCGTCGAGCTCGGTGGCCGCCTCCGACTGTGTGGCGAAGCACCGGTAGACCGATCCGCCGCCGCCCTCCATGCAGTACTGGTCCTTGGCGCGTTCCTCGATGGATCCCCGGGCCAGGCCCGGCAGCTGGACCTCGATGGTGTTGCCCGACAGGAACAGGAGCGGCTCGCCCACGCCGAAGGCGTCGACCCGGTTGCGGATGTTCTCCAGGGCCCGCTCCATGACCGCCTTGGGCGTCCCATCTGGCGCGGCCAGCACGACCGAGACCCCGCCTTCCAGATCCAGGCCGAGCACCGGTCGGATGCCGCCCACGAACGCGCCGACGGAGCCGGCCACCAGGACGCCGACGAACGCGACCGAGAGCCACAGGTTCCGGCTGCTGCCCCTCACGCCAGCTCCGCCCCATTGATCGTGAGCTTGAACTTGGTGTCGAGGACCTCGGCGGCCTTGCGGCACATCTGCATCCGGCCGAGGAAGATCTCGAAGTATTCCATGACCTGGCTGATCACGG
>DASPWN010000220.1:0-2745 GCA_035637835.1 Actinomycetota bacterium | reverse complement strand
AAGATCGCCGTCACCGGACACACCGGCTCACACGCCCCACAGTCGACGCACTCATCGGGGTGGATGTAGAGCATGCGCGGTCCCTCGTAGATGCAGTCGACCGGACACTCGTCGACGCACGCCTTGTCCTTGATGTCGATGCAGGGCTCACAGATCGTGTAGGTCATCGGTTTTCCCCTTTGCCACGGTGCGGACCGTGTAAATATCCCCCCTCTTCACGACGATATGCCCCGACGAGCCGGTGGCACGGGGGCCGTCACGCCACCTCCGTGTGGGGCGCGAGCGCGAAGGCCGTCCCCAGGATCGACGACAGGGCGTCCCGCGTGGCCACGGGATAGACCACCGGGAGGTCGGCGCCGGCATCGGCGTACGCCCGGAGCCCAGCCCGGGCCTCGAGGGCCTCACCCGTGAGGCACACCCGGCGGACCAGCTCCTCGGGCACGCGGTCGGGCTTTCCCGCGGCGAGGGCCTCCGCCGCCGCCCCGGCCTGTTCCCCCAGGCCGACCGCCTCGAACTGGCGACGATAGGCCGGGTAGGAGGCGTACTGGGCCGCCATGGCCGCGAGCGCGGCCATGGCGGCCCCAGGCTCCTGGCCCACGCATGCCCGGACGTACACGGCGAGGGTCACCGAGGCAGGGTCGCGCCCCGCCGCCTCCGCGCCCTCGCGGATCCGCTCCCGCGCGAACGCGACCCGTTCGGGCGGACACCAGTTCAGCAGCACGCCGTCGGCGACTTCTCCAGCCAGCCGCATGGCCCTGGGGCTCAACGCGGCGAGCCAGATCGGGACGGCCCGGCCCGGATGGAACGAGAGGCGGAACCGGTCGTTCTCAGGCGTCTCGACCTCCTCGCCGGCGAGGGCCGACCGGAGCAGGGTGACGTACTCGCGGAGGCGGTCGAGGACGCCGGGACCCACCGGGCCGGTCCCCAGGCCGAGGACCAATCGGCCACCGGAGATCTCGTACAGGGTGGCGGCCGCCATTGCCGTCGTCGACAGGCGACGGGCCACGATCGTCACGATGCCGGTCCCCAGGAGGAGCGCGTCGGTGTACCCGGACAGCCCCGCCAAGGTTGAAAAGGCCTCGCGCCCCGAGCTCTCCGGAACGAACAGGGCCTCGTACCCGGCCTGCTCTGCGGTCTGGACGATCTCCACGAGATCTCGCCAGGGCAGCGGGTCCCGGATGGCGAGGCCCCGCCGCGTTGCCCGATCGGGCGGTGTTCGAGTCATGGTGGAATAGCATCGTCGAGGTGGACGAGGTTCGCTTCACGACCGATGACGGGGTGTCGCTGGAAGGAGAGCTCCGCCTTCCCAGGATCCAGGCTCGAGGCTCAGCCGTGGTCTGTCACGCCGATCCTCGCCAGGGAGGGAGCAAGGACCATCCGGTCCTGTGGGCCATCCGGAACGAGCTGTCGGCGAGAGGGTTCGCCGTGCTCTCGTTCAACTTCCGAGGCGTGATGCAGTCCGGCGGGTCCTTCTCCGCAGGACGCGGCGAGGTCGGCGACGCGGCCGCCGCGATCTCGCGGGTCCGGGAGGCTGCCGACGGACCAACGCTCGTGTGCGGCTGGTCGTTCGGGGCGAACGTCGCCCTCCGGGAGGCCGTCCAGGACGAGCGGGTGGCCGCGCTGGCCCTGGTCGGGCTTCCGCTCGGTGAATCCGCGGTGGATCTGCCGGACCTCCCCGCCCCCTCCGAACTCCGTGTCCTCGGCGTGCCGGTGTTGCTGGCCTCCGGGCAGGGCGACACGATCTCCCCCCGGCCCGAGCTCGAGACGCTCGCCCGGAGGCTGCCGCGGGCCGAGGTGGCGATCGTTCCGGGGACCGACCACTTCTTCTGGCACAGGGAGAAGGAGCTCGCCGGCCGGATCGCCGACTTCGCCGACGAGGTCCTGGCTACCGCCGCTCGCGGCGGCGAACGCCGCTCACCCACATGAACGGCAGCAGCAGGAAGGCCACCCCAAACAGCCTGGGCGCGATCACCAGCCCGAGGAACGCGAACCCGACGCTTGCCACCACCCACAGGAGTGGGTTCCCCCACCAGGGCCGGACCCGCCGCTCGGGCTCCATCCCCACTTCCAGGGCATGGACCTCGTGGCGGGCCGACATCGCCAGGAACACAGCGAGGCCGCCGGCCAGGAAGGCGAAGGGGACCAGGATGAGCAGCAGCGTGTTCCCGTTCACCGTTCCAGGGTAACCCCCGTCGCCTTGGAAGGTTTGGTTCGCTACAGCGGGACGTGCGAGAGGACCATGATCCGAGGATCGGTCATCTCCTCCATGGCGAACCTGAGCCCTTCCCGGCCGAACCCCGAGTCCTTCGAGCCGCCGTACGGCATCTGATCCGCCCGGAACGCCGACTGGTCGTTCACGATGACCCCGCCAACATCGATCTCCCGGTGAGCCTGGAACGCCCGGTCGATGTCCCGGGTGAACACGCCCGCCTGCAGACCGTACCGCGAGTTGTTGACCTCGGCGATGGCCTCCTCGAAGGTCTGGTAGGGGCTTACGGTCGTGACCGGCCCGAAGATCTCCTCGCACCGCACCTTCATCTCCGGGCTCGTCCCGGCCAGCACCGTCGGCGCGTAGAAGGGGTCGTCCCGGCGGCCGCCGGTCAGGACCTCGGCGCCCTGGGCCACGGCCTCATCTACCCAGGTCGCGATGCGCTCGAGCGACCCGGCGTCGATCAGCGGTCCGACGTCCACGGTCGGGTCCATGGGATCGCCGTACTTCAGGCTCTCGACCTGCTTCACCAGGCG
>DASPWN010000219.1:0-10075 GCA_035637835.1 Actinomycetota bacterium | reverse complement strand
ACCGCGGACGAACCCTTGCCCGATTCCGAGCAGGGCCGGTACTACTGGCTCGGCTCGCGCGTGGAGCGTCGGGAGGCCACGCTCCATGAAGACCAGCTCATCTGCGAGTGCGAGCTCGTTCCCCGCCGTCGCCTCGAGGCGGCCATGCGTCGCCGCGAGACAATCGACCTCGACGACATCCGGCGGACGGTACGGCTGGGGATGGGGCCCTGCCAGGGCGGTTTTTGCATCTACCGGGCCACCGGGATCCTGCACCAGGTGGAGAAGATCGCCGGCGAGGCCGCCAACCGCTCGCTGCTCGACTTCGTCCAGGAACGGTGGAAGGGGGTCCAGCCGATCCTGTACGGCGACCAGCTCCGTCAGGCCAGGCTGGACGACTGGATCTTCCAGGGGATCCTCGACGTCGCCCACCTGCCGGGTGCCTGGGTGGGCGCCGCATGAGCCCCGACGCCGTGGTGGTCGGGGCGGGCCTGGCCGGGCTGACCGCGGGCGTGCGCCTGGCCCAGGCTGGCCTTCGAACCACGTTGGTGGCGAAGGGACCGGGTGCCACGCATCTCGCCCCCCCCACGATCGACGTGCTGGGCTATGCCCCCGACCTGGTGGAGCGCCCGGCCGACGCGCTTGCCTCCTTCGTTTCCGAGCGACCGGAGCATCCCTACGCACGGCTGCCGGCGGACACGGTGGCGGCCAGCGCCGAGTGGCTCCGAGCACTCGTGCCGTCGCTCGCCTACGTCGGGACCATCGAGGAGAACCTCCTGCTCCCCACCGCCGTGGGGGTGCCCAAGCCATCGGCGCTCGTCCCGGAGGCCATGGCCGCCGGGGACCTCCGATCGGGGGGCCGGTTCGCGTTCGCCGGCCTCCGGGCCCTGAAGGACTTTTATCCCCGGTTGCTGGTCGATAACCTGTCCCAGGCCAAGCTCCCGACCGGCGTGACCGTGGACGCGCGGCCCGTGCACCTCACCGATCCCGGCGCAGAAGCCGACGTGAGCCCGCTCGGCTACGCGCGGATGTTCGAGGATCAGGAGTTCCGGTCGGTGGTGGCGGCGGAGCTGCTTCCCAGGCTGGAGCCGGGCGAGTCGGTGGGGTTCCCGTCCGTGCTCGGCCTCGGCGAGCACCGAACGACCTGGCTCGATCTCCAGGATCGCCTGGGGCGGCCGGTCTTCGAGGTGCCCACGCTGCCGCCCTCGGTGGCCGGCATCCGGCTCTTCCACGCGCTGCGCGACGCGTTCGTCCGCGCGGGAGGCCGGCTCCTGATCGGATCGACGGCCGCAGGCGCGGAGACGAACGATGACGTGGTGACCCACGTGGTCATGCAGACCGCGGCGGCCCGCGCAACGCCCATCGACGCCAGGTGGTTCGTGTTGGCGACCGGGGGGTTCGCCGAGGGCGCCCTCTTCCTCGACTCCTACGGCGAGGTCCACGAGTCGGTGTTCGGGTTGGCGGTGACGGGGGTCCCCCCCGTCGGCGAGCCTCGGTTCGTGCCGCGGTATTTCGACGACCAACCCATGGCCCGAGCGGGGATCTCCGTGGACGAACGCCTGCGGCCGCTCGACCTCGAGGGGAACGTGGCGTTCCGCAATCTCTTCGCCGCCGGCGCCGCACTCGGGGGGGCCGAACCGTGGCGGGAGCTGTCGGGCAACGGCCTGGCCCTGGCATCGGGTTTCGCTGTGGCGTCCGCGATCGTGGAGGGGGCCACCTGATGGATACGATGGAGTGGGTCCGGGGGTCGCTGGACCACTGCGTGAAGTGCACGATCTGCGAGACGTTCTGCCCCGTGTCGAACGTCACGCCGCTCTTCCCCGGGCCGAAGTACGTCGGGCCACAGCTCGAGCGGTTCCGGACCGACGACGGCTCGCCCGATGCATCCCTCGACTACTGCTCCGGATGCGGGATCTGCACCACGGTCTGCCCCCAGGGCGTGAAGATCGCCGAGATCAACTCCCAGGCCCGGGCGAAGATGAAGGCCCAGCGAGGGATCCCTCTCCGGGACCGGATCATCGCCCGGCCGAGCGCCATGGGGAAGGTGGGGACGCCGCTCGCCCCCATCGCCAACTTCTTCCTCGAGAACCGCGCGTTCCGCTGGCTCGTGGAGCGAACGCTTCGGGTCCACCGGCAAGCGCCCATGCCGCTCTTCGCCAGCCGGACGTTTCAGTCGTGGGCCCGCCACCACGCCCCGCTCGCCCCGGCCACGAAAGCCATCGTGTACTTCCACGGGTGCAGCGCGAACCACTTCGAACCCCATGTGGCCCAGATGGCCGTGGCCGTGCTGGAACACAACGGCTACCGGGTGATCGTCCCCCGGCAGGACTGTTGCGGGCTGCCGCTGCAGTCGAACGGGCTGTTCGACGACGCGCAGCGATACGTCCGCAAGCTCGCCCGGCACCTCGAGCCGTACGCCCGGCGCGGCTATGACATCGTGGCCACCTCGACCAGCTGCGGGCTGATGCTGAAACGAGAGGCCCGGGAGATCCTCGAGCTGGAGGACGACCAGGACCTGCGAACGGTGTCGGCCCACATGTTCGACATCTGCGAGTTCCTGCTGAACCTGCACGAGCGGGGAGCGCTACGAACCGACTTCCGGCCGCTCGACATGCGAGTCCCCTACCACGCGCCGTGCCAGCAGCGGGGCCACGGTATCGGCAAGCCGGCGCTCGAGCTGTTCCGCCTGATCCCCGGGCTCGAGGTGGTGGACAGCGATGTCGAGTGCTGCGGCGTGGCCGGGACCTACGGACTGAAGACCGAGAAGTACGACATCGCCATGGAGGTGGGTGCGCCGCTGTTCCGTCAGGTCACGGAGGTGGCGACGGAGGTCGCCGCGTGCGACAGCGAGACCTGCCGGTGGCAGATCACCCGGGCGACAGGGATCCCCTCCGTCCATCCGGTCGAGCTCCTGTACCGGGCCTACGGATTGTCCTGAGGGCGGCCGGCCACCCCCGGCCGGTAGGCTTCGGGCGAGGATCCGGTGATCACGTGATCGGCATCGTCCTGGTCTCGCACAGCCCGAAGGTCGCCGAGGGCGTGGCCGAGCTGGCGCGCGAGATGGGCGGCGCGGACATCCGCCTGGAACCGGTGGGCGGCCTCGACATGCCCGACCGGCCCATGGGGACCGACGCGGTCCTCGTTATGCAGGCCATCGAGCGCGCCTGGTCCGAGGATGGCGTGCTCGTCCTGATGGACCTGGGGAGCGCCGTGCTCTCGGCGGAGATGGCCCTGGACATGCTGCCGACCGATCGACGGGGGCGGGTCCTGCTGTGCGAGGCGCCGTTCGTCGAGGGTGCCGTCGCCGCCGCGGTGGCGGCCAAGCTGGGGAGGTCGCTCGCCGAGGTCGCCGAGGAGGCCCGAGGGGGACTGGGACCCAAGGCCGCGCACCTCGGGACGCCGGCACCGTCGCCGGCCGCCCCGCTCTCGGCTTCGGCCGCCGGAGAGGCGGCCGGACCGCAGGCGAGCGTTCGGCTCTCGGTGGAGAACCCCCTCGGGCTCCACGCCAGGCCGGCCGCTCGGTTCGTCCAGACGGCCGGACGGTTCAACGCGGACGTCCGCGTGACCAACCGCACCACCGGGGCGGGGCCGGCCAATGCCAGGAGCCTGAACGCGGTGGCCACGCTGGGGGTCCGCCAGGGCCATCAGATCGAGGTGGTGGCGCGGGGACCGGAAGCCCAGGCGGCCATCGACGCCATCGGGGCCCTCGCGGCCCAGCGGTTCGGCGATGACGTCGAGAGCCAGCCCTCCGCGACGGCTCGGAGCGACGGCGGGGCCGCGGAGGCGCCGGCGTTCGTCGCGGTCGACGGCACACTGTCCGGCTTGCCCGCCTCGCCGGGCGTCGCCGTGGGCCCGGCCCGCCACGTCCGCGCTCCAGACATCGAGGTCCCGTCCGGGCCGGCCGGCGAGCCAAAGGAGGAGTGGGCGGCGCTGGAGGCAGCGATCGATGCCACGCGGGTGGAGATCTCGGCCACTCGTGCGACGGTCGCCACCCGGGCCGACGAGCAGAGCGCCGCGATCTTCGATGCGCACCTGTTGTTCCTGGAGGACGAGGAGCTCATCGCGCCGGTCCGGTCGGCGATCCTCGACGGAGCTCGCGGGGCGGGGGAGGCGTGGAAGGAAGCCGTCGATCGGGTGGCGGAGACCTGGCGGGCCCTAGACGATCTTTACCTTCGCGAGCGGGCCGCCGACGTCGAGGCGGTCGGGGCGCAGGTACTCGCCCACCTGCTGGGGGGCGCGAGCGCCCGGCCGTCACTCGCCGGCGGGGGTGTGCTGATCGCCGCGGACCTCACCCCGGCCGACACCGCGGGCTTGGATCCCGCGATCGTGGTGGGGATCGCCACCGCGCTGGGAGGCCCCACATCGCACTCGGCGATCCTGGCGCGCTCGCTCGGGATCCCCGCCGTTGTCGGCTTGGGCCGGGCGGTCCTGGAGATCGCGGAGGGGGCGACCGTGATCGTCGACGGCGAGGGGGGCACGGTCCGCTCCGACCCGGAGCAGGCGCAGATCGCCGAGGCGGAGCGCCGGGCCGAATCGTTCCGCGCATCGGAGGCCGCCGCCCGGGCCGAGGCGACGCGCCCCGCAATCACCCGAGATGGAACGTCGATCGAGGTGCTGGCCAATGTGGGCCAGCCCTCCGACGTCGAGGCCGCGCTGGATGCCGGTGCCGAAGGGGTCGGCCTGCTTCGAACCGAGTTCCTGTTCATCGGACGGGACACGATGCCGAGCGAGCAGGAGCAGGAAGCCGCCTATCGCGGCATCGCCGAGCCGCTCGCGGGCCGTCCGTTGATCCTTCGAACCCTGGACGTGGGGGGCGACAAGCCGCTCCCGTACCTCCCGGTGCCCGCCGAGGCGAACCCCTTCCTCGGCCTGCGCGGCCTCCGGCTCGGCCTAGCGCGGCCGGACGTCCTTCGGACGCAGCTGCGGGCGATCCTTCGGGTCGCGGCGGATCATCCCGTGAAGGTGATGTTCCCCATGGTGACATCGCTCGCAGAGCTCAGAGCGGCGAAGGCCCTGGTGGAGGAAGCCCGACACGAGGTCGAAAGCACCGGCGGCCGGGTCCCGTCGCAGCTCGAGGTGGGGATCATGGTGGAGGTCCCGGCGGCGGCGCTCTCCGCCGAGGTATTCGCGCCGGACGTTGACTTCTTCTCGATCGGGACGAACGACCTCACGCAATACACGCTCGCCGCCGAACGCGGCAACGAGCGCGTCGCAGGCTTCGCCGACGCACTGCACCCGGCTGTGCTTCGGCTCATCCAGATGACGGTCCAGGGCGCCCGGTCGTATGGACGGATGGTCGGCGTGTGCGGGGAGATCGCGGGCGACCCGGTCGCGGTGCCCATCCTGCTCGGGTTGGGCGTCCGGGAGCTGTCGGCGACACCGCCCGCGGTGCCCCGAGTGAAGCGGGCGGTCCGGGAGACGGACATAGGATCGGCGCGCACCCTGGCCGACCTGGTCCTCGCGCTCGATTCCGCCGAGGCGGTACGGACTGCGGCGGGCTGAGGCCGCTGCTAGGGTGGCCAGGGGGTCACCTGGAGTGGATGAACGCGAAGCCCGGGCGGCATCGATCCTTCGACTGCTCACGTACCTGCGGGTGATCCTGGTCCCGGTCGTGATGTGGCTCCTCCTGTCCGACCCGTTCGATCACGCGTACGGGGTGGCCGCCGCGTTGTTCACCTTCGCCGCTGTGACGGACTTCTTCGACGGCTACCTGGCCCGCCGATGGGCCGCGACCACGACGCTCGGCGGCTTCCTGGACACGACGGCCGACAAGCTGCTCGTCTCGGGGGTTCTGATCGCGCTCGTATCGGTGGGGCGGGCTTCCGCGTGGATCGCCGCCATCATCGTCGGACGCGAGCTACTGATCCTGGGGCTGCGGGGGGTGGTCGCCGCCGACGGTGCGGTCATGCGGACATCGATCTGGGGCAAACTGAAGGCGAACGTCCAGTTCGTGGCGATCTTCTTGGCCATCCTTCGAACCGGATCGACGATCGGGCCGCTGTACCTGGACCAGTGGGCCATGCTAGCCGCGGCGGCCATCACGGTCGTGTCGGCGCTTGAGTACCTGGCCCGGTTCGCCGGGAACGTCTCCCCGTTCGGCCGCGGCTGAGCGCCGTGCGCGGGGCCGCGCTCGTGACGGGCGGAACCGGCTTCGTCGGCGGCGGCGTGGTGCACGCGCTGGTCGACCGAGGCTGGGAGGTCGTGGCGCTCTCCCGCACCGAGGCGGGCGCCGCCGCGCTCGCGCGCGCGGGCGCGCGCCCCGTGCTCGGTGACATGGCCCAACCCGATGCCATCTTCCGAGCGGCTGCCGGGTGCGAGGTGGTCTTCCACGCGGCCGGGCTGAACGCCTCCTGCCTGCACGACCCGTCGCCGCTCGTTCGGATCAACGTGGAGGGGACGCGGAACGTCCTGGAGGCGGCGGCTCGAGCGGGCGTTCGGCGGTTCGTCCACACGTCCTCTGCGGCGGCCATCGGGGAGCCGGCCGGGGACGTCGGGCGGGAGGACACCGCACATCGTGGGTGGTTCCTCACGGCCTACGAGCGATCCAAGTTCCAGGCGGAACGGCTCGTCCTGGATCGGGGGCCCGAACTCGGGCTCGAGGTGGTGTGCGTCGACCCGTCGTCGGTGCAGGGACCGGGCCGTTCCGAGGGCACGGCCCGGCTCCTGCTCGCCGCGGCCAGGGGCCGGCTGCCCCTGGCCTTCGACGCCTGGCTCTCGTTCGTCGACGTCGACGATTGCGCCCTGGGGCACGTGCGGGCAGCCGAGCGCGGGCGTCCCGGGGAGCGCTACATCCTGTCGGGAGTGTCCGTCAGGCTCCGCGAAGCGCTGGATGTCCTCCGGGGCCTCACCGGACGGCCCCCGAGGACCTGGTTCGTCCCCCCTCGCTTGGTCCTGCCCGCCGCGGCCGTCGTGGAGGCGGCGGCCCGGGCGGTGGGGCGGACCCCACCGGTCTGCCGGGAGGTCGTGATGGCCGGACTGCACGGTCATCGGTACGACGGGTCCAGGGCCACGCGGGAGCTCGGGCTGGTCTACATGCCGCTCGGGGAGACCCTCCGCCGAACCGTCGACTGGTTCGTGGCTCAGGGCCTCCTGCGGGACGGCATCCCGGGACACCAGGCGAAGGGGTCGGCGTACCATGGGGACCTCGGGGCCGAACCGACGAGGCTCGACACACGCACCCGGAGGTGGCGTAGGTCATGACCAAGATGAGGCCGGACCGCAACCTGGCGCTGGAATTGGTCCGCGTGACAGAGGCGGCCGCGCTCGCCGCCGGACGGTGGGTGGGACGGGGCGACAAGGAGGCGGCCGATCAGGCCGCCGTGGACGCGATGCGGGGCATGATCGACACGGTGTCGATGCACGGCACGGTCGTGATCGGCGAGGGCGAGAAGGACCGGGCGCCGATGCTCTACAACGGCGAAGTGGTGGGCGACGGGGGCGGCCCCGCCGTCGACGTCGCGGTGGATCCCATCGACGGGACCCGGCTCACCGCCACCGGCCAGCCCAACGCGCTGGCGGTCATCGCGCTGGCCGAACGAGGCAGCATGTTCTTCCCCGGCGCCGCCGTCTACATGGAGAAGGTCGCCGCCGGGCAGGAGGCGGCCGACGTCATCGACGTCACGGCGTCACCCGAGGAGAACGTGCGCCTGGTGGCCAAGGCCAAGGGGGTCCGCCCCGAGGAGATCGGCGTAGTCATCCTGGACCGGGACCGTCACAAGGAGATCATCGCCCGGGTCCGGGAGGCCGGCGCACGGGCCTTCCTCATCACCGATGGCGACGTTGCCGGAGCCATCGCCACTGCCCGGCCATCGTCGGGCATCGACCTCCTTCTCGGCATCGGGGGAACCCCGGAGGGTGTCATCGCCGCTGCGGCGCTGAAATGCCTGGGGGGGGCGATCCAGAGCCGCCTGTATCCACGGGACGACGAGGAACGCCGCCAGCTCCTGGACGACGACTTCGACCTCGACAAAGTGCTCACCACGAACGACCTGGTGGCCGGGGAGGACGTGTTCTTCGCCGCCACCGGGATCACCGACGGCTCGCTGCTCCGGGGGGTCCGCTACGCCGAGGACGGCGCGATCACCCATTCCCTGGTGATGCGGTCGCGGTCGGGCACCGTCCGGTACATCGACGCCGAGCACCGGTTCGAGAAGCTCGAGCGCTTCGCCGGCGTGGTCTACCGGCCCTGAACCGGCTCATGGCGGCCTGACCGGGCTCACGGCAGACGGTAGATCCCCCGATCCTCCTTCACCACGACCCCGGTCCTCGCGGCGGTGGCCAGCGCCGCCAGCAGGTTCTTTCGGATGTCCCGCTGGGTGAACGGATCCAGGTAGCCGCGCTTCAACGCCAGATCCTGGACCACCGTCCAGTGAAGCGGCTTCCCCTCCTCCCGAAGAACCGACACGGCGGCGTCGAGGAACTCCACAACTAGAGCTCGCGTGCCTTCGGCATCACGGTTTCGGCGAAGACCTCCACGATGGATGGGTCGGGCAGGGCGAAGGGGATGGGCGCGGGCGCCACGATGACCTCCTCCACCCCGAGCTCGGCGAACCGGGCCACCCGCTCCAGCACTTGGTCGGGCGTCCCGGTCAGCGTGTCCGACATGAACGACTCGAGCGTCTCTCGATCGAGCGCGCCCCCCGGCATCCAGCTCTGCAGAATCCGGAACCTGGCCACCAGGTCGTCGTGGTCCTCACCCACAACCATGTACATCCCGAGTGAGAGTCGCAACGACCGAGGGTCCCGGCCTTCCTCGTCGCAGGCCTCCCTGGCTCGCCGGACCCGATCGGCGTAGGCCTCGGGCGTCCACCGCCACACGGTGTTCCAGCCGTCGGCGTGCCGCGCCGCCAGGCGCAGGGAACGGTCCCCGCCCTTTGCTCCGAGCCAGATCGGCGGACGCGGGGTCTGCGTCGGCGGCGGATGGTTGAACGCCTCGTGCAGCTGGAAGTGCTTGCCCCGGAACGTCGCCGGGCCACCTGGCAGCAGTTGGCCCAGCACTTCGAGGGTTTCCTCCAGGACGGCGAACCGTTCCCCAACCGTCCCGAACCCATACCCGAAGGCCCGGAACTCCTCCTCGTACCACCCCGCGCCGATCCCGAGGTCGAGCCGGCCCCCCGAGTAGAGGTCCACGGCGGTCACCGCCTTGGCCAGCACGGCCGGGTGGCGGAACGGCGCGGCGAGCACCAGGGTCCCAAGGCGCAGGCGCTCGGTCGTGGCGGCCAGGCCCGCCAGCGTGGTCAGCGCCTCCAACGACCCCTGAAGGTCCGGCGGGCCCCCGTACCGGGCGAGGGACAGGAAGAAGTGATCGGACACCCAGGCTGAATCGAACTCCAACCGCTCGGCCATGTGGGCGAATCGAGCCGTGGACTCGAACGAGATCGGCTCGCCTCCGGCCAGCGAGAAATCGTAGTGAGGGAGCGCGAGGCCGAACCGCATCTACAAGTACCGGAGGACGTCGGCCGGGCCGGTCATCTCCGTCCCGGGCGGCACCCGGATCCCCGAGGGAAGCTTCAGCCGCGGATACACCGAGATGTTCCCCGTCAGGTGTACCCCCGGGTACACCGTGACTTCGTCGCCCAGGGCCACGTACGACTCGATGGCCGTCGGGTTGTACGGCTCCGAGCGAACCTCCGACATCGAGCCCACGACCACGTCGGACAGCGACGCGGCCGGGCCGATGATGGCGCCGTCCCTGATCTGCGTCCGCTCGATCCTGGCGTCCCGATGCACCTCGATGTCGTCGTCGAGGTTCGACTCGGTGATGGTGACCCCCGGATGGATCTCGCAGAACCGTCCCATCCGGACCGCCGGCCCGATCGTCACCATGCCTTCGCCGATCTTCTCGGCCAGGGTCATCCCGCTCGTCGAGTCGCGCATGGCCAGCGTCTCGGGCGCGATCCATACATGGCGTTCGGCGTCGAACGGCGGCCCCAGCAACCGGTCAACCGACTCGAAGTTCCCGTTCAGGACGTCGACCATCGTTTCGATGTAGTCCTCGACGTTGCCGAGGTCACCGATCCTTCGAGCCGGATACGACTGCACGAGGTAGCCGTTGCCCACCAGCCACGGCAGGAGGTCCTTGCCGAAGTCCAGCCGC
>DASPWN010000218.1:0-9316 GCA_035637835.1 Actinomycetota bacterium | reverse complement strand
GGCCGGTCGCCGTACAGACGCAGCCGCTCGCGCAGATCCCCAGGAGAGGTCAGGCCCTTGGCAGCCAGATACCGGGCGATGCCCTGCGCGATCTCCGTTGGGGCCGAGGGATTCACGATGAGCGCGGTTCCCACCTGAACGGCCCACGCTCCCGCGAGAAGGAACTCCACAGCATCCTCCGCCGTGGCGATGCCGCCGACGCCCATGACGGGAACCTGCGGCAATGACTGGGCCACCCGGAACACCGCCGCGATCGCGATGGGACGGATGGCCGGCCCGGAGAGCCCTCCGACGACGGCGCCGAGGCGTGGGCGCAAGCGTTGAACGTCCACCGCCATCCCGGGGACCGCGTCGATGAGCGTGAGCCCGTGGGCTCCGGCTCGGATGCATCCGCGGGCCGCCGGGACGAGGTCGGGAAGGAGGGCCGGGAGCTTGGCGAACACCGGCACCGTGGACAGTCGCGAGACCGCCCCGACCACCTCGGCGATACGATCGATCCGCGAATAGAACGGAAGGCCCTCGTTCTCCTCGTCCGGTCCCGAGAGGTACACCTCGAGGCCCACGATGCCGCGCTCCCCCCGCAGGATGCTCGCCGCCCGGATGTACCCCTGGAGGCTGGCGCCACCCACCGAGGCCACCACGGGGATCCCCGCCCGGGCAAGGCGCGGTAGGTCCTCGGCCACGAACGCTCGTACGCCGGCGTTCTGAAGCCCGACGCTGGTCACGATCCCCGAGGCGGTCTCGGCCACACGGGGACCCGGCCATCCCCTGGAGGGCTTGAACGTGAGGGTCCGCGTCACCACGCCGCCGAGGCGCCGAAGGTCGGCCAGCCCGGCGAGCTCGCGGCCGGTCCCGGCGCACCCCGATGCCGCCACCACTGGGGAGGCAAACCGAACTCCCGCGAGGTCAACCGACAGGCTCTGCTTCACGCCGGCCATGAGCTCACCATCGGTGGGAAGCCCTCCGGGGGCGTAGGGACCGCGCGCGTCTCGTCGCTCGTCCACCGGTCCCAGAACACGCGGGCCGGATTGAACACGGGCCCCTCGGTGCACGCCCGGAGGTTGTCGTAGCCGGACCCGTCCTTTCGGATCACCGGCACGACGCACGTGAAGCACAGCCCGGTGCCGCAGGCCATCTCCTCCTCCACCGCGACCTGCGCGGGGATGCGCTGCTCGATGCAGAACTCGGCCACCGTCCGGAGCATGGGCCGCGGGCCGGCGGCGTAGATCACCTCGGTGCCTGCGCTCTGCGCCGCGCGGGGGACGACGTCCATCACCGAGCCGCGCTCACCCAAGCTGCCGTCGGCGGTGACGATGACGATGGTCTGGGACAGCCGCTTGGCCTCGATCGGCTTGAACACATGGCTCTCCCCGCTCGCCCCGAGCACCATGTCGACCCGCTTGCCCCGGGCGCGAAGCTCCTGCGCCAGGAAGAAGATCGAGCTCGCGCCGTAGCCCTCCGACACGAGGAGGCAGTTGATCGGCGCGCGCGGGTAGGCAAACGCCCTGCCCAGTGGACCGATCACGTCGAGGACCTGGTGCGCCTTGGCTTCCGCCAGCCACTCGGCCCCCGAACCCTGCGGGTCGAACACGAACTCGAGCGTGCCCGCCCAACCCCCGCGCCGCGACGCCTGGTGGATGGAGAAGTTGCGCCGAAGGATGAACCGCCGGTCCTCCGGCACGGCGACCGAGACGAACTGGCCGGGACGGGCTCGGTCGGCGATCTCGGGCGCGACCAGGGTGATCGATTGGAAGGCGCCGAGCTTGCGGGAGTTCAAGATCTCGGCGCGCACCCGCCTCATGTCGTCACCACCTCGGCTTTCGCCCTGAGGTCGAGCACCTCCTGCACTAGGGAGGGGTCCCGGGCGAGCGCGTGATAATCCTGCAGCGAGCGGGGCTCAGTGGGACCTTCCCGGAGCGCCTCGATCCCTCGGATCGCCGCCAGCACCCCCGGAAGGGTCGTCACGCAGGGGATCCCGGCCTGCCAGGCCGCGGTCCGGATGTGGTACCCGTCGGTTCGCGGCCCCCGGCCGAACGGCGTGTTGATGACGAGATCCACCCGACCCTCCTCGATCATGTCGATCACGCTCGGCGTCCCCTCGGAGACCTTGTCCACCTTCGTGACGTCGATGCCCGCCCGGCGGAGCACCCCCGCCGTCCCCTTCGTGGCCAGCAGGCGGAACCCCATATCGGCCAGGCGCTTCGCCGGGAACAGGATGGCGCGCTTGTCGCGGTTCGACACCGACACGAAGACCGTACCTTCCCCGGGGAGGGCCGCGCCGCTCGCCACGAGCGCCTTGGCCAGGGCCATCCCCGGATCGCGGTCCACCCCCATGACCTCGCCGGTCGATCGCATCTCCGGGCCGAGCACGGTGTCCGCCCCGGGGAACCGCCCGAACGGGAGCACGGCGGCCTTGACCGAGGTGAAAGGGAGGCGTCGGTAATGGGCGGGCTGCGATGGGATCACGCCCTTCGCAGCGAGATCGGCGAGCGTTCGGCCGACGAGCACCATGGTGGCCACCTTGGCCAGCGGCACGCCGGTGACCTTGGACACGAACGGGACGGTCCGCGATGCCCGAGGGTTGGCCTCGAGCACCCAGATCCGCTCGTCCTTCACCGCCAGCTGGAGGTTCATCAGGCCGCGGACCTGGAGGCGGCGCGCCAGCACTGCCGCGATCCGCTCGACCTCGTCCAGCTCCTCGTCCGAGAGCGTGGGTGGCGGGATGGCGCAGGAGGAGTCGCCCGAATGCACGCCGGCCTCCTCGATGTGCTCCATGACGGCGCCGACGAACACGTCGGCGCCGTCCGCCACGGCGTCAACGTCCACCTCGATCGCCCCTTCCAGGAATCGATCGATCAGGACGGGGTGGTCGGGCGAAGCCTCCGCAGCCGTGCGGACGAACCGCTCCAGCTCATCCTCGCCGTAGACGATCTCCATGGCCCGGCCGCCGAGCACGTAGGACGGGCGGACCACCACCGGGTAGCCGACCCGGGCGGCCACCGCCCGGGCCTCCCCGAGGTCCCGGGCCTCGCCGTGGCGGGGAGCGGGGATCCCCAGCTCGGAGCACAGGGCGGCGAATTTCCCGCGGTCCTCGGCCAGGTCGATGGACTCCGGCCGCGTTCCGAGCACCGTGAACCCCTCCGCCTCCAGGACGTGCGCGAGCTTCAGGGGGGTCTGCCCGCCGAGCTGGACGATGACCCCGAGGGGCCGTTCTTTGCGGCAGACCGCCAGGACATCCTCCGCAGACACCGGCTCGAAGTACAGCCGGCCGCTGGTGTCGTAGTCGGTCGAGACGGTCTCCGGGTTGCTGTTCACCATCACCGCCTCGAAGCCCGAGTCGCGGAGCGCGTACGCGGCGTGGACGCAGGCGTAGTCGAACTCGATCCCCTGCCCGATCCGGTTCGGCCCGGCGCCCAGGATCACGACGCGAGGCAGGGAGGCAGGATGGACCTCGTCCTCCTCCTCGTAGGTGGAGTAGTGGTATGGCGTAACCGCGGGGAACTCGCCGCCGCAGGTGTCGACGGTCTTGAATACCGGAGCCACAGCCAGCTCGTCCCGACGCCGGCGAACACCAAGCTCAGTCGAGCCGGTCAGGCGAGCGATCCGGGCGTCGCTGAGCCCGACGCGCTTGGCCTCCCGCAGCTGGATATCGGAGATCGAGCCCAGCGCTCGGCCGTGCAGTGCAAGGGTCTCCTCGACCACCTGGGCGATCTGGTCCACGAACCATGGATCGATGCCCGAGGCGCCGGCCACCTCCTCGACCGAGTGCCCGGCGGCGAGGGCGGCCTCGACCAGGTGGAGCCGGCCCTCGGCGGGGACGGCGAGGGCCGACATGACCGGCTGAGCGGGCCGGCCGGCCACCGGCCCAAGGTCGAAGCCGGACCGTTCCATCGAACGCCACGCCTTCCCCAGGGCTTCCTTGAACGTGCGGCCGATGGCCATGACCTCGCCCACGGACTTCATGGTGGAGGTGAGCACCTGATCGGTCTCCGGGAACTTCTCGAACGCGAACCGCGGCACCTTGACCACCACGTAGTCGAGGGTCGGCTCGAATGCCGCCGGGGTCTGGCCGGTGATGTCGTTCGCGATCTCGTCGAGCCGGTAGCCCACCGCGAGCAGCGCCGCCACCTTCGCGATGGGGAACCCCGTGGCCTTCGATGCCAGGGCCGAGGACCGGGAGACGCGGGGGTTCATCTCGATCAGCACCATTCGTCCGTTCCGAGGGCTCACGGCGAACTGGATGTTGGAGCCGCCGGTCTCGACCCCGATGGCCCGGATACACGCCAGTGCCATATCGCGCATGTCCTGGTACTCCCGGTCGGTCAGCGTCTGCTGGGGGGCGACGGTGATCGAGTCGCCCGTGTGGACACCCATGGGGTCGACGTTCTCGATCGAGCAGATGACGACGGCGTTGTCGGCGGCGTCCCGCATCACCTCGAGCTCGAACTCCTTCCAGCCGGCGAGGGACTCCTCCACCAGGATCTCGGTCGCGGGGCTGGCGGCCAGGCTCCGCGCGGCGAGCCCGGCGAGCGACGCCGGGTCGGTGGCGAACCCGCTCCCTCCGCCGCCCAGCATGAACGAGGGGCGGACGATGACCGGGTAGCCGATGGAGCCTGCAACGCGCATCGCTTCGGCCACCGTCCGAGCGGTCCCCGACCTGGGAACGGGGAGCCCCGTACCGACCATGCTGCGATGGAAGCCACTTCGGTCCTCCGCCCGGTGGATGGCCTCCGGGCTCGCCCCGATCAGGCGGACGCCCAGGCGGTCGAGCTCCCCGGACTCCGCCAGCCCGACCGCCACGTTCAGCCCGGTCTGCCCGCCCATCGTCGGCAGCATCGCGTCGGGCCGCTCCCGCTCGATGACGGAGAGCATCGACTCCTGCGTGAGCGGCTCGAGGTACGTCGCGTCGGCGACCTCCGGGTCGGTCATGATCGTCGCGGGGTTCGGGTTCACCAGCGAGACGTGGTAGCCCTCGCGACGCAGGACCGCACACGCCTGGGTCCCCGAGTAGTCGAACTCGCAGGCTTGCCCGATCACGATCGGCCCGGAGCCGATCACGAGGATCCGTTGGACATCGGTCCGCCTAGGCATGGACCATCAGCCCACGGAACTCCTCGAACAGGTGGCGCGAGTCGTGGGGCCCGGGGGCCGCCTCGGGGTGGTACTGGATCGAGAGGGCCGGGACGTCCAGGCACCGCATGCCCTCGAGCGTCCCGTCGTTCAGGTTCCAGTGGGTAAGGGCGACCCTGCCGAACGGCGTTCGCACGATCGCCGGCTCACCCTCTCGGCCGGCGGCCCGCGTCCCCCATCCCTCCGGGTCGACGGCGAACCCGTGGTTGTGGGAGGTCACCTCGACCTTCCCGGTCGCCAGGTCGCGGACGGGTTGGTTCGCCCCGCGGTGGCCGAACTTCATCTTGTAGGTCCGCCCGTCCAGCGCCAGCCCGAGCAGCTGATGACCCAGGCAGATGCCGAACACGGGCACCTTGCCGAGCAACTCCTTGGCCGCGTCGACCCCGTACGTCGTGGCGGCCGGATCGCCCGGTCCGTTGGACAGGAACACCCCGTCGAACCCATCGTCCAGGATGGCGGCCGCCGGGGCTCCGGCGGGGAACACGGTCACGTCGCATCCCTCTGTGGCCAGCAGCCGAAGGATGTTCCGCTTCAACCCGAAGTCGTACGCCGCCACACGGACCACCGGGGCCGCCGGGCCGCCGGGCGGACGCACGAGGCCGCCGGCCTCGTATGGCTGGGCGACCGTCACGGTCCGGGCGAGATCGGCCCCTTCCATCCCCGGCGTCCCCAGCGTCCGTCGCACGAGGGAATGGGGCACGAGGTCCACGGTCGACACGCCGCACCGCATGGCGCCGGCCTCCCGAAGCCGGAGCACGAGACGGCGCGTGTCGATCCCTTCGATGCCGACCACCCCGGCGTCGGCAAGCTCCTCCCCCAGGGTCCGCTCGCCCCGCCAGCTCGATGCACGGCGTGAAGCCTCCCGAACGGCGAACCCCGCCACGCGAACCCGGACGGACTCGGCGTCGTCACGGTTCGTCCCGTAGTTGCCCTGATGCGGGTAGGTCATGGCCACGACCTGTCCGGCGTACGAGGGGTCGGTCAAGACCTCTTGGTAGCCCGACATCGCGGTGTTGAACACCGCCTCGCCGAAGGCCTCCCCCGTAGCCCCGAACCCCCGCCCCCGGAACACCGTCCCGTCCTCGAGCGCGAGGAGCGCCGGCGGCCCTACCGGCACGTGCGCCGCTCCCCGCGGGCGGATGCGGCGTTGTTCATCGTTGGGCCTTCCCATCAGCCACGACCAACCGCCCTCGATACATCGTGTGGATCACCTTGCCCCGCAAACGCTTTCCCAAGAACGCGCAGTTCCGGCTTCGGGATGCGAACGGGGCCTCCACCAGCCAGTCGGCCACCGGATCGAACGCCACCAGGTTCGCGGCGCGGCCGGGCTCGATGGGCCCGCCGTGGTCGGCGGCCCCCAGGATCCCGGCCGGCGCTGTCGACATGGCCTCGATGGCCCGAGACAGCGGGATGCGGCCCGGCTCCACCAAGTTCGTGACCACCGCAGCCAGCGCCGTCTCCAGTCCGATCGTGCCCGGTGGCGACTGATCGAACTCCGCTTCCTTCTCCTCCACCGCGTGCGGCGCGTGATCGGTTGCGATCGCGTCGATCGTGCCATCGGCGATCGCGGCCCGAAGCGAGTCGCGGTCCTCCACGGTGCGGAGCGGCGGGTTCACCTTGAAGTTCGTGTCGTAGTCCACGAGGTCCTCGTCGCTGAAGGCGAGGTGGTGCGGAGTGACCTCCGCCGTGACCCTTAGGCCGGAGGCCCTGGCCAGGCGGACCAGCTCGACCGACCCGGCCGCCGACAGATGGCAGAGATGGAGGCGTCCTCCGGTCAGCCGGGCCAGGGCGAGGTCACGGAACACGGCGACCTCCTCCGCCTCGGCAGGCGCGCCCGCGAGCCCGAGCGTTGAGGAGTGCAGGCCCTCGTGCATCTGGGCACCCTCGGACAGCGACGGATCCTCACAGTGCTCGGCGATCACGACATCGAAGGCTCGCGCGTACCGCAGCGCGTTGCGGAGCACGCGCGCGCTGGGGACGCATCGCCCGTCGTCGCTGAAGATGCGGACACCGGCCTGAGCCATCTCCCCGATCTCGGCCATCTCCTCGCCGCCCAGGCCCTTCGTGATCGCACCGACCGGGAACACGTCGCAGAGGCCGGCGCGCGCTGCGAGCGATCGGACCTCCTCGATCACGGCCGCGTTGTCGGCGACGGGATCGGTGTTGGCCATGGCCGCCACGGCCGTGTACCCGCCGACGGCACCTGCCCGAGACCCGGTCTCGATCGTCTCCTTGTCCTCGCGCCCCGGCTGGCGGAGATGGGCATGCAGATCGACCAGCCCCGGTGCGAGCACGAGGCCGCTGCAGTCAAGGACGGTGGCTCCCCGCGGCATCGTTCCCTCACCCACCGCGGCCACGGTCCCCTCCTCGACCAGGACGTCGGTCACGCCGTCGCGGCCGGAGGCCGGGTCGACCACTCGGGCCCCACGGAACATCGTGAGCTCAGTCACGCTCGCGCACCTCCCCCGTCCCGGCGCCGCCGAGCATCAGGTACAGCAGTGACATCCGGACCGCGATCCCGTTCGTGACCTGTTCCTCGATCACGGCCTGCGGCAGATCCGCCACGTCCGAGTCGATCTCCACGCCCCGATTCATCGGCCCGGGGTGCATGATCAGGCAGCCCTCTGGCAGCATGGCCACGCGATCGCGGGTCAGGCCGAACAGTCGCGAGTACTCGCGCACGCTCGGGAAGTACTGCTGGCGTTGCCGCTCCCGCTGGACCCGCAGCATGTAGCAGACGTCGAGCTTGGGCAGGACTCCCTCGATGTCGTAGGACACCTGGACCCCCCATGCCGGCGCATCCGGAGGGATCAGTGTGGGCGGACCGACCAACGTGACCTCCGCCCCCATCTTCACCAGGCCGAACGAGAGGGACCGAGCGACCCGTGAATGCAACACGTCGCCGACGATGGCGGCTCGCAGGCCCTCGAACCGCCCAAGCTTCTCCCGGATCGTGTACAGGTCGAGCAGGGCTTGGGTGGGGTGCTCGTGGGTACCGTCGCCAGCGTTCAGCACGCTCCCCTTCACCCACTTGGTCAGCGTGTGCGGCGAGCCCGACGACGAGTGCCGGATCACGATGGCGTCGGCCCCCATTGCCTGCAGCGTGAGCGCCGTGTCCTTCAGGCTCTCGCCCTTGCTCACCGAGGATCCGCTCGTGGAGAAGTTGATCACGTCGGCCGAGAGACGCTTGGCGGCTAGTTCGAAGGAGATCCGCGTGCGGGTCGAGTTCTCGTAGAACAGGTTCACGACGGTCCGCCCCCGGAGCGCCGGAACCTTCTTGATGATCCGGGTCCCGACCTCCCGGAACGATTCGGCGGTGTCGAGGACCCGCACCACGTCCTCGGCCGACACGTCGTTGATCGACAGCAGGTGCTTGTTCATCGTTCAACTCCCATCCCGAGCGGCCCTTGGCGCCTCATCACGTTCGCTCCTCCATGTACACGGCGTCCTCGCCGTCCACCTCCTGCAGCGCAACGCGAACCAACTCGTCCTTTCTGGTGGGCACGTTCTTTCCCACGAAGTCGGCCCGGATCGGCAGTTCCCGGTGCCCACGATCCACGAGGACCGCGAGCCCCACCGATGTCGGCCTGCCGAAGTCGACCAGGGCGTCCAACGCGGCGCGGATGGTCCGGCCGGTGAACAGGACGTCGTCGACCAGCACGACCGTCTTGGCGGTGATGTCGAAGCCGATCCTCGTCTCGTGGACCTCCGGGGCTTCGGCTCGCATGCCGATGTCATCTCGGTAGAAGGTGATGTCGAGGACCCCGACGGGGATCTTCGCCCCCTCGATCCTGGCGATCTCGGAGGCAAGGCGGCGAGCCAGGTCGTCACCGCGGGCGGCGATCCCCACCAGGGCCAGGCCCTCGGCTCCCTTGTTCCGCTCCAGGATCTCGTGGGCGATCCTGGTGACCGCCCGCCGGATCTCACCCCCGTCCAGCAGGCGAACGGGGGCCATCATGAACAAGCGCCCGGCCGCGGTCGCGGCAGGGCGCACATCTGGAGCAGCATCCCGTGTTCCTCCCTTCCCGGCCTCGCGGGACCGGACTTAAAGGGGAAGCTCGGCCCGTAGGATACACCGTGAACCGCGCATCGACGGGAGGTGGCGCATGACGTTCGGCCCGGAGCTGGTCGTCATCCCGTTCGGCCTGCTCTTCGTGGGGTCCTTCGTCGTGTGGATCTGGGCCCT
>DASPWN010000217.1:0-1621 GCA_035637835.1 Actinomycetota bacterium | reverse complement strand
CGCCCGGGAGGAGGATGGACCGGTCGACCTCCGAGATGCGACCGAGGAGCTCTCCGTGATCGGGTTGTGGGGTCCCAGAGCCCGCGACGTGCTGGGGACGGTCTCGATCGACGATGTCTCGAACGAGTCCTTCCCCTTCCTCACGGCCCGTGCCATCGAGATCGCCGGGGCCCCGGTCTTCGCCCAACGGATCACGTACGTGGGCGAACTGGGCTGGGAGCTCTACGTCGATCCAATGTGGGCGGTTCAGGTGTGGGATCGGCTCATGGTGGCGGGGAGGCCCCACGGCATCGCTGCGGGCGGGTACCGGGTCCTGGACTCGCTGCGCATCGAGAAGGGTTACCGCTACTTCGGGACCGATATCACTCCGAGTGACACACCCTTCGACGCAGGACTGGGGTTCTGCATTGACCTGGAGAAGGGCGACTTCGTCGGGCGGGACGCGCTGCTACTCGGCCGCGACGATCGCTCTCGGCCGCGGATCCGGACAGTCGTCGTGGGAGACGAGGAATACGTCACGATCTACGGAGGGGAGGCAGTCCACGCCGAGGGGCGGGTGGTGGCCCGGCTCCGGAGCTGTGCCTACGGGTACACGGTTCGCCGCAACGTGGCCTTTGCCTACCTTCCGCCGGAGATGGGCCCCGGCACCCGCGTACACGTCGAGGTCTTCGGGCGGCTGGTCCCCGCCGAAGTGTCGAACGACGTTCTGTACGACCCCGAGCGCACCCGAGTGGCGGCGTGAAGGACGAGCAAGCGATCGAGCAGGTCATCGAACGTGTCGAAATGTGGAAGGGCAGGGATGTCACCGTCTCTCCTCTCTCCGGGGGCCTAACCAACTCGAACTATCTGATCCAGGCGGACGGCGGTCGGTACGTGGTGCGGATCCCGGGGCATTCCACCGAGTTGCTCGCGGTCGATCGGGAGAACGAACGACACAACGCCGAGGCCGCAGCCACCACCGGAGTGGCGCCCAAGGTCCTCGAGTATCTTTCCGAGCTCAACGTGATGGTTGTCGAATTCATCGATGGCGAGACGATGTCAGCGGAACGGCTCCGGTCTCCAGCCATGGCTCGACGGATGGGCGATTCTCTCAAGCGCCTCCACGCGGGGCCGCGGTTCCTCCACGATTTCGACATGTTCCGGCTGGTCGAGTTCTATCTCGGCGTGTGCGACGAGCACGGCGTGACGATCCCCGACGGCTTCCGTGACCGGATGCGACAGGTCGCGGACATCGAGCGAGCGTTCGGCGAACGCCCGGCGCCGACGAGACCCTGCCACAACGACCTTCTCGCCGAGAACTACATCGACGATGGAACGCAGCTGTGGATCCTCGATTTCGAATACAGCGGGAACAACGACCCGTGTTTCGAGCTCGGTGACACCGCGCAAGAATGCGGCTTCGACCAGGAGCTCCGTGCCGAGCTGTGCGACGCGTATTTCGGCGAGGTGCGGGCCGACCTACTTGGAAGGATGAACCTCCAGGCCGTGATGGCGGACGTGGGGTGGACCCTGTGGGCCGCAATCCAGGCAAGGATCTCACCGATCGACTACGACTTCTGGGGCTGGGCGGTCGAGAGATGGGACCGGGCAGCCAGGACGTTCGACTCCGAGGACTTTCCTC
>DASPWN010000216.1:0-5533 GCA_035637835.1 Actinomycetota bacterium | reverse complement strand
CCTCTCCCAGAAGGGCGTCTCCGTTGAGGTGGTGGACCTTCGCACGGTCCACCCGCTCGACACGGAGACCGTGCTGACGTCGGTGGAGAAGACAAGCCGGGCGCTGGTCCTGTACGAGAGCCACCGGTTCCTGGGGGTCGGCGCCGAAGTGGCCGCGGTGATCGCGGAGGAGGGCTTCCAGCACCTCGACGCGCCGGTGATGCGCCTCGCCCCGCCGAACGTGCCGGTCCCGTTCTCGCCGCCTCTCGAGGACGCCTATCTGCCGCAGGTAGCCGACATCGAGGCCGCGGTGGAGAAGCTGTCCGCGTGGTAACGATCTACCGGGAGGGCTCATGACCACCGTGACCATGCCGCAGCTCGGCGAGACCGTTGTCGAGGGGACCATCACCAAGTGGCTGAAGCAGGAGGGCGACCACGTCGACCAGGACGAGCCGCTCTTCGAGATCTCCACGGACAAGGTGGACACCGAGGTCCCGTCCCCCGCCGCCGGGACGCTGACGAAGATCTTGGTGCCCGAGGGGCAGACCGTGTCAGTGAAGACCCCCATCGCCGAGATCAACGGCGCTGGGACCGCTACGGGAGAAGCCGCGGGGGCCGGTGCTCCGCCGGTCTCTGCCCGGGAACCGGCCCAACCGGAATCCGCCACCGAACCCGAAGCCGCTCCACAGGGTGGGGCAGGGCCCGGCTCGACCCAGGCTCCCGCCGTCCAGCCCAGTCCTCAGCCCGCCGAGCCAGCCCAGCCCGCCGCGGCCGCTCCCGCTGCTCCCGCCGCTGCTTCGGCCGCGCCGATAGATCGGGGGGGGAGGAGCCAGATCATCTCGCCACTCGTCCGCCGTCTGGCCGAGGAGAACGGCGTCGAGCTCTCGCAGGTGATCGGAACCGGGACCGGCGGCCGGATCACGAAGAACGACGTCCTGGCCTTCGCGGTGTCGCGCGAGACGGCGGGGCCCGAAGAGCGGCCCTCTGCTGCATCGGCCGCGCCGGCGGCGGTTCCCGTCACGACCCCACCCGCGCCCACTCCGGCAGCGGTCCCCGAGCCTCAGCTCGCTCCCTCTCCCGCCGTAGCCCTTGGCGGGGAGGAAGTCGTGCCCATGACCGTCGTTCGAAAGGCCATCGCCGAGCACATGACGCGGAGCCTCCAGGTCTCGGCCAGGGCTTGGAACATGGTCGAGGTCGACATGGAGAAGATCGCCCGCATCCGTTCCGCGGCCAAGGAGGCGTTCACCGCGCGAGAGGGATTCAACCTGACCTACATGCCGTTCCTGGCCCGGGCGGTGGTCGACGCACTGCTCGCGAATCCCCTGGTGAACAGCGAGCTCCGGGGCGAGGAGATCGTGGTCAAGCACTACGTCAACCTGGGGATCGCCGTGTCGTACGACCAGGGTCTGATCGTTCCCGTGGTGAAGGGGGCCGACGGAATGAACCTCATCGGCTTGGCCCGGGCCATCAACGACCTCGCGACGCGAGCCCGTGCCCATCAGCTGAAGCCCGACGAGGTCCACGAGGGGACGTTCACCATCACGAACCCAGGCCCGTTCGGCTCCATCCTCTCGGTCCCGATCATCAATCAACCGCAGACCGGTATCCTCGCGTTCGACGCCGTGGTGAAGCGGCCGGTGGTCATCGACGACGCCATCGCCGTCCGGCACATGGTGTACCTCTCGATGTCGTGGGATCACCGGGTGATCGACGGTGCGCTGGCCTCCCAGTTCTTGGCCAGGATCAAGGAGAACATGGAGACCTGGGACTGGACCGAGGACCTGGGGCTGTAGCCATGCCCCGATCGGGATGGCTCGTCCGGCCGCCGGGGCCCGTCCCTTACGCCGCCGCGAACGAGGCGATGCACGATCTGGCGCGTCGGCGCCTCGCGGGCGAGATCCCGGACACGCTGATCCTCTTGGAGCACCCGCCCGTCTATACGGCAGGACGACGTTGGAAGCCGGAGCACATCGTGTGGACCGAGGATCGAATCCGTGCCGCCGGGGCGGAGCTGCACTTCATCGACCGGGGCGGGAGCCTTACGTTCCACGGCCCAGGCCAGCTCGTGGGCTATCCGATCGTGGACATCGGCACGAAGCCCGACGCCATCGGGTACGTCCGGAACCTTGAAGAGGTCGTGATCCGAGCCGCCGCCGACGTGGGTGTCGAGCTGCACCGGAACGAGGTCCAAACGGGCGTGTGGTCGGGTGAGCGGAAGGCGTGCGCGATCGGCGTTCGCCTGATGCGCGCCCGAGTCACCCTGCACGGGTTCGCCCTGAACTGCACCACGGACGTGTCGTGGTACGACGCCATCGTGCCGTGCGGGTTGGCGAACGAGGGCGTCGCCTCGCTCTCGCAGCTCGCGGGGCGGGAGATCACGGTGGCGGACATGACGGTGCCCATCCTTCGCCACTTCGAGCGGATCTTCGGCCTCGAGCTCGAGTCGCGGGCGGAGGAGGCCGATTCGTTCGCGCAGCCGGCGTTTCAGGCGTCGGCCACGATCGCGTAGCGGGGGACGCGCACCAGCCGTCCCAAGATCGGCGGCGACCCGGCCCGCTGCGCCCACTCCACGTCGCGCAGCCGGTACAGCCGAACGGCGCGCCACCCCGCCTCGACCGCGGCCTCGATGATCGGCCTCGGCGAGTCCAGCCGGGCGAGCGGCAACGACGACAGGATCTCCGGGTCGTAGGGCGCATGATGGTCCGGCGGCATCCCGTACATGCGGCGGACGACGTCGATGGCCGCCTCCCTGGCCCGTCCGATCGGGCCCGTGGCGCCCCACGCCCCTTCGAACAGGATGACGCGGCCCTCGGGCGCAACCTCGTGCCAGGCCCGGAGCGAGCCCACGGGGTCCGGCGCGGTCCACAACACGTGCCGCTCGATCACGGCGTCGAAGGGACCGGTGGGCGGCGCCTCGGCCGGCCCCACCACGAACTCGATCTCCAAGTGCTGGGCTTCCGCTTTCGCTCGGGCACGGTCCAGCATCCCCGGCGAGAGGTCGACCGCCGTGACCCGATGCCCCAGCTCGGCCACGAGAACGCTCAACGCGCCGGTGCCGGCCCCCACGTCGAGGACGTGTCCCGGTGTATCCGGCAGGAACCGCTGGAGCGCGGCCCGCCACGCTGCCGCCTCCACCGGATCGGTCATGGCGTGCGAGGCCGAGCGGTCGTAGGTGCCCGCGTCCCGGTCCCACCACTCGCGGATGCGGTCGTGGACCTCGGCCATGCGCTCCTCCCTAGAACAGGGCGTTCGCAAGCCTGCGGCGGTAGTCCACCACGAGCGGGTCGTCCTCGCCGAGCACCGCGAAGACGTCGAGCATCGCCTCGCGGGCCTCCGGATCGTCGATGAGCGCCCCCAGCATCCCATCGAGCGCTTCTCGCCACCTGCCGTGCGCCGCCAAGCGCTTCGCCGAGGCAAGCGTGCCGGGGCCCTCCATCGCCGCCCACTGGGCAACGCGAACCCCGGCGAGCAACCGCTCGGCCTCCGGATCGGGAAGGAGCGGAGTGAGCAGCTCCTTCGCCGCCTCGGCCTCCCCTCGCTCGAAGAGGATCCGGCCCAGCCCCAGCCGAGCTCCCCGGTTGTCGGGATCGGACGTGAGGATCTCCCGGTACCGTCGCTCGGCGTCGGCGACGTCGCCCGACCGCTCCTCGTCGTACGCCTCCTGCGCCGCGACGTCGGCCTCCGACGGGAGCAACCGCTCGACGAACTCCTTCACCATTGGCTCGGGGATGGCGCCGATGAACCCGTCCACCGGCTTTCCGTCCCGGAACGCGATCACGGTCGGGATGCTCTGCACCCCGAACTGTCCCGCGGTGTAGGGATTCGCGTCCACGTCGATCTTGGCCAGCAGGACCTTGCCCCCGGCCTGTTCGGCCACCCGTTCCAGGATGGGGCTCAGGGTCCGGCAGGGCCCGCACCACGACGCCCACAGGTCGACCACGACCGGGCGGCGTTTGGATTCCTCGATCACCTTGTCCACGAAGTCGGCGTCGGTCACGTCCATAACGACCGGCTGCCGCTCCATCACCTGTTCTGCCATCTGTTCCATCTCCATGTCTCCCAGCTAGGTTACCCTCGCTCGCTTGAACAGCCGGGCGTTGATCGCCACCACTATGCTCGACCCCGACATCGACGGGGCGGCGATCTCGGCTGGAGGGCAAACCCCGGCCGAGCATCGGTCCCCGGGCCAGGACCTGCCATCGGCCATACCCCGAGGGGGTATGGCCGATGCTAGACTCGAATGCCGAGGAGCGTGATCGTGGCGACCCGGTTGAGCGACACCTCGCACGAGGCCCTGGGCCTCGTCCCCGACGACCTCCTCGCCATGTATCACACCATGCTGACGGCGCGCCTGGTGGACGAGGCAGCCTTCCGGCTGAACCGCCAGGGCAAGGCGCCGTTCGTCGTCCCGGTCTCCGGCCACGAGGGGTGCCAGATCGGCACGGCCTGGGCCCTCGAGCGAGGACGAGACGTGTGGTTGCCCTATTACCGCGACCTCGGCGTGGTGCTCGTGGCCGGCATGACCCCGTATGAAGTCTTCCTCGGACTGTTCGCCAAGGCGGACGACCCGACCTCGGGCGGCAGGCAGATGCCCGCCCACTGGAGCTCCCGGCGACTGGGGATCATCTCGGGCTCGTCGCCCATCGGGACCCAGATCCCTCACGCCTCGGGGATCGCCTACGCGGTCAAGTACCGGGGGGAGGATGCGGTGGTGGCGTCGTGGTTCGGTGAAGGCGCCACCAGTGAGGGCGACTGGCACGAGGGGTTGAACTTCGCCGGCATCCACCGACTCCCCGTCATCTTCATCTGCGAGAACAACCGGTATGCCATCTCGGTCGAGCAGTCCAAGCAGATGGCCGTGGCCAACGTCGCCGACAGGGCCGTCGCCTACGGGTTCCCCGGCGTGGTGGTTGACGGCAACGACGTGCTGGCCTGCTTCGCGGCGATGAAGCAGGCCGTGGCCCGGGCCAGGTCTGGCCGGGGCCCCACCCTGATCGAGTGCAAGACCTATCGGTTCCAGCCCCACACCTCCGACGACGACGACCGGACCTATCGCAGCCGGGAAGAGGTCGAGAAAGCCCGCCTCCATGATCCGGTGTCCCGATTCGCCACCTACCTCACAGAGCGGGGCCTGGCTCGGGACGAGGAGATCGCGTCGATGGCGCAAGAGGTCAAGGCCGAGCTCGACGTCTCGATCGACAAGGCGTGGAACGCCGCCGATCCCGACCCGGCCACGCTGACCCGGCACGTCTTCCGCGAAGAGTCGTGAGATGACCGAGAAGAACGTCGTCACGGCGATCCACGACGCCCTTCACGACGCAATGGCCGCCGACGAGCGCCTCGTCGTCCTGGGGGAGGACGTCGGCGCGCGAGGCGGCGTGTTTCGGGTGACCCAGGGGTTCCTGGATGAGTTCGGCGAGCGGCGCGTCATCGACACGCCGCTCGCCGAATCCCTGATCGTGGGGTTGGCCATCGGCATGGCCCTGCACGGCTTGGTCCCCGTCGCCGAGATCGAGTTCGCCGACTTCATCCACCCGGCGTTCGACCAACTCGT
>DASPWN010000215.1:0-1720 GCA_035637835.1 Actinomycetota bacterium | reverse complement strand
GGGGTCATACTTCACCGGCGAGTACTTCACGTCGACGCCGAAGCCCTCCCCGTACCCGATCAGGACCTTGATCTGGTACCGGTTCTCCTTGCCGTGGGCGATCACGTAGTAGTCCTTGATCCCCTCGCTCGACAGGATCTCGATCACCCATCGGATCAGCCGCCTTCCTAGGAACGACATGGCGGCCTTCGACCGCAGATAGCCGGGCGCCTTGAGCGTCAGCGGACGGGCCCGGACGCCTTGGCCGCCCGCCAGGCCGATGCCGATGACCTCGGACACTTCCGGCATGGGCCTGCATGATATCCAGGTTCAGCGCCAGGGTTCGGCGCAGGACGACGCCACCGAGGAGGAGGCAGACATGAGGACCGCGACGACGCCGTGGAGAACTGAGTTCGCCGGCCGGGTGGACGAGGTCGAGATCGAGAGCGATGTGCTGCGGGGCAATCCGCTCGGGGACCCGGCCATCCGCCCGCTGTGGGTCTACCTCCCTCCCGGCTACGACGACGAGCCGGATCGCCGCTACCCCGCGGTTTTCGTCATCCAGGGCCTGACCGGCCAACTCGACATGTGGCGGAACCGGGAGGCGTTCCGGCCAAACTATCTCGAGCTCGCCGATCGACTGTTCGCCTCGGGCGAGGCGCCACCCCTGATCGTGGCGTTCGTCGACTGCTGGACCTCGCTCGGTGGCAGCCAGTTCCTGAACTCGCCCGCCACCGGGCGGTACCACGACTACCTGTGCGACGAGGCCGTGTCCTTCGTCGATGCCCGGTACCGGACCGAGCCCCGGCGGGAGAAGCGCGGGATCCAGGGGAAGTCGAGCGGCGGCTACGGCGCGATGGTCACGCCGATGCTGCGGCCCGACCTGTTCTCGGCCCTCGCCAGCCACGCCGGCGACGCCCTGTTCGAGGCGTGCTACCTGCCCGAGTTCAGGCAGAGCGTGCGGGCCCTCCGCGACGAGTACGACGGCTCGTTCGAGGCGTTCTGGGCCGACGTCCGGTCGCGTCCTTTCGGGACAAAGGAGTCCGACGGAGTGCTGATGAACGACTGGTGCATGGCGGCCTGCTACTCGGCCGACGACGACGGGACAGTGCGACTCCCGTTCGACGCCGGCACCGGGAAGCTCGTCGACGAGGTGTGGCAGCGCTGGCTGGAGAAGGATCCCGTGCGCATGGTGCCGGTGCACGCCGACGCCCTTCGCTCGATGTCGGCCATCTGGCTGGACGGCGGGAAGAAGGACGAGTGGTATCTCGACGTGGGCGCGGTGGCCGTGTCCGAGGAGCTGAAGTCGATCGGGGTCCAGCACACGCTGGAACTGTTCGACGCGGGCCACATGTCGATCGGCTACCGCTATCCGAGGAGCCTTGCCTTCCTGGCCAGGGCCCTATCGTCGGATTGACCGGACGGGGTGGAGGCCTGACCGAAGCCCGGGCCTCAGGCCCCGGTGCTTTGGTCCACGGTCCCCTTCAGCACGAGGCGCCCGGACGCGTCACGAACCAGCACGGTGGTGAACCCGGTAAGGTCGGTGTTCCTGAACTGGCGGAACGTTTGCCCGCCCCCGTCGGCGTCCAGCTCCGCGATGGTGCCTCCCTGAAGCACCCGGCCCCCGGCGTCCTTCAACGTGACGCGGTACGGGGCGAGGGACGGATCCCTGGGGAGCCCGCTCACGATCACCACCACGAAGTCCAGCCTGGTCGGCGAGACGAGCTGCAGGACCGCTCCC
>DASPWN010000214.1:0-10038 GCA_035637835.1 Actinomycetota bacterium | reverse complement strand
CCTCAGTCCAGGGGTGAACCGATCGTACGGGCGAACGGCCAGCTCGGCGCGAGCTGGGCGAGCGTCGTGCCGTATGGACAGTCCCCTCGCAGCGGAAGCACCAGCTTCTTGAACCTCGGGTCCTCGAAGTCGAACGCGCCGGAGAGCGGGTCGGCGTTCGCGTCCCGCTCGGTCATGGCATCCAGGCCGAACACCATCTCGATGAATCGCAGGACGCTCGAGAACTCGTAGACGGTGGGATCGACGGCCCCCCCGTTCGGATTGTCGCCCGCCACCGTGAACGGCGAGATGATCAGCGCCGGCGTCCGCGGCCCCAGGCCCATGTGGTCGATGTGTGGAGGGACGACCGGATCGAAGAAGCCGCCGAAGTCGTCCCATACCACCACGATGACCGTGGACCGCCAGAACTCACTCTTCATGATGCTGTTGACCAGGTTCACGGTCCAGTTCTCGCCGGCGCACACGCTCTTTCCCAGACCGGGATGCTCGTTGTACGACTCAGGCGGAATGACCCACGACACGGCAGGCAGGTGGCCCCGTCGCACGTCGGCGGCGAAGTCGGACGGTGGCCGGACGTGCCCCCACATCGACCCGAACCGCACGTGGCGGATCATCTGGAGCACGTTCATCCAGGCGTTCTCCTCCGCGTAGTACCTCCAGGAGATGCCCTCGGCCTGGAGCTGGTCGGGCAGGACCGGAATGTCGAAGCACAGCCGGACGCGGTCCCAGTACCGGCCCAGCGCGTACGTGTTGTCGCGGTTGGCGTCGATCCGCTCCTCCAGGTTCATGATGTCGGCGATGTCTTCCGGCGACAGCCTCGGTCGGAAGCGCGTCGCGTACTCGGTGGGGTCGTCGCAGTAGCTGCCGGCATGATCCGTAGTGCTCTTGTTGTCCACGATCCCATTGGCTTGCGCCGCAACCGCATACAAGTGCTCGGGGAGTGTAGGTCCGTACATCGACGTGAAGAAGTGGTCGGCCAGGACGAACCGATCGGCGTAGGCCCAATAGTTCGGGATCCCCTTCCGCTCGAAGTACGTATAGCCGGAGAGGTCGTGGCCGAACAGTGTGGCCCGTTCGGCGTCCATGGGGATCGGCCCGTTCATCCAATTGAACCCGTTCATCTTCCCGCCGTTGATCGCGGTGAGGGCGCATCGGAAACAATGCGTGAGGTCGTGGGCCTGGACGTCTGAGGCCCTGTGCAGCTCGACGGTCGGGCCGTCCCGGCACCCGTTCTCCGAGCAACGGATCGTGCCGCCGGACGTCGCGCCGGCCGCCCCCGGGTAGGTGGCGAAGTAGTTGTTGAACGTTCGGTTCTCCTTGACCACGAACACCACATGCTTCACGGGTGTGGACCCCGGCTCGATGGTGGGGCTCGGTGTGGGAGCTGTTCCCGAGGCCGAGGGCGAGGGCGAGGGTACGGAGGGTGGAGAGCTCCCGTTCGCTCGGCCCGAGCCCTCACCCCGGCGGCCCGCCCAGGCAACCGCGGCGATGATGAGCGCAACCACCACGAGGAATGCGAGATACGCACGCCGTCGTTCGAGCCAGCGGCCGAACGACCCGGATCGACCCGGAGGCAGATCGGGACCCGGCGTGTCCTCCACGAGCCGAACGCTAGCAGCAACCTTCCGAATGGGCGGGCCCCGGACCCGGGCGAGCTCAACCCGCGCGAAGGGCGGCGAGCCGCGCAGAGAGCCGAGCCCGCACCGCGGCGTAGGCGGGATCGATCGCCCGGTTCTCGAGCTCGTACGGGTCGGCAGAGCCGATGACCCCGGCCAGGTCGTACAGCTCCGTCTCCCCCGTGGCCAGCTCCACGTAGGCGAAGTCCTCGGTCCGCACCTCCCACCAGGGCGGCACCTTCTGGTCGCCGACGTATTCGTTCAGGATGGCCGTTCGCCACGACTCGGAGGGCCGCCCCTCGAGCAGCGGAACCAGGCTCATCCCGTCCACGGGTGAGGGCGGCTCGATTCCGGCGAGCTCGGCGAAGGTTGGGGCCAGGTCGACGTTGGAGACGAGGCGGTTCTCGACGTGAGAGGAGGCGCCCGGGAAGCGCACGAGGAACGGCGTGCGGATGCACTCGTCGTACTCACACGTCTTGCCCACCCAACGGTGCTCCCCGAACGAGAAGCCGTTGTCGGTCATGAAGACGACGACCGTATTCGCCAGGGCGCCGCGAACCTGGAGCGCGCGGATCACCTGGGTCACCAGGTCGTCCACGGACAGGAGCGTCTCGAAGGACCGCCGGTGGATCGCCCGGAGCTCTGCCCGGCGCTCCGCGTCCAGCGCAGGGAGCCCCTGGACCCACGTCGGCTTGTCGGACACGTCCTCCTCCCCCAGGCTTGGGGGGTCGGCGATCGGAAACCCGGTCAACGCCCCGGCGTCCTGGGGAGCCGGAGTCCACGGACGGTGCGGCGCAGTAGGGGCCACCTCCAGGAAGAACGGACGCCCCGGGGGAGCCGAGCGGATGAACGAGGCCGCTGCGGCGGCGTAGACGTCGGTCGAGTAGTTGCCCGGCCCGTCACCGTGGTAGTCGGGGAACCCCTGGTCGATCAGGACGTACCGGTAGTACGCCGTGGACTGGTCCCCCTGCCGTTTCACCTGCCACCAATCCCACCCCGCCGGGACGTACGAGCTCGGGCCGAACGGATACCCGTTCACATACTTGCCGATCATGCCCGTGTGATACCCGGCGGAGTGCAACCAGGTCGCGATGGTCGAGGACTCGTCGAGGAGCTCCCCGTCGTCGTTGGTCCGGACCCCGGTGTGGTGCGAGTACCTCCCGGTGAGGATCGAGGCCCTCGACGGACAGCACAGCGGGGTGTTCAGGAACGCGTTGGAGAACGTGATCCAGTGATCCGCCGGGTCCCGCATCATCGATTGGAGCTGCGGCATGACCGGCGGCTCGTGCGGGAGCGAGTCGGGTGACTGGTCGTCGGTGAGGATCAGGACGATGTTGGGCCGCCGGTCCGTTCCTGGCGCCGCGGAGGGCACGAACGCCGCGACGAGCAGCACGATGAGCGCGAGGACCGACGCCGCCACGGTCCTGCCCAGCGGGCGCCGGCCCATCTACCGGGGCTTCCGAAGCTTCCAGATGTTCTCGCCGGGCCACCGGCGGGCCCACCCGATCTCGGCGTAGTCGAGGTAGGTGGACCGGGCGTTGGCGGCGGGCCGCGGCTCGATCAGATCCTCGAGCTCCAGGCCTGTCGAGCGGAACAGGCGGATCCACTCGCCATACGGGAGCATGAAGTTGACCGATTCATCGTCCTCCCACTTGTGCATCCCGAAGTAGTCCAGGTGGAGGCGGTTGTCCACCGTCTCCTTCTCGTCGTTCCAGCACACGAAGTGGATGGGGCTCTCGATGTTGAACGCGAGCAGCCCGCCGGGTCGCAGAAGCCGGGCGGCCTCCGGGATCGAGCGGTACGGGTCGGCGAAGGTCGTGGCGCCGTGGTCGCAGAACACCACGTCGAAGCTCTCGTCGGCGAACGGGGCCCTTTCGGCGTCGGCGTTCACGAGCGGGAACGACACGCCCGCTTGGCCCATCAACTCCTTCGCGTGCTCGAGCTGTCGGGCCGAGAGATCCATGCCCACCGGGCGGGCACCCATCCGGGCCACGGTGATAGACCACTGAGCGGCGCCACATCCGAACTCCAGCAGTCGCTTGCCCACCACGTCGCCCAGGACCTTGAGCTTGGACTCGGGGGTGCCCCATGTCCCCCACGCGGGCCGGTCCCACCGGTTCAGCTGAGAGGCGTGCTCGCGCTGGTACTCGTCGCTTGTACGGTCCCAGTCCCGCCGGTTCTTGCGAACGTGGCGCTGGGTGCCGCTCATGGCCGGTCCATCCAGCCTGCATCCCGGCCGTGCTCGTCGGCAACGAGCCCCGCGGCGATCGAGAGCGCGATCTCCTCCGGCCGACGGCCGCCGAGGTCCAGACCGAGCGGTGACCGGATCCTGGCCAGGTCCTCGTCGGAGAACCCCATGGCCCGCAGGTCCTCGAGATAGGGAGCCACATGGCGGCGGCTCCCCATCACGCCGATGAACCGGGCGGGAGAACGGAGCGCCGCGCCCAGCATCCCGGCGACGCCGGGAGCGTCGTGGTCGGTGAACACGAGGGCGGTCCGGTCGTCGAGCAGGTCGTCGAGCGACGATGCCGCGCCGCCGGCGGCCCTCGCGTCCTGAGTGGTGACCCGCTCCTGCCTCGCCTCGACGAGGATGGTTCGGTAACCGAGTGGCGCGGCGAGGCTGCGCAGCGCCCGTGCCACGTCGGTCGCCGACACGACCACCAACCGTTTCGGTGGAAGGTGCGGCTCGAAGAACACCTCGACGTCGCCGAGGTCGTGATGGAACGTCCGGGTCTGAGGTTCGCCCGACGCGACCACCTCGGCCGCATCGGCGATGGCCTGCTCGTCGAACTCCGCGCACCCGAGCGTCCCGCTCACCGAGCCACCGGGCACGATCGACATGCGGTTGCCGACCCGGCACGGCGGCGAGCCGATGACCTTGACAGCCCGGGCCTCGACCCAGGACCGATCTTCGTCCTCACCCGGCTTGGCCCCGGGTTCTGCATGGCCGGTGGGATGCGCTCCGCTCGCGCCGGCCAGGAGCTCGAGCGCGTGCGGCAGGACCGGCAACACGGCCTCCAGGCTCTCCCGAACGCCGGCCGGGCTCCCCGGCAGGTTCAGGATCAGCGTCCCGCCCAGGCTTCCGGCGACGGCTCGCGACAGCGCGGCCATCGGCGTCGTCTCCAGACCCGCCATGCGCATCAGCTCCGCGAGGCCAGGGGCCTCGCGGTCGATCACGGCCTTGGTGGCCTCCGGCGTGACGTCGCGGGGACCGAAGCCCGTCCCGCCGGTGGTGACGATCAGGCGCAGCCCCTGGTCCACGAGTGACGCCAGGCGAGCCTCGATCGCCGGCCGCTCGTCCGGCACGGACGAGCGGCCGGCCACGTCGAAGCCGGCCCTTCGGAGCATGTCCTCGGCTGCCTCACCCGACTCGTCCGTGCGGGTGCCGGCGGTGACGCCATCGGACACCGTGAGCACGGCCGCGCGAAACGCCTCACCCATGGCCATATCCTGCCAGACGGAACCGGCGAACCGGGAGGAGACCGATGGAGGCCTGGATCGATCAGCTCGCCGAGGCGCTCGGCGAGGACACCCTGAGCTCACGGGAGACCGCGGAGCTCCTGCAGGTAGCCCGGGACGTGGCCCATCGCGTCGAGCGCCGCATCACGCCCCTCGCGACGTTCCTCCTCGGCTCGGCGGTGGGGCGGGGGCTGGCCGGCGGCGCCTCCCGGGCCGACGCCTTCCTGGCAGCGCTCGACACGGTCCGGTCCCTCCTTCCGGAGGGCCCACCCGCGGAGGGCTGAGCGGACCGGCCACGGCATGGCCGGTTCTCCGCCGCCGGAGTAGCCTGGGGGTCCGACCCATGGACGACTGGCAGCCACCCGAGACCGCCCCGCCCTCCGAGGGCCCGCTCCTCGACACCTTCGGCCGGGTCGCAGACGACCTGCGCATCTCGGTCACGGACCGATGCAACTTCCGGTGCGTGTTCTGCATGCCGGCCGAGGGTCTGAAGTGGCTCCCCAAGGACGAGATCCTCACGTTCGAGGAGCTCACCCGGCTCCTCGGGATCTTCGTGTCGCTCGGCGTCCGTTCCATCAAGGTCACCGGAGGCGAGCCGACCGTCCGGGCCGACCTGCCGACGCTCGTGTCCATGTTCCGGGAGGCCGGGCCGGAGCTGGACATGTCGATGACCACGAACGGCATCCTCCTCGACCGCCTGGCCGAGCCCCTTGCCCGGGCCGGCCTCGACAGGGTCACGGTGTCGTGCCACTCGCTGATGCCGCACCGGTTCGAGGGGATGACCCGCCGCGACGCGCTGGACAAGGTGTTCGCCGGCCTCCGGGCGGCCCAGGACGCCGGTCTCACGCCGATCAAGATCAATTGCGTCGTGATCGGGGGGGAGAACCAGGACGAGGTGGTGGACTTCGCGACGTGGGCAAGACAGACCGGATACGTGGTCCGATTCATCGAGTACATGCCGCTCGACGCCGAGCACGCATGGGAGCGGGCCAAGGTCGTGCCGTCGCGCCAGATCGTTGACGCCATCGACCGCGTGTTCCCGCTGGCGTCCGAGGGACCGGACCATGAGCCCGCCGCGACCTACCGGTTCGCCGACGGCGCGCCGGGTGGGATCGGGGTCATCGCGTCGGTCACCGAGCCGTTCTGCGAGACGTGCAACCGGCTCCGCATGACTGCCGAGGGCCAGGTCCGCTCGTGCCTGTTCGCCCTGGAGGAGCTGGACCTACGAGAGCCTCTTCGAGGGGGCGCCACTGACGGCGAGCTCGCCTCGATCATCCGCTCCGCCGTGTGGCGCAAGTGGTCGGGCCACCGCATCAACCACCCCGACTTCGTCCAGCCGGAGCGAAGCATGTCGATGATCGGCGGCTGAGCCGCACCCGGCAGGATCAGAGCCCGGCCAGGCGAGCCAGCCCCGAGATCTTCAGCAGGACGAAGCGCCGTCCGTCGCGCTCGACCAGTCGCCGGCGCTGGAAGTCCGACAGGATCCTGGTCACGTTCTCCCGGCTGCCGCCGCACAGGCTGGCCAGGTCGGCGTGGGTCACGATGGCGGGGAGGATCGCGCCGTCCTCGGGCAGCTCGTCGAGGCTGGGGGACACCAGCTGCAGCAGCCGTTTGGCCACCCGGCCCTTGAGGTCCAGGAACAGCAGGTCGTCCACGAAGGCCTCGTGCGCGCTCACCTGGCGCGCCAGCGCGCGGAGGAGGGCAAGGGAGGCCGTCGGCTCGTGAGCCAGGAAGTCCTGGAATGTCTCACCCGGGGTAACCCAGACCTCGGTCTCTTCCAGGGCCAGCGCCGCCGCGGTCCTGGGCATCCCGCCCAAGAGGCCGAGCTCCCCGAAGAACTGCGGCTGGTCGATCGTGGTGTGGAGCATCCGCTGCCCGCTGGCCGAGAGCGAGCTGATCTCCACCCGTCCCTCCATCAGGAAGTGGATCTCATGCGAGGGGTCGCCCTGGTGGAACAGGTAGGTGTTCCGCCGGTAGTGGCGGAGCGTCCCGCTCGACGCCAGGTCGTGGATGGCACCGAGGTCGGTCCCCGCGAACAGTGGCGTCCCCGCCATCTGCTCCTCGATCGCCGCCCGCGACTGTACCGCTCTCGCCATCGTCGCAAGCGTACCCATTCGGTCCATCGACAGGCCAGCCCTAGGGATGGGGACGGGCCCGGCGCGAGGCGCCGGGCCCGTCGGGGAGTCGCGGTGCAAGAACCGTTACCTGACGGCCTTGCGAAGCGCCCTCTTCGTCACGCGCGTCGCGGCCTTCTTGGAGCTCTTCGCGGCCTTCTTGGCCGCAGGCTTCTTCGGGGAGACCTTCTTCGTCGCCACCCGATTCACCTCCTCCCACAGATCCTCATCGGTGGCTTCATCGGTATCCGACGGCCGAATCGTGAAGCCTCGGTCACCGTCGGAGGGTGTCGGGCGTCACCGACCCGACGGTGACGTTGGTCACACCGAATGATGTGACGCTCGTCACACGGGGGTTCTGGGTCAGTCGAGCTCCGGGAGATCGAGCGGTTCGGGTCGAGGCGTGCATGCGCCACAGAACAGGGCGTCCTCGACGACCAGTGCCCTCGTGACGTCGCCCCCGCGATAGAGCTCGAGAACGTAGGGGAGAGTCTCGACATGGTCCTCGCAGATCCCCCGGCCGCAGAACCGGCACGTCCCCACCGCGGTCCTACGACAGTGCCAGCAGTCCATCCGTTCACGCCTCCCCTGGACGGGCTAATGCTGCCACGTTCGCTCCGCTCCCGATGACGGCTTCAGCGTCCCCTTCCGAAACGCCCCCGCCATCAGCCCGTCGAAGCCGTCCCGGTCCAGCCGGAACGCCCGAACGGGCGTCCTGGCCATAACGCTCGCCGTCCGGGGGACTTTCTGCAGGAGCGCGATCTCGCCGAAGTGCGCTCCCGGGCCCAGGGTCCGCACGGGGGTCCCGTCCTTCACCACCTCGACCTGGCCGGAGCCGATGGCGTAGAAGGCGTCGCCGGCATGGCCCTGTTCCACGATCGCCTCGCCGGGGGCCACGTTCACCCACCGGCCGTGGTCCAGGACCTCGGACAGCTCATCGGGCTCCAGCGCGGCGAAGGCCGGAAGGGCACGGAGCTCAGCCACCGCTTCGAGCGTTGGCGCGAACTCCGGCACGTGGACCATGTCGGCCAGCAATCGCTCGAAGGTACCCTTGTCGATCTCGAACAGCTGCGAGTCCTCGATGGCCTCGACGGTCGCCGTGCGGGGCGCCGCCTCAGTCAACCCGAGCTCACCGAAGGACTCTCCCCGGCCGAGGACCCGCAGGACCCGCCGGTCCCCGGTCCCTTGATCCTCCTCCACCACCTGGAGGGTCCCTCGCCGGACGACGTAGAAGGCCTGGGCCCGGTCCCCCTGGCGGATCACCGGCTTTCCCGCCGGGAACGTGCGCAGCCGGACCCGCCCGGCGAGATCGGAGAGCACCTCCTCCGGCAGGTCCTCCAGGATGGGCAGACGGTCGATCAGCTCGGCCGCCTCAACCCTCCACGACGTCTCCAGCCGGAAGCGCACCTGCTCCCACACCGCGCGGAGCTTCCGAAGCAGCGACCTCGTCAGCTCGATCAGACCTCGGACGAGCGGTCCGGTCACGAACGCGCCCAGGGCGAGCAGCAGGACCCGGCCCCCGAAGCCGCCGTTCCACAGCTTGCTGACGAGGCCCCCGAAGATCTCACGCCAGAAGTAGAAGGAGGTGGCGAAGGCGAAGATCGAGAAGGCCACCCCAAGGGTCCCGTACATCCCCAGGCCGGCCTCCTGCTTGGTGAGCCGTTCCCGGTTCCGGAGCTTCCTCCACAGGTCGTACCGGATGAACTGGAGTGACATCGGCCGCAGATCCGGGACCTGGATCAGGTCCGAGAGGATCCAGTACCCGTCGAGCTCGAGCAAGGGCACCAGGTTCAGGAAGATCACGAAGTAGTTGAGCAGGGCGAACTTGTACAGCAGCGGCGCCACGACCGAACCGGGGAACGCCCAGACCACAGCGGCGGCCGCCCCGGCGATGATGAGCTCGGCGTAGGGACCGGCGAACGACTGCACGATCCGGTGCCGCCTCTCCATCATCAGTCCGTCGGAGGAGTCGACGAAGAAGGCGGGGGCCCCGAAGTAGATCATGAAGCCGGCGCTCTTCACCCGCCGTCCGTAGTGCACGAGCACGGTGGCGTGGGCCAGCTCGTGGGTGAACGTGAGCAAGTAGTTCAGCGCCAGGATCACGAGCGATGCCGATGCCGCGGACCCGGCCCCCAGGCCGAATCGGCCCGACCGATAGACGGCGATGAACGCCACGAAGCCGGCGACCGCGATCAGCCCGACCGACCAGGCCACCCATCGCCTGAAGAACCATCGGAGGCCGTTCCGGTAGAACCATGCCACCATGTGCTGCGCCCCCGACCAGTCCACCGAAAGCGTCCTGACGAACTGGCGGCCCTTCCGCCGTGCCGCCGACATTGGGTTCAGCGCCCGGCGGACGGCGCCCGCCGAGTCCACGAACTTCGTCTCCAGGAAGTTGCCCATCCGAAGCTGGTGCACCAGGTCGGCGACCCCGGAGAGCTCCAGGTCGCCAGACTCCCTGAACCGTTCGACCACGATCTCCCGAACGGTCCTCGAGCCGTCCATCAGCGAAAGCAGCTCCAGCTCGCCGGGCTCGAGTCGGTAATGCAGCAGGTCCCTGGGGTTTGCCACGAACGCGTAGTCGTTCCCCCACCGAAGCGAGAACTGCTTCACCTCGACATCCGGGGCGAGCTTGGGCCGGAACTCGGCCGGATCGACTTTCTCCGCCAGGTCGTCCCAGAATCCCCCTTCGCCGTCCGATGGCTGCAGGGCCACACGATCGGAAAGGGTCCGCCACAGGCCGCTGGGGGATCGGCCGGCTGTCACGGAGCGGGGGTCTGGGCCCGGCGCTCCTCATCCATCCGTCGCTGGATCGAGGAGTACACGGACAGGCGGGGGGGTGGCCGCCG
>DASPWN010000213.1:0-7262 GCA_035637835.1 Actinomycetota bacterium | reverse complement strand
CGGTGGTGGTGGTGATGCTCATCGTCGGAACCTCCGGATGATCAGCGGGTGGGCGAGAGGGAATCGGTGCCGGGCGCGGCCGTCTACGGGCCGGCGCCGGGCACCTTCGGACAGCAGCACCGGCAGGGGATCATGGCCCCCACGAGCCCGCGGCACCGTGTCCGGATCATTGCAACTGCAAATCCTACGCGCTGGCCCGGAATCGCGGCAACCGCCTACAGGAAGCGCCGCCGGGAAGGTGGCCAGTAGATCAGGCGGACCTTGGCCCTGATCCGATCGGAGGTGATCGCGCCGAAGTGCCGGCTGTCGGTGGACAGGTCCGGGTTGTCCCCCTCCACCCACCACTCCCCGCTCTCCAGGATCCGGCCGTCCGGCGCGAGCTCGTCGGGGATGCCGGTGATCCGCTTCACCAGCTCGAAGCCCGGGCGTGACGGGTGCTCCACGACGACCACATCCCACCGCCGCAGCCTCCCTGGGGTCACGGCCAGGGCCCAGTCCCCCGGCACGAGCGTTGGGGCCATGCTCGGGCCTCGGATCTCCACCTTGAACGGCTTCCATCGGAGGAAGCTGTAGGCGAAGGCCACTGCCACCGCCGCCCCGGCCATCGCTCGGCCGAGCCTCAGTCGGCCCCGGTGATAGGTTCTTCCCGGGACCCCGTTCAAAGGAGGCGGCATGTCCATCCTGGAAGCTTTGCTCAGGCCGACCCGCGTCGTCCATGCCCACTGCGACCTGCCATGCGGCATCTACGATCCTGCTCAAGCCAAGATCGAGGCCGAGTCGGTGAAGGCCATCCAGACCCGGTACCAGGACCCGGAGAAGTTCAAGACCAAGGCCGAGACCGTCGACGACTACCGGGCTCGGTGCCTGATCATCAAGGAGGAGCGGGCCAACCTGGTCAAGGAGCATCTGTGGGTGCTGTGGACCGACTACTTCAAGCCCGCGCACGTGGAGAAGTACCCCAAGCTCCACGAGCTGTTCTGGAAGGCCACCAAGGAGGCCGGGCTGGCCAAGAAGTCGCAGGACCCCCAGCAGGGCCAAGGCCTGCTGGACGCGATCGCCGAGATCGACAAGATCTTCTGGGAGACCAAGAAGGCCGCGTAGCACGAGTGGTCTCCCGGTAGCGGAGGGCTGGGCCGGAGCCCAGCCCTCAACGCATGTCGGCAGGGTCGCGCGCACCGATCGTTCCGCCGGAACCGGCTGCTAGGCTCGCCGACACATGAAGGACATCGGCCTCGTTGGCGTTCCGTTCTCCGGCAAATCGACGCTGTTCACCGCGCTGACGCGCGCGGGGGCGAAGGGCGGCAGCGCCAGCCAGGCGGTGGCCACGGTCCCCGACCCGCGGGTGGAGACGCTCGCCACGATGGAGCGGTCGAAGAAGATCGTCCACGCGCAGGTCCGGTTCACCGACGTGCCGGGAGGGACGTCGTCGGCCCACGGGATCGCGCAGCTGCGACAGATGGATGCGCTGGCCATCGTGGTACGAGCGTTCGGTGGCGAGGCGAAGCCGGCCGCGGAACTCGCCGAAGTCAGGGCTGATCTGATCCTGGCCGACATGGCGGTGGTCGATTCCGCCTTGGGGAAAGCACAGAAACGAGCGCGAGGCAAGCCGTCTGCGGAGGTGGACGCGCTGGCGCGAGCGCGCGACGCACTGCACGCCGAGCGGTTGTTGCGAGACGCCGGACTGACCGAGGAGGAGGTGATGGAGCTCCGCGCAATCGGTCCGCTCACGGCGAAGCCGTGGGTCGTGGTGGCGAACCTCGAGGAGGGAACTGCGGTGCCGCCCGAGCTCCCCGAGGGAACCCTCGGCGTGTGGGCGGCGATCGAGGCCGAGACCGCGGAGATGGAACCGGAGGAGGCCCGCGCGCTCCTGGACGAGTTCGGGGTCCACGAGCCCGGCCTCGACGGCGTGGTGCACGCGTCGTACGGGGCGCTCGACCTCATCACGTTCCTCACGACCGGAGAAGATGAGACGCGGGCCTGGGAGGTGCCGCGAGGGGCGAAGGCGCCCGAGGCCGCAGGCGCCATCCACACCGACCTGGAGCGTGGGTTCATCCGGGCCGAGGTGATCTCCTTCGACGACCTGGTGGCCGCGGGCAGCATGGAGGCGGCCAAGCACAAGGGCCTGATCCGGGTGGAGGGCAAGGACTACATCGTCCGGGAGGGCGACGTGCTGCACGTCCGCTTCGCCGTCTGACCTAGCCAGGTTTCCCTGGCGTTCGATGGTCTAGAACCTATATCCTCGAGACATGGCCGAAAGCTATCGGATCGGGGAGGCTGCCGGGCTCCTCGGTGTCAGGGTGGAGAGCCTTCGCCGGTGGGAGCGCGAAGGGAAGGTCAGGGTCACCCGGACCACGGGCGGCCAGCGCCTCGTTCCCGCGGAGGAAGTGGCCAGGCTCCTGGCGGAGCGGCGGGATCGACCGAAGGTCACCGCGAGGAGCGTCCGCAACCGGTTCGCTGGCGTGGTGACCGAGGTGAAGAAGGACGGCGTGGCTGCGACGGTCGAGATCTTGGCCGGCCCCCACCGGATCCTGGCCCTCATCACCAGGGAAGCCGCGGACGAGATGCAGCTCGAACCCGGCATGCACGCCGTGGCCACGGTCAAGGCGACGAACGTGATGGTGGAGGTGGGGGAATGAGGCACGCCCTCGCCGGCATGGCTTGTCTTGCGCTCCTCCTTCCCTCGTGCGGCGGCTCGGGTTCCCAGCGGTCGGAGATCACCGTCCTGGCGGCCGCGTCACTCACCGGAGCCTTCACCAAGATCGGCGCGGACTTCGAGCAGGCCAACCCGGATGTCACGGTTCGATTCAGCTTCGGGCCGTCGGACGGGCTAGCCACACAGATCCTGGAGGGCGCGCCGGCCGACGTCTTCGCTCCGGCCAGCCCGAAATACATGGACCAGGTCCGGTCCGACGGCTCCGGGGTCACGGATCAGGCCGAGTTCGCCCGGAACACGCTGGCGGTCATCGTTCCGTCGGACAACCCGGCCCACGTTGGATCGCTCGACGACCTGGCTCGGCCCGGCGTCAAGCTGGTCCTCGCCGCCGTCGGGGTTCCCGCGGGCGATTACGCGCGGGGGATCTTGGCGAACGCCGGCATCCAGAAGGGGGCATTGGCCAACGTCGTGTCGAACGAGGAGGACGTGAAGGGCGTCGTCCAGAAGGTCCTGCTCGGCGAGGCCGACGCCGGGATCGTCTACCGGACCGACGTCACCCCCGACGTCTCGGCGCGCGTGCGGGAGATCTCCATCCCCGACGGCGTGAACGTCATCGCGACCTACCCGATCGCCGTCATGAAAGGTTCCGACCGTGCGCCGGCCGCCGAGGCCTTCGTCCGGTTCGTGACCGGACCGGGGCAGGCCACCCTCCGGACGTTCGGATTCCTCCCGCCCTCCTGACATGGCCGCGCCGAAACGGTCGACCCCAGGCGTCTTCGTCGTCCTGGCCATCCTGGGGATCGCGTTCGTCACGCTCCCGCTCGCCGGCCTGATCCAGCGCACCCCGTGGTCGAGGGCCGCCGACGTGCTCACCTCGGACTCCTCGCTCATGGCGCTCCGCTTGTCGATCGTTGTGGCGACGTCGGCGGCCGTCGTGTCGCTCGTTCTGGGGTTCCCGCTAGCCTGGGTGTTGTCCCGCTCGTCCTTCCCCGGCCGAAGGGTGGTCCGAGGGCTGGTGATCCTGCCGCTCGTGATGCCACCGGTGGTGGGGGGCGTCGCCCTGCTCGCGGTGTTCGGCCGGCGCGGGTTCCTCGGCGCTCCGCTGAACGACGTTTTCGGCGTGCAGCTCGCGTTCACCACACCGGCCGCGGTGCTCGCGGCGGCGTTCGTCTCGTTTCCCCTGGCCGTGTTGGCGCTCGAGGCCGGGCTCCGCTCGCTCGACACGCGACTCGAGGATGCGGCCGCAACGCTCGGGGGCTCACGCTGGTACGTGCTCCGGCGGGTGACGCTTCCGATGCTCGCGCCGCAGATCGCTGCCGGGCTCGTGCTGTGCTGGGCCAGGGCGCTCGGCGAGTTCGGCGCGACCATCACGTTCGCCGGGAACCTCCAAGGCCGGACGCAGACGTTGCCGCTGGCCGTGTTCGAACGGCTCCAAACCGACCCGGACGGGGCGATCGCGCTCTCGCTGCTCCTCGTTGCGGTGTCGCTCGCGGTGATCGTGGGCCTCCGAGGGCGGTTCCTGGCAGCCCGATGAGCCTGGTGGTCGACGTCGAGGCTCGCCGGGGCCACTTCACGGTGGCCGCCGCGTTCGAGGCCGCGGCGGGTGAGACCGTCGCCCTGCTCGGCCCCAACGGCGCAGGGAAGTCCACGCTGGTCGCAACGTTGGCGGGCATCCATCCTCCGGCGGGCGGGCGCGTCGATCTCGACGGCCGGACGTTGGACGATGTGGTCGCCGGCCGGCACGTCCCTCCCGAGCGACGGCAGGTGGGGGTGGTGTTTCAGGACCGGCTGCTCTTCCCGCACCTGTCGGCCATCGAGAACGTGGCGTTCCCCCTCCGGGCTCTCGGCGTCGCGCGCCGCGAGGCCCGGAGCAGAGCCGCCGACCTCCTGGCGCGGCTGGGCCTGGCCCAGAGGGCCGACGCCCGCCCCGCCGACCTGTCCGGGGGCGAGGCGCAGCGGGTTGCACTGGCCAGGGCCCTGATCCGCGAGCCACGGCTCCTCCTGCTCGACGAGCCGCTTGCGGCACTCGACGTGAGGGCCCGCACACATGTGCGGGCCCTCCTGCGGCGAGAGCTCATCGGGTTCGCGGGCGTCCGGCTCCTCGTAACGCACGATCCGGTCGAAGCCATGAACCTGGCCGATCGCATGGTGCTGGTGGAGGACGGACGGGTCACGCAGATCGGGACGCCGGGAGAGGTTCGCGCGGCGCCACGCACGCCGTACGCGGCGGAGCTCGTTGGCATGAACCTGTTCACCGGACGGCTCGAACGACTCGAGGCCGGAGCCGGCCGGCTCGTCACGTTGGAAGGAGACGTGGTCGTGGCCTGGCCCCCCGGGATCGACGGCGCGCTCGAACCGGTCATCGGCCTGCTTCGGCCGGCCGACGTCTCGCTCCACGTCCGGCCGCCCGAAGGAGCCTCGGCCCGCAACGTGCTGGCGGGCACCGTGACCTCCGTCAGCGTGGAAGGGGAGCGAGCACGGGTTCGCATCGACGCCTCTCCGCCGCTGGTGGCCGAGGTGACCCTGGGATCGGTCGAGCGGCTCGGCATCCGAGAGGGGACACGGCTGTGGGCCTCGTTCAAGGCGGTCGAGGTGCGGGTCCAGGCGATCTGAAGCAGCCGTGGCGCGGGTTCAAGCGACCTGAGACATTCTGCCTTCCCGGGTACCCTTACGGAGCCCATGGCCCCGGACAGCTCGCAGGATCCCGAGTCGAACGACGCCGACCCACCCCTCGACGAGCTCGTCCCGGGTACGGCCGCGGCACTGGGCGAGCAGGACGGCGAACCTGACACGTCGCCCGAAGCCGCCAAACGACCCGAGGCCGGGAAGCCCGAGGAGCAGGACGAAGACCGGCCCTCGTTCCTCCGCGAGGTCCCCGTCCTCGTCCTGCTGGCCCTCGCCGTCGCCCTGGTCATCAAGACGTTCCTGGTCCAGGCGTTCTTCATCCCCTCCTCATCGATGGAGCCGACGCTCGTACCTGGAGACCGGGTCCTGGTCAACAAGCTGGCCTACCGGTTCGGCGACTTGCATCGGGGCGACGTGGTGGTGTTCGAGAACCCGAACGAGGCTGCGCTCCCCGATCGAAACGCCGTCGAGGCCCTGTTCCACTGGCTGGGCGAGGGACTCGGCTTCGAGCAGCCGGAGAACGAGGACCTCATCAAGCGCGTGATCGGGCTCCCCGGCGACACCATCGCGATCCGTGATCACACCGTCATGGTGAACGACGATCCTGTCGCCGAGCCGTACCTCACGAAGAAGGCGTTGAACTCGATGAGCGACTACGGGCCGGTGACGGTCCCTCGCGGCGAGCTGTTCGTCCTGGGCGACAACCGCGGCAACTCCTCCGACTCGCGCGTGATCGGGTTCGTCCCGGAAGGCAACGTGGTTGGGCGGGCTTTCGTGATCATCTGGCCACCGGGCGACGCGGGGGGCCTGACCTCAGGCTAGGGCAGGTCGCAGCCGAACCCTAATCCATGGCCAGTGGACAAGGTGGAGTTGTCCGCGGCCCAGTTTGGCGGTCGGGTCCGGGCTGGGTTCCCATGGCTACAGGCATACTCCTGCGGGGGATCAAGCCTTCTTCTCGGCGTTCGATCATCACCGCGGCCTGCTGCCTCTTGGCGTGGGCGACCGGTATCGCGGTGGCACTCCAGCTGGTGAAGTTCCCCACGATCGCGATGTCCGCGTTCTTCTTGGTTGGGCTGGCGGCGGCCGCCCTCCTCGGCCTGCTGACCGAACGGCTGGCCCGGTTCCTCGAGGCCACGGACGTGATCGCCCGCTCGACGCGCCTCCAGGCGACCGCGCTCCTCACCTTGTTCGCGTTGGCCGCCCCCATCCTGGGCTCGCGATACGTGCCAGGGATCCGGCTGTCGCCACTTCCGGATCCTCCGGGTCATCCGACGATCGCCTTCTCGGCGAGCGGCTTCGACGGCAATCCCGAGATCTACCTCATGCGCGGGAGCGCGCGTGATCTGACCAGGTTGACGTCCCACCCCGCTTACGATCTCTGGCCCGCGCTCTCGCCGGACGGGTCGGAGGTCGCCTTCGTCAGCACGCGAGATGGTGACCCCGACGTGTACGTCCTGCGTGTGGACGACCCGGGCTCGATCCGCCAGCTCACCGACGAGCCGGGGAACGACTTCGCGCCGGCGTGGTCGCCCGACGGGACGAAGATCGCCTTCACCAGCGTCCGCGCAGGCAACGCTGACATCTGGACCTTGGACGTAAACGGTGGGGACCTGTCGAACCTGACCGCCCGATCCCTGGCGGACGACTCCGAGCCGTCTTGGTCGCCCGACGGAACGACCATCGCGTTCGCCAGGTCCAGAGGCGGACTTGGCACTATCTGGATCGTTCCCGCGCCCGGCGGTCATCCCTCCCTTCTGACCCCCGGCTCGGTCCGTTGGGCGACCCGCCCCCAGTGGTCACAGGACGGGACCGGGATTTGCTTCGACGGGTTCGCTCAGGGCGCGGTGCGCTCGGACATCTTCACCATTCGGCCCGACGGGACGGGCCTGGTGCGCCTGACCTCGGATCCTTCGGCCGAGTCGTACTGCCACTGGTTCGACCACGATCGCTACCTGTGGCTCGTCAGCGACCTCCCCGACCTCGG
>DASPWN010000212.1:0-12363 GCA_035637835.1 Actinomycetota bacterium | reverse complement strand
GGCCTGCGGGTCCAGGCCGTCCGCCACCAGGTTGACCAGGTCGCGCTCGGTCACGATGCCGGCGAGCCGGTCGCCATCCATCACGACGACGGAGGAGATGGCGTTGTCCTTCAGCAGCTTGGCGACGTGGGCGAACATCTGGTCCGGGGTCGTGGTCTTTACGGCGCTCTTCATCACGTCTCCGACCTGCATCGGGTCACCTCCGTCCTGCTGCCTTGGGGACAGCCCTCTGCGGAGGGTACCGGAACGGGGCGGCGGGGGTGAGATCCGCTCCGTGCGTCGTCAGTGATCCGAACGGCCCGTGAAGTGGAACGAATCCACCTTCAGGGCGGGAACGCGGGAGGCGGAGAAGAAGAACTCACTCGCCAGCTCGGCCTCACGACCAACCATCGACGCGGACCTGAGGGCCTCGACGATGGACTGGGTGAACCGGAAGTTCTTCACCGGCTGAGTCACCTCTCCTGACTCGATGAGGAAGGTCCCGTCGCGGGTCATCCCGGTGATGGTCGACTCCAGGGGGTGAACGACGTTGGAGTAGTGGAACCGGGTGACGAGCAGGCCGCGGTCGGTCGAAGCGATCATGTCCTCCACCGAGGCCTCTCCGGGCTCCATGAACAGGTTGAGGGGGAACGGACCCTCCGGGTTCGGCGGGGGGAGGGCGTGGCCCGTCGTTTCCGTGCCCGCCTGCCGGGCCGTGCGCCTGTCGTATACGCCGTCGATGAACACGCCGTCGCGGATCAGGTCGACGCGGCGACGGGGCGTTCCCTCGAAGTCGAAGGGGAGCCCGACGGTGTCGGGCGAGGTGGCGTCGTCGTAGATCGTGATGGCCGGCTGGGCAACCTGCTGCCCCCGCTTCCCGGAGAAGCAGGACCGCTCCTCGGCAAGGAGCCGCCCGCCGAACCCGATCCAGGCCAGAAACCCCACCAATGTGGAGACCGCGGCGGGCTCCAGCACGACCGGGTACTGGCCCGGTTCGAGAGCCATCGGCCGGCGGGAGGCCGCCGCCTTCGTCGCCGCCCGATGGCCCACGGCCCCGGGATCGACCTCGGCCAGGGAGGAGGCGAACGTCTCGGCGAAGCCGCTGCCCCCCTCGTCGGCGGTGACGACCGTGGTGATGGAGGCCAGGGTGGAAGGGGCCCAGCAGAATTGGCCCTCGCTATTGAGCACCGCGACCTCGCTCGCGGCGGTCTCGAACGCTCCGGAGGCCACCAGGCCTGGACCGCATTCGGCGATCAGCGCCGCAACGCCCTCCGCCCGGTCGTTCGGGGTGGTGGAGGCCGTGGCCTCGTCGAAGCGGCCGCTCCGGGGAACGGGCTGTGGGGGCGCGAGTCCGGGGAACAGCGGATCGGGCGCCACCACCTCCGCCATCTCTCTAGCACTCTCGGCCGCCACGCGAGCACCCTGCTCGGAGAAGTCATTGGAGGCAGCAACTCCGATGCATCCGCCCTTCACCACCCGAACGCGGATGCCCGTGTCCTCCTGCCAGGTGCTCTGGTGGATGGCCGAGGAGGCGAACCGGGTGAGCCCGACCCATTCATGGATGAACAGGACCTCGACGCCGTCCACTCCAGGCACGGTCAGCGCCGGCTCGGTTACCGACCGCACCCGGTCCGGTCCGATCGCCCCCGGCATCAGCGCACGCCAACTTGGACGTTGCGGAAGCGGGCCGGCGCCGTCCCGTGACCCACCCGCGCCGTTTGGACGGGCTGCCCCTTGCCACAGTTGGGCGTGCCCCACAGGGTCCAATCCTCCCGGCCTCCCACCGCGTCGCACGATTGCCAGAACTCGGTGGTGATGCCGGTGTAGTTTGGGTTGCGGAACATCTGCGTGAGCTTGCCGTCCTTGATGCGCCAGGCGATCTCGCACCCGAACTGGAAGTTGACCAGCTTGTCGTCGATGGACCACGACTGGTTCGTGGCCATGAAAATGCCATCCTTCGTGTCGCCGATGATGTCGGCGAGCGATCCCTCGCGGGGCTCGATGTTGATGTTGGTCATCCGGATGAGCGGGAGGTTGCCCCAACCATCAGCCCGCATGGCCCCCGTGGACCTGCCGCCGATCGCCCCGGCCGTCTCGCGGCTGGAGATGAAGTCCTGGAACGTCCCATCGACGATGATGGGGACCCGCTGAGCTGGGGCGCCCTCGTCGTCCCATCCGAACGAGCCCAGGCCACCCGGGATGGTCGCGTCCGCCGTGATCGACACGAGGTCGCTCGCGTAGCGAAGGTTGCCCCGATCGCCCGGCGAGACGAACGAGGAGCCCGCGTAGGACTCCTCCATGCCGAGCACCCGGTCGAGCTCCACCGCGTGGCCGATCGACTCGTGCACCTGGAGCTCCATCTGGCCGGAATCAAGGACCAGGGTGGTCACCTTGCTGGGGCAGTCCGGAGCCGAGAGCAGCTCCACTGCCTCGGTCGCCGTCCGTTCGGCCTCCTCGATCAGCCCGAGCTTTGCGATGTGCTCCCAGCCGGCCGCGGCGATGTGGCCGCGGAACGAGTTCGGGTACGAGCGCCGCTGGAGCTCGCCCTCGGAGACGGCGGTGGCGTCGAGGCCGGCCCCCGAGTGCAGGACGGTCTGCTCGATCGCGCTCCCCTCAGACGATGCGAAGGACGTCCGGACCCGGTACAGATCGATACCCCCCTCGGCGAACGCCAGGCTATCGACCTCCTGCATCCGTCGGGTGGCCTCCATCAACAGGGCCACCTTCTCCTCCAGCGAGACGTTGAACGGGTCGTCCTGGAACGGGCTGGCCCATGTGCCCGTGGCCGGCTCGACGTCGGTGAGCTTCACCGGTTCGCGGGGAAGGCGAGCCGCCGCCCGAGCGATCTCCACAGCCAGGCTGGCGGTCCGGGCGATCTCGGCGCCCTCGGACCGTCCGGTGGCGGCGAATCCCCAGTACCCGTCGACCAGCACGCGGACGCCGACCCCCTCGGAGGTCGCCCGGTCGATCCCCTCCATCTCCTGGTTGCGGACCGTGATGGACTCGGACTCCTCGCGGACGAACCGGGCGTCCGCATAGTGGGCGCCGGCGGCGCGTGCCGCCTCGACGGCCTCCTTCGCTACGTGGAGCATCATTCGGCGAGCCTCCGGCGGGGGACGAGGGGCGGGGAGCTTCGAGCGGCGGACAGCCTACCCGACGGCAATGACTCCCCGCAGTCGGGAGCTGGTCGCGCTCCGGTTCGGCCGGCAGGCAGCGAGCCGACCTTCAAGCTTGCTCGGCGAACCCGTACTCCTGCCCCACCGAGTCGCAGGGGTTGCCACGGCCGAACGTGATCCGCATCTCGGTCACGTCGGCGACGCACCAGAACGCGGTGGCCGTGTCGCCTCCCCACTTCTCTGGGTGCCGGCACAGGGCGTCGGGGGGGTTCTCGTGGTCGGACAGCATGGTCCGGAGCCGGTCGGCGGTCACCGTGCCCGGCTCCTCGGCCCGGAGGAGCTCCGACGCCCGTCGATACCGGACGGCAGAATGCTGGGCGTACTCGGGGTCGCCCTCGTAGCCGAGCATGCCATCGCAGACGTAGTGGTTCGTGTGGACAAGGTGGCCTCGTTCGTCCGGCTCGGTCATCTCCGCGGACATGGCCGAGCCCTCGACGTTCACCACCTCGCCCCGGCGGGAGACGAGCACGTTGTTGTAGGAGGATGCTCGATCGTGGCGGAGGGCCTCGCCGAGCATCATGTCGATTGTCGGTCCCCGCAGCATGGACCGCACCTGGATCTCGCGGGGGACCCCGATCCGCTCGTCGTTCGGTGAGAGCTCGTTGCCGGTGAGCGACAGCCCCGCCGAGTTCCATCCCACGCTGATCCAGATTCCATTGCCGATGGTGAGCACGACTGGATCGCCCGGGACTTTCCACTCGATCGCGACGAGCTGCTCTTGGTACTTCCGGTGCATGTCGTTGTTGTGGGCCACCAGGACGCGGTCGCCGATGGTGGCGGGCGGGACGGCGACCAGGTCGCTGCACCGGCCCTTGAGGGCGTGGGTACGCGGCTCGTGCCAGATCTCCTCGGCGGCGCAGGCGAACAGCGCGAGGGGATCGACCCCGGCGGCCTCCGCGGCCCCCTCGAGCTCGTCCAGGTACCAGGGGTGCGCCTCGGCGGTGACCTCCCGGTAGCGATCGGCCAGGGACAGCTGGTCGGCGCGGGTGCGGCCCGGGGGGATGTCGGCGTCGAACTCCACCGCCTCCTGCAGGACGGCGGCGCAGGCCGAGCCGATCTGCGCCCCCACCTCCCGGTGGGAGCCGGCAACGTGGATCATGTGAATGGCCGGAGGCGCGGTCATACCGGGATCGTACTGCCGCCTTCAGGCGGGAGCCGGCGGGGGCGGCGGCGGCATCGTCGCCGGCGCGGTGTCGCGGGGCATCGGCTCCCTTCGGCGGGCCGCAACCGCGAGGACACCAAGCCCGTACACCACCGCGACGAACCACACCAGGCCGGAGACGAACGGGACGAGCGATGCCACGCGGACGATGGCCCATCCGGCCAGGAACGCCAGATACCGACTGGTCGGCTGCTTGAGCAGGGCCCGACCCAATGCGAAACACGAGGCGGTGTAGCCGAGCGAGTAGATCAGCGCGAGACCGAGAAGGGTCCCCAGGCCGAACGGGATCCCCACGATGGTTATCAGCGCGATCACGGACACGATGGGGAGCCCGAAGAACAGGCCCACCCCCCAGCCGATCGACGCACCGATCCGCTCCACCGCCGCGACGGCGATGGTCTCGGCCGCCCGCGGCGCGAACAGGAGGAGCAACAGCCCGAGGACCAGGATCGAGACCGAGACGGCCACCCACACGGCGAACCGGCTGATCCAGCTGAACCGGCCGAAGATCACGTCGGTGTTCACCCGCCGGCGGTCGCCCTCGATCGCCGCTCCGGATGCGACACTCGGCGTCGACTGGGTCACCAGGTCCCCTCCGATCCGGGCCCCGGAGGCCACGGTGACATCGCCGTTGAATGAAGTCACGTCACCGGTGACGGTGCCCGAGATCGACACGTCGCCGTTGAAGGAGGTGACGGAGCCCCGGACGGTCCCATCGATGGTGGCCGGCCCATTGAAGATCACAACATCGCCAACGGTCTGGCCAGCTTGGACCACCATTTGTCCGGTCAACACGACCTGGGGTTCGTTCTTTTCGGAGTCGGCGGCCAAGGCCGGCGCGGCGAGGGCGAGCACGGAGAGCGCTGCGAACAGGACGATGACGCCCAGCGTCAGCAAACGACGACGTGCGGTCATCTCGTCCACCCCCTCCTCGTGAAACCGGAAACCCTTGTACCACACCCGTTTCCTCCGAACGAATCGGGGAGTGACCGAACCACGACGAAGGAGGTCGCCATGCCTGAGAAGCAAGCATCAGGAATGCGAAGCAGTGCGAGGCGCTGAAGAGGAAGGGGATGGTCGAGGGAACGGGCGGCCCGGATCGCGAACTCGCCTGGCGCCTCTAGCAAGGGGGGCCGGAAGCCGGGATCCGCCTCGGCCCGAAAGCGCAGCTCGTAAGGCAGGGGCCGGAGTCTGTCACCCCCTCCCCCTACGGTTGGCCAGTGATCGACCGCACGCGGGCAGACCGAGGGGGACCGTGACGGATCTGGGCTCTGGGATCGTGGGACTCGCGGTCGGACTCGCCGTGGGCGCGGTCCTGATGGCTCGGCGAGGCGGCCACCGATCGAAGGACCTCCTTGGCGCAAGCCGGTTGGAGGCCCGACTCGAGGTCCAGGCTTCCGATCTCCGGCGGCTGGCCGACTCGGTAGGGGTGCGGGACGCGCTGGCCGAGCGACTTCACGAAGAGGTGGCCGGCGCGAGGCTGGCTCTGCACGACCTGTCGATCTCGGAGCGGGAGCGCCAGGAACGGGACCGCGAGGCGTGGGCCGTCGTCCGGCGGCTGTCGACGGTCCTGGCCGGCGGTCCCGCCCAGGGCCGAGCGGGGGAGAACGTCCTCCGCCAGCACCTCACCCAGCTTCCGCCGGGGATCCTGGTCACCGACTTCAAGGTCAACGGCAAGGTGGTGGAGTTCGGCCTGCTGCTTCCCGACGGCCGGCGCCTGCCGGTCGATTCCAAGTGGTCGGCGCTGGCGGAGCTCGAGGCGCTGGAGGCCACGGGGGACCCCAGTGAGCTCGACGCCCGGGCCCGAGACGTGGAGCGGGTGGTGGCCCTTCGCGCCCGAGAGGTCGCTCAGTATCTCGACCCCGCACTCACGGCGCCGGTGGCGGTCGCCGCCGTTCCCGACGCTGCCTACCGGGTCCTAAAGCGGGCGCACGCGGACGCGTTCTCCAAGGGGGTCGTCATCGTTCCCTACTCCACGGCGCTGCCGGTGCTCTTGTTCCTGTACAGCCTGGTGGCCCGGTTCGGCGACACGGGCGACGTGAGGGCGGTGCTGTCCGAGGTCGGTCCGCTCCTCGATGCGATGGAGGGAATCCTCGAGAACAAGATCGCCCGGGCCGCGACCATGATCGGGAACGGAGCCGACGAGTTCCGCTCGCAGCTCGGCAAGGCCAGAGGGTCGGTGTGGAGGGCACGGGCCGCCGGCGGCGCGGAGCCGCCGCCGGCCGCGGCCGGCCTCACGGACGGCGTGCTGCACGCACTGCCTTGATCCGGCCGGGACCGGACGCCGAGTACGAACCCGGCGCTACGAAGCAGGCGCCCTACGAGGACCCCTGGCACGCGTCCGTGGCGTATAGCAGGGACATGTCGCCTCGCATCAATTGGACCGCAGTGCCGCTCGGACTCCGCCATTGCAGCCGAAGGAAGTTGCTGTGGGTGGCTGCCACCTGGTCCCGCTCGATCCACTGGTACGCGAACGAGTCGGGTCCGCCATGGCCGGGGACGAACCGAGTCGGGCCGGGGTTGCTGACGAAGGTCTGCCCGCCCACTTTGGTGCTCAAGATGCGGAACTCCACCGGCGCTCCGGAGACGAGAGCGCTGACGTCGATCGCGATGGGGTAGATCGCGATGGGGTGATCGCTGAATCCAGGGACGTTCGCCCATTGCGTCGAGGTCGTGGACTGGGAGGTGGTCTGCCACACCGAGTCCATGCACTTCACCGGGGTCACGCCGCCCGTGGTCTGAGCGCCAACGGCCCATGCCACCCCACCCACCAGCGTCACCGCCCCGATCACCACGACCAGTCTTCGCATGTGACCTCCATTCCCGACCAGCCCGCTGTTCCTGCCCGGTGAAGGCGGGACGATGGTACGGCCTCACGGTCATTCTCGTAAGGGACGGGGGACGGCTACCTCCGTTTATGAACCACGTTGACATATTCATGCAACATATGCATGAATATGCGAGATGGGTGAGAGCCACCGTCTGCGCGTCGCCGTCTTCGGTGCCTCCGGCTATGCCGGGGGCGAGCTCGTGCGCCTGCTCGTGGAGCACCCAAACGTGGAGCTCGGCCATCTGGCGGCGAACGAGTCGGCCGGCCGCGAGCTGGCGGAGGTCCATCCACACCTCGCCGCCTCTCCCGTCGGTGGCTGGGTGCTGGCTCCGCTCGACGCCGCCTCGGCGGCCGATCAGGCGTCCTTCGCGTTCCTCTCGCTTCCGCACGGGGCCAGCGCGTCGCTCGCTCCCGCGCTGGTCGAGGCCGGCTTCTCGGTGGTGGATCTTGCCGGCGATTTCCGGCTCCCGGCGGCCGCCTATCCGGAGTGGTACGGGTTCGAGCACCCCGCGCCTGCCTGGCTGGAGAAGGCGGTCTACGGACTGCCCGAGGTCTTCGCCGACGACATCGCCGGGGCGTCGCTCGTGGCCAACCCGGGATGCTACCCGACGCCGGTCGCCCTCGGCCTGGCCCCGCTCCGTGCCGCCGGACTGATCGGGCCCGGGCCGATCGTGGTGGACGGCAAGACCGGGCTGTCTGGCGCGGGCAGGGCGCTCGCCGAGGCCACCTCGTACGCGGTGACAGGGGAGAGCGTTCGTCCCTATCGCTTCCCCATGCACCAGCACACGCCCGAGATGGAGCGAGTCCTCGAGCTCGCCACCGGCACCCCTGCCACGGTGTCGTTCGTTCCGCACCTCGTCCCTTCCGTCCGCGGCGTGCTGGTGACGTGCTATTCGGCACTGGAACCGGGGACGACCACGGACTCGTTGACCAACTGTCTCGCATCCGCGTACGCGGACGCGCCGTTCGTGCGAGTTCTTCCTCCCGGCGACATGGCCGACACCAAGCGGACCCGCGGGTCCAACCTGGTTGAGCTCCAGGCGGTGGCGGATCGCAGGACCGGGACGGCGATCGTCGCCGGCGCGCTCGACAACCTGGTGAAGGGCGCCGCCGGCCAGGCCGTGCAGAACATGAACCTCATGGCCGGGTTCGACCCCACCACCGGCCTCACGGCGACGGCGGTGTACCCGTGAGCGTGACGTTCGCCCGGGGGTTCCGCGCAGCCGCGGTGACGGCCGGGATGAAGCCCTCCGGCCGGCCGGACCTCGGCTTGTTGGTGGCCGATGAGAGCCGCTCGGCCGCCGGCCTGTTCACCACAAATGCGTTCGCCGCTGCGCCGGTCCGACTGTCCCGGCAGCGGGTCTCCCGGGGCGGGGGCCGGGCGGTGATCGTCAACAGCGGACAGGCCAACGCCGGGACCGGGCTGTCTGGGGACAACGACGCCGAGCGCTCGACGGCCGCGGCCGCCGAGCTGCTGGGCATCGAGCCCGACGAGGTGCTGGCCTGCTCGACCGGCGTGATCGGCGAGCCGCTGCATATGGATCAGCTGCTCGCGGCGCTTCCCGGGCTGGCCGGCTCGCTCTCGCCGGAGGGCGGCGAGAGCTTCGCCGAGGCCATCATGACCACCGATACGGTGTCCAAGCAGGCCCGGTCCGAGCGCGGTCCCTACCGAGTGGGCGGCTGCGCGAAGGGCGTGGGCATGATCGCGCCCGACCTGCACCTGGCGACGATGCTCGCGTTCGTCACGACCGATGCCCCCGTTCCGCCGGCCGAGCTTCGAACGCTCGCGACCGAGGTGCTGGAACCGAAGTTCGAGTCGCTCACCGTCGACGGGTGCACAAGTACCAACGACATCGTCTTGGTCTTCGCGAGCGGTGCCGCGGGCGGTGACCTCGTCGTGCCGGGGACATCCGCGTGGGATGAGGTATCGGCTGCGTTGGAGGAGGTTGGCACATCGCTCCTGCTCCAGCTCGCCGCGGATGCCGAGGGGGCCAGCCACGTCGTCCTGGTCGAGGTGTCCGGGGCCGACTCGGCGTCGGGAGCCCGCATGATCGCGAAGGCTGTGGCCGACTCGTTGCTCGTCAAGACCGCCGTGTTCGGTGGGGACCCCAATCCCGGGCGGATCCTGCAGGCGGTGGGGGCATCGGGGGCCTCGTTCCTGCCGCAGCTGGTCGACGTGTTCATCGGCGACGTCCAGGTGATCGCGGGTGGGGAGATCGTGCCGGCGTACTGGGATGCGGGCGTGGCGGAGGCCAGGGCGGCCGTGGGGGAGCGGGAAGTCGTGATCGGGATCTCGGTGGGGAACGCTCCCGGCAATAGCCGGGCCCTCGGCGTCGACCTGTCGTGCGACTACGTGAAGATCAACGCGGAATACTCGACGTGACCGTCGGCCTGCCGCCGAAGATCCGGGAACGGACGGTGTCCAAGGCCCGGACGCTCCTCGAGGCCGTTCCGTTCATCCAGGACCACTGGGGCAAGACAATCGTCGTCAAGTACGGCGGCGCGGCGATGGAACGTGCCCCCCTGTCGAGGACGTTCGGGAACGACCTGGCGCTGCTCCAGCACGTCGGCATCGATCCGCTGATCGTGCACGGCGGGGGGCCACAGTTGACGGAGGTCTCGGCCCGCCTCGGCCTTCCCACGACGTTCATGGGAGGGCTGAGGGTCACCGATGAGCCGACGCTCGATGTGGCCAAGATGGTCCTGGCCGGAAAGGTGAACACGGAGGTCGTGGGGACCCTCCTCGCCTGCGGGGTCCAGGCCGTCGGGCTCTCGGGCGTGGACGGAGGCTTGGTGATAGCCCGCCCGCGGAACCCACCCGACCTGGGGTTCGTCGGGGAGGTGGTCCGGGTGAACGGCTCGGTTCTTCGGGCGCTCATGGAGCAGCGGTTCGTCCCGGTGATCGCGTCGATCGCGATCGGGGACGACGGACAGGCCTACAACGTGAACGCGGACGTCGTCGCCGCCGAGCTCGCGGTGGCCCTGTCCGCCGAGAAGCTCGTGTACATGAACGACGTGCCCGGGCTGATTGGTCCCGACGGCGACCTGCTCTCGGAGCTGGGAGTGACGGAGGTCCTCGATCTGCTGGCCCACACGGGCGCCGTCGAGGGCGGGATGATCCCCAAGCTCGAGAGCGCCGTGCGCGCGCTGAAAGCCGGCGTGCCCCGCGTACATTTCCTCGACGGGCGGGTGGAGCATGCCTTAGTCCTGGAGCTGTTCACGCCGGAGGGGATCGGCACGATGATCTCGGTGGACGCCCCGGGCGAGGAGGGGACGCCGTGAACCCCAACGGCGGTGTCACCAAGGCCCGACGGCAACAGGCCATCCTGTCGCTCCTCGGGCGGGAGCGGCTGGGCTCCCAGGAGGACATCCGGGCCCGCCTTCGTCGCATGGGTCTGCCGGCCACGCAGTCCACCATCTCCCGGGACATCGAGGAGCTCGGGCTGGCTCGCGTGCACGATCAGGAGGGAGTGCGCTACGTCATGCCCGGCCGAGGACTTTCGAGCCCGCCGGCGAACCTGCTTCGGCACGCGCTCCAGGAGTTCGCCCTCTCTTTCGTCCCGGCGAACCGGCTGTTGCTCGTGCGGACCCCGCCGGGCGCGGCGAGCGCGTTGGCGGAGGCCATCGACACCGCCACCGTGGCCGGGGTTGCCGGGACGGTGGCTGGCGACAACACGATCCTGGTCGTCCCCGGGGACGGGATCTCGGCCCGCTCGGTGGAACGGGCGTTGCGAAAGGCCATGGAAGAGCGATGACCGGCGCTACGAACACGATGGAGGACGAGAGATGAAGCGAGCGGTGCTGGCGTATTCCGGCGGTCTGGACACATCGGTCACGATCCGGTGGCTGGTCGAGCGGGGCTACGACGTGTTCGCCGTCGTGGTTGACGTGGGGCAACAAGAGGACGTCGACGCCATCCGGGAGCGCGGCGTCCTGGCAGGGGCGGCCGAAGTCCGGATCCTCCCGGCCGTCGATCGATTCGCCGGGGAGTTCCTGGCCCGGGCCGTCAAGGCGAACGCCCTGTACGAGGGGAAGTATCCGCTCGTGTCGTCTCTCGCCCGGCCGCTCATCGCCGATGAGGTGGTGAACGTGGCCCGAGAGGTCGGTGCCGAAGCCGTGGCCCATGGCTGCACCGGGAAGGGCAACGACCAGGTCCGATTCGAGGTCTCGTTCGGGGTTCTCGCACCTGACCTACAGGTCCTCGCGCCGATCCGGGACGCTGCCATCCCCCGGGAGAAGGCCCTCGCCCTGGCGGCCGAGTGGGGAATCCCCATCACCCAGGTGGCGACGGCGTACTCGATCGACGAGAACCTGTGGGGGCGGACCGCGGAGTGCGGGCCGCTCGAGGACCCATGGGTGGCGCCACCCGAGGATGCGTTCACCCGCACCGCCGCCACGCCGGAGCGACCCTTCGAACCCACGGAGATCGCTCTGGGATTCGAGCGAGGGGTTCCCGTGATGCTCGACGGCGACCTCACGGCGCTGCCTGACCTGATCCGCGCCGTGGACGGGCTTGGCGGCCGGTACGGCTTCGGGCGGGTGGACATGATCGAGAACCGCAGGGTTGGGATCAAGTCGCGCGAGCTCTACGAGGTGCCCGGGGCGCTCGCGCTCATCGCGGCTCACCGGTCCCTGGAGGATCTGACCCTCGAACGCGAGGTGGCACACGCGAAGCCCGCGATCGAACAGCGGTGGGCCGAGCTCGTCTACGACGGGCTGTGGTTCTCGCCGCTTCGCGCAGCGCTCGATGCATTCGTGGACTCGACCCAGGAGCACGTGAGCGGCGAGGTCCGACTGCGCTTCTCGCCGGGCGAGTGCATGGTGGTCGGACGGCGCTCGGACACCTCGCTCTATGACATCGGATTGGCGACGTACGGACCGGAGGACGCATTCGACCACCGTGATGCCGACGGGTTCATCAGGTTGTGGGGCATGCCCCTGAAGGTGTGGTCCGCCCGGCAGGGGCCCTGATGAGCGAGCCGGATCCTCCAGGCACGGAGGCCGACGAGCCGCTGTGGGGTGGGCGGTTCGATACGGCGCCGGCTCCGGAGGCCGCTGCGTTGTCGCGGAGCCTGTCCATCGACATCCGCCTGGCGCCGCAGGACATCGAATCCTCCGTTGCCCACGTGCGCGCGCTCGAGGACGCGAGACTGCTTTCCTCCGGCGAGGCTGCGGCCCTGGAGAAGGCGCTCCGCGAGGTGGGAGAGGAGATCGCC
>DASPWN010000211.1:0-4137 GCA_035637835.1 Actinomycetota bacterium | reverse complement strand
GGGCGCGAGCGAGCCTCCAACCCCGTGCTGGCCGAGCGCGACCTCGACGAGGAGACCTTCGTGGAACGAAGGCTCGCCGGGCTGCTGGCGTATCCCTCCTACTACGCTCACATCGCGCCGATCAATCGCGCGGGGCCGCGCGTGTACGGAGACGTGCCGGTCCCGCCGGGCCTCACGCCCTCTCAGCTCGGGGAACGCATCGAGGCCGGAGCCTGGGTCGTCGACGGCCGCGATCGGCGGGCGTTTGCGGCCGGACACATCCCCGGCTCGATCGCGATCGAGCTCGACGACTCATTCGCCAGCTATGTGGGGTGGATCGTCCCCTTCGGGGCGCCGATCGTGCTGGTACTACCCGAGGGCCGGCAGGAACAGGAGGCGGCGCTCGAGGCGGCGACCCAGCTCTTCCGCATCGGCTACGAGGCCGAGGGATACCTCCAAGGGGGCGTCGAGGCCTGGGTCGAGGCAGGACGGCTTGTGCGTTCGTACCCCGTCGCTTCCGTCGACGAGCTCGCCACGGCCGTCGGTGAGGGGCGGGCCCGGGTCCTCGACGTCCGCCAGCAGACCGAGTGGGACGGTGGCCACCTCGAGGGCAGCACTCACCTTTTCGTGGGCGAGCTTGACGAGCGAATCGCGGAGATCCCACGCGACCGGGAGGTGTGGACCGTCTGTGCAACGGGACACCGGGCGGCGATGGCGGCCAGCCTCCTCGACCGGAATGGGATTCCGGTGCGTGTCGTGACCCCGGGCGGCGTGCCCGACGTGCTCTCCCGCGTCGGGTGACGAAGGGGCACAATACGGTCGAGGAGGCGCCGTGAGGGAGTCGACCGCTCGCCGGATGGCCTGGTCGATCGGGATCCTGTCGATCGCGCTCATGGTCGCCGGCCTGGTCTTCATGTTCGTGGACCGGCACGCCACCTTGCCGCAGGTCTCGGACTCCTGGACCTTCTCGAGCGTCTTCGATGTCACGATAAACGTCGCCGTCCCGGTCATCGGCCTGGTCATCGCGTCCCGACGTCGGGAGAACCCGCTCGGCTGGCTTCTGCTGGCAGCCGGGTTTGGTCTCGGCGTCGTCAATTTCTCACGCGCCTACGCGCTCTATGCTCTCGTCGCGAACCCCGGTTCGTTGCCGGTGGGGCGAGCGTTCGCCTGGCTCGCCAACTGGATGTGGACCATCCCCATCTCCCTGCTGCCCTTCCTCCTCCTCCTGTTCCCGACGGGACGGCTTCCAGCCGGCCGGTTGCGAACGGTGGCATGGTTCTGCGGGACCGTGCTGGTCCTGCTCACGGCGAGCGCCCTGGTGCTGGCGACGACGAACTGGTCGCGCCCGTTCGCGGACGTGACCTCACCCGGCTCGTCCCCCGTCACGGGCGCAGCAACCGTGACCTTCTTCATTGCGGCCTTCGCACTCCCGGTCGCATTGCTGTTGTCATTCGTGGCCCTCTGGCGCAGGTTCGCACGGTCGAGAGGTGACGAACGGCTCCAGCTGAAGTGGTTCGTCACCGCCGCGGCCTTCGTCGCCGTCACGTTCATCGTGAGCTTCTTCACCAACACGGTGATCGCACAGGTGCTCTTCGATCTCGCGCTGGTCTTCCTCTACGCCGCGATCGCTATCGCGATCCTCCATTACCGGCTGTACGAGATCGACGTCCTCATCAACAGGGCCGTCGTCTATGGGGGGCTGGCGGCCTTCATCACTGCCGTGTACGTGCTGCTCGTCGCGGTGGTCGGCGCGTTCATCGGCGCGAGCGAGGGCCTGGCCCTGGTGGCCACGGCGATCGTCGCGGTGGCGTTCCAACCGGTCCGGGCCCGGGCCCAAGGCATCGCCAATCGCTTGGTGTACGGCAAGCGGGCGACGCCGTACGAGGTCCTCTCGGAGTTCTCCGAGCGGGTAGCGGAGACCTACTCCATCGAGGACGTACTCCCCAGGATGGCCCGGATCCTGGCGGAGGGCACCGGAGCCACCCGGACCGAGGTGTGGCTCCGGGTGGGATCGGAGCTCCGGCCCGCGGCGTCGTGGCCCGAGGGCGGGACGAACGCGTCGCCGGTCGCGATCACCGGAGACGCGCTGCCGGCGATCACCTCCGCCAGTCGCGTGGCCGCGGCCACCAGCGTTGCCCAGGTTCGCCACCAGGGCGCGCTGCTGGGCGCGCTCACGGTCATCAAGCCGCCGCAGGAGCCGCTCTCACCCGCCGAGGAGAAGCTCCTCGCCGACCTTGCTTCGCAAGCGGGGTTGGTGCTTCGAAACGTCGCCCTGCTCTCGGACCTTCGGGCGTCGCGCCAGCGGTTGGTGGCGGCCCAGGACGAGGAGCGCCGGCGCCTCGAGCGCAACCTCCACGATGGTGCGCAGCAGCAGTTGGTTGCGCTGTCGGTGAAACAACGGCTGGTGGGCGAGCTGATCGACCAGGACCCCGACAAGGCGACATCGATGATCGCCGAGCTCCAGGGGGACACGGCTTCAGCGCTCGACACCCTCCGGGACCTGGCTCGGGGCATCTACCCGCAGGTCCTCGCCGACCAGGGGCTCCCGGCCGCCCTGGAGGCGCAGATCCGAAGGACACCGGTCCCGGTGGAGCTGCGACGGGATTCTATCGGTCGCCATCCCCAGGAGATCGAGGCGGCCGTGTACTTCTGCTGCCTGGAGGCACTCCAGAACGTCTCGAAGTACGCGAACGCGTCGAAGGCCGTCGTTCGGCTCCAGGAGGACGGACCTTGGCTAACGTTCGGGGTGGAGGACGACGGCGCCGGCTTCGACCCGGGCCGCACGAAGCTCGGGACCGGCCTCCAGGGGATGTCGGATCGACTGGAGGCGCTCGGTGGAGGCCTGGAGATCCGATCCCAGCCCGGACAGGGAACGACGATCGCCGGCCGAATCCCGACGGCGATCTAGGCCACGGTCCGGACAACGAGCGCGATCATCGCGAAGTGGCACGCGGCGGCTGCCACCATGAGCGCGTGCCATACCTCGTGGAACCCGAACGTCGCCGGACGCGGATCCGGCCGCCTGCTGACGAAGACGATCGCCCCCGCCGTGTACAGGAGCCCACCCGTCACCATCAGCAGGAACTGCGAGAGCGTCATCCCTCGAATGAGCTTCGGGAGCGCGATCGCGGCGAGCCACCCGAGTCCCATGTACAGGATGCCGGTAACCACATGGAGGCCGTCGATCCTGGCCAGCTTCAGGATGATGCCCAGGACCGCACCGCCCCATGCGATCGATAGGATGACGAGCGACCACGTGCCGTGGAGCACGAGGATGCTGATCGGCGTATAGCTCCCCGCGATCAACACGAAGATCATCGAGTGGTCCAGCCGCTTCATGCGGCGGCTCGCCTTCGGCGACCACCGCACCCGGTGATACGCCGCGCTCGCCCCGAGCACGGCGGTGAGACTCAGCGCGTAGATGGCGGCGGCCGCTCGGGAAGCGGCGCTCTCGGCAAGGAGCACCAACACCACGCCGGCCGGGATGGACACGAAGAACGCGACCAGGTGGATCCAACCCCGGAGGAGGGGTCGGACGGGTGGAGCGGCCTCGGGCATCGGCGAGATGGTACCGCCGCCCCGGTGCGGCTCGGCCGATGTGATGCAATGACCCCATGCGACCCCGGTTCTTCGCTGCACCGTCGGAGTTCCGCGCATGGCTGGAGAAGCACCATGCCACGGCAAGGGAGCTCCTCGTCGGGTTCCACAAGAAGGGCTCGGGCATACCGAGCATCACTTGGCCCGAGGCCGTCGACGAGGCCCTCTCGTTCGGGTGGGTCGACAGCGTCCGGCGCAGCATCGATGACGTGAGCTACGCGAACCGGTTCACTCCCCGAACGGCTCGGAGCACGTGGAGCGCGAGGAACATCGAGCGGGCGAACGAGCTGACCGCCCAGGGGCGCATGCACCCAGCCGGCCGCAAGGCGTTCGAGGCCCGAAGGGACGACCGCTCGGCGATCTATTCATACGAGCAACGCGGGCAGGCCAAGCTCGGACGTGCGTTCGAGCGTCAGTTCGGTTCCAACACGAAGGCATGGGAATTCTTCCAGGCCCAGCCTCCCGGATATCGAACGACGGCCACCTATTGGGTGGTCAGCGCGAAGCGCGAAGAGACCAGGCGAAGGCGCCTGGCGACCCTGATCGATGACTCGGCGCACG
>DASPWN010000210.1:0-19808 GCA_035637835.1 Actinomycetota bacterium | reverse complement strand
GGCGGCCATGCTTGACGCGCACCGCAAGGAGGCCGTCCGAAAGCAGCACGAACGCGGCAAGCTTTCCGCCCGGGAACGCTTGGAGCTCCTGCTCGACGTGGGGTCGTTCCAGGAAACCGACCCGTTCGCCGTCCACTCGTCGCACGACTTCGGGATGGAGCGCAACCGTCCCGCGGGGGACGGCGTGGTCACTGGCCACGGGACGATCGACGGGCGAAAGGTGTTCGTCGCATCCCAGGACTTCACGGTGTTCGGGGGCTCGCTCGGTGAGGTGCACGCCCAGAAGATCTGCAAGGTCCTGGACCTGGCCATGTCGACCGGCGCGCCGTTCATCCAGCTGAACGATTCGGGTGGGGCTCGGATCCAGGAAGGTGCGGCATCACTGGCGGGCTACGGGTACATCTTCGAGCGGAATGTCCGGGCCTCGGGCGTGATCCCCCAGATCAGCGCGATCCTGGGGCCCTGCGCCGGCGGTGCCGTGTACTCGCCGGCCGTGACCGATTTCACGTTCATGGTGCGAGAGACATCGCACATGTTCATCACCGGGCCCGACGTGATCAAGGCCGTGACCGGCGAGGAGGTGTCGTTCGAAGAGTTGGGCGGGGCCATGACCCACGCCTCCCGTTCCGGCGTGGCCTCGTTCGTGGCCCAAGACGAGGAGGAGAGCCTTGCCATGGTACGGCACCTTCTCTCGTTCCTGCCGTCGAACAACCTGGAGGATCCGCCGTCGTATGCGCCGGTCGACGACCCCGAGCGCCGGGACGAGGGCCTCACCCATTTGATCCCCAACTCGGCCCGCGAGCCGTACGACATGCACGAGGTCATCAGACGCGTGGTGGACGACGGCGAGTTCATGGAGGTCTTCCCGTACTGGGCGATGAACATCGTGGTCGGTCTGGCCAGGCTCGACGGGAGGACCATCGGGGTGGTGGCCAACCAGCCGAAGGTTCTCGCCGGAACGCTCGACATCGAATCCTCCGAGAAGGCCTCGCGCTTCGTGCGGTTCTGTGACGCCTTCAACGTCCCGTTGGTCACGTTCGTGGACGTGCCGGGGTTCCTGCCGGGGACGGCCCAGGAGTTCGGCGGGATCATCCGGCACGGGGCGAAGCTCCTGTACGCGTTCGCCGAGGCCACCGTTCCCCGCATGACGGTCATCACCCGGAAGGCGTACGGCGGCGCGTACCTGGTCATGAACTCCAAGCACCTACGGGCCGACGTGTCTTTCGCGTGGCCAACGGCCGAGATCGCGGTCATGGGGCCAGACGGCGCCGTGAACATCGTGAACAAGAAGGAGATCGAGAAGGCAGAGGACCCCGCGGCCCGACGAGCAGAGCTGATCGGTGAATACCAGCGGAAATTCGCCAACCCCTACGTGGCGGCGGAGCGTGGCTTCGTCGACGACGTGATCGAGCCGGCCGAAACGCGGGCCCGGCTGATCAAGTCCCTCCGGATGCTCGTCACCAAGCGCGAAGCCGTCCCGGCGCGCAAGCACGGGAACATGCCGCTGTGAACGGGGAACGGCGGTTCGAGGTCCCGATCGGCCTCACTCGCGAGGAGGAACGCGCCATCCTGCTCGCCCTTGAGCGGTACTTCCTCCAGGAGAGCCCGCACCCCGACCCGTGGGTCCTTGCCGGGCGCTTGGAATCAACCGGGTACGGGGCGCTGCAAGCCCGCAGGCACATGGACACGGCGTGGGGCGTCCCCACGAGAGCGGCGTTCACCCGTCAAGGCGTCCCCCCGGTCCACGGCCGCGGCGACGCCGCTTAGGCCCGGCGATGACGGGCGTCGCCATCCACGTCGACCAGCTGTGGTTCCACACCCCGGGTGGGATCGGGACCTACATTCGAAACCTCGTTCCGGCGATGGTCCGGCGGGATCCGGCCATCGACATCCGCCTGTTCCACGCTCGGTTCGATCACGAGGGCCCGCCCGAACGATGGATCCGCGACTTCTGGGTGGAGGAGCTCCCTGCCCCCATCCGGACGCTGTACCCGAGGTGGGCCGTGACCGGGCGCCCGGCCCTGCCGGCCGGCCTTCAGACCACCGAGATCGTCCACGCCACGAATCCGGCAGCCGTGCCGCCGGCCGGGCCCGGCCAGCGGCTGGTGGTGACGGTCCACGACCTGGCGTTCGAGTTCTACCCGTCGATGTTTCCCCGGACGTGGCGATACATGTACCGGTTGGGCCTGCGGGCGGCGGTCGCCCGGGCCGACGCCATCATCACCCCTTCCCGCAACACCGCTGAGGACCTCCTCTCGCGGACGAAGGTCGACCCCGCCCGACTGCACGTCGTACCACTGGCCACCTCGATCGGCTTGGGCAGTGTCGACGCCGACGCCATCCTGTCGCGCTTGAAGGTCCCCGAGCCCTACATCTTGTTCGTTGGGACGCTCGAGCCGCGGAAGAACCTGGTCCGATTGATCCGGGCGTACCGCCGGCTGGCCGCGACCGGCCTCCCACATACGCTGGTGCTCGCCGGGCCACTCGGATGGCGACACGACGCGCTGATGCGGGAGATCGCGTTGTCGGGCCCCGGCGAGATCGTGATGACCGGGGCCGTGTCCGAGGCAGACCTCGACGCCCTGTACCGCGCGGCCGCCGCCTTCGTCTACCCGTCCCTGTACGAAGGGTTCGGACTTCCGGTCATCGAGGCCATGGTCCGGGGCATCCCCACCGTTGCATCGAACACCTCCGCCGTCCCCGAGGTGGCCGGAGACGCCACGCTCGGCGTGAACCCCCGGTCGGTACGCGAGATCGCGCAAGCCATCGAGTCGCTGCTGACGGACCTGGATCTCGCCGAGCGGCTGGCGATGCGGGGCCGGCGACAGGCCGAGCGGTTCTCCTGGGACGAGACGGCTCGCCTCACACTCCAGGTGTACGACCGGGCGCTCGGGGAGAAGTGAGGGATCGGCCCACCAGACGAAGGAAACTGCGGCTCATGACGTGTAGTCGTAGGAAGCCCGATCCGCTCTTGCGCCCGAGCCGTCCCGCCGTCACCATCCGTTTCAGAAGCGGGGGCGGCGCGAACAGCGGCTCCTTGAACTCCTCGAACAGCACGTTGGCCACGAAGAGCGCCGTGTCCAGCCCAATGAGGTCGAGGAGCTGGAGCGGCCCCATGGGATGGGCCAGGCCCAAGCTCACCGCCGTGTCGATGTCCTCGCGCGTGGCGAATCCCTCGTCGAGCATGCGGATGGCGCCGTTGAGGTACGGGATGAGCAGCATGTTCACGATGAACCCCGCGCGGTCCTTCGACAGCACCGTGGTCTTTCCGAGCACCGCCCCGAACCCCCGGGAGAACTCGACCGTCTCGTCCGAGGTCGTGATGGCCCTCACCACCTCGATCAGCCCCATCACCGGCGCCGGATTGAAGAAATGCATCCCGACCACCTGAGCGGGTCGCCTGGTGACCGCCGCCAGGTCGACGATGGGGATCGAGCTCGTGTTGCTGGCCAGGACCACTTCGGGCCGGGTGACCTCGTCCAGCCGGCGGAAGACCTCACGCTTGGTGTCGTAGTGCTCGGTCGCCGCCTCGATGACGAGATCCCGATCGGCCATGTCGTCGATGATCGTGGTGCCGGCGATCCGGGTCAGCTCCTCTGTGCGCTGTCGCTCGTCGAGTTTGCCGCGCTCAACCGCTCGGAGAGTGGAGGCCTCGATCTGCCTCCGACCACGTTCGACGAGTTCGGGGTCGGCCTCGACGAAGAGCACGTCGAGGCCGGCTCGCGAACAGACCTCGACGATGCCCGCCCCCATGACACCGCATCCCACCACGCCGACCTTCCGCACCTCGTCAGCCTTCATCGCCGTCCTCCCACCCCCAGGCGCCAAGCGTACTCGTGGGTCTGCTCACGGGGGGACGACGCGGAACGTGACCGACGAAGTAACGGGCGGGTCGAATGGGCCGTGGTCCACCGCGACGAACTCGGCTTCCAGCTGATACGTGCCCGGAGACAGGGGCAGCGTCTGTATGGTCGAGGACGTCATGGACACGAGCCGGCCGTCCAGGATCAGATGGACGTGCCCCTCGTTCGGCACCAGCCGTGACGAGGTGAAGCGGACGAGCCTGCCTCCGATGAGCCGGAGGCTGACCGGGACGTCGGCCGGATCGCCCCGGAACACTTGCCCCGGTCGCGGCGAAAGCATCTCAAGGTGGGCATCGGTCGTGGGGCGAATGGCGGCGATCGTCGGCCGAAGCCGGGGCGGAACGACGAACGCGGCCACCAGCGCACACCCCGCCAGGATGATGGCGATCCACCCGGCCGCATGGGGAAGCTTGTGGAAACCTGTGTCCCGGATCCGCGAGACCCCCACCCACGCCAGCATCAGCGTGGCCAGGAACAGCAGGCTCTGCACGCCCTCGTCCAGGGAGGAGCCGGTGCCGTCGGCGAGCGGCAGGTTCATTCCCAGGGATCGACTCGCCGGCGGGGCGGGGGAGGTCGCCGCCGAGGCGGTGGCCTGCCCCGGCCCCGTCCAGAGCCTCGACGAGCCCGCCGTCTGATCTCCGCCACGACGATCACGGCGAGCACGGCAGCCCCGGCCACCAGCACGACGACGAACACGGTCCCACCGCCCGACGGGGACGAGGGGCTCACCGTCCCCAAGACGGCCTGGCCCACTGCGAAGAACCCGAGCTCGCTGACGTCGGCATGCACGAGCTGTCCGACAAGCGAATCGGTGCTCCGAAGCGTGGACCAGGAGCTCCCGTCCTTGGAGTAGAGCATGGTGTGGTGGTAGACGGCGACGTCGAGGGGCAGCGGATAGGCCATCACCAGCCGGGCCGGACTGCGGAGCCGCACCACGGGCGTCCCGCTCGGTTGGTATTCGGCATCGATCCGGTAGACGTTGCCCGCGATCTGGAGTTTCCGCGGCACCTCGGCACCCGCTTCCGGAGCAATCGGGGTGATCGTCAGCCCCACGGAGTCCTGGTCGGGCTGGGGGGGGATGGCACCTTCTCCGAGGGCCAGGCTGACCTGGCCGTCCGCGGTGCTGAAGACGTCCGCCTTGGAACCGGTGCCAGGATCGAGGCCGAGCGTGAACCGACCGGCCGACGGGGGCTTGTTGGTGGAGGCGAGGTCGGCCGGAGGGCTCACCCAGCGGTACGGCGGGGGCGGGGCGAATCCGTCGAGGATGGGCCGGCGAGCGAACGGGCTGATCCTCCCACCGACGGCCGCCATCACGACGTAGACGCCGGCGAGGACCAGGCCGAGCACCAGGGCCCGGCGCGAGTCCCTCACGGGCCGATCGAGATCGGCCGGATCGCCGCCGTGGCGAACTGGCGCGGCCACACGACGGCGCGTTGCTCGACCCCCAGCCACTCCCAGATGACCGTGGCCGCCAATAGGTTGGCGCCGGGATCGGTCGCCCCGGGCGGTGCGAACGCCAGCCCGCTGCCGTTCGGCAGGCCGCCCGGCGGGATCCTGGTCCGAAGGGCTTGGGCCGCAACCGCATCCGGGGTGAGTTCGCTCGCGGCCGGCATGACGGTATGGAACAGGGCCCACGCGGCGGAGAAGCCCGCCAGCGCCGGCGCGCTCATCTCCGCGTCATACCTCGACCGGTAGGCGGACCTCGCGCGGTCGAGGAGGTCTCGGGCCTCCGGGGTGAGCCCCGAGGTGTCGATGGCCTCCGCATCGGGCTTGTCCGAGGCGAACAGGCCCACGGCCTCTCCCCGGAGTGCGGCACCGAATTCCGGCATGCAGTAGCTCGAGGATGTCCCGATGTTCACCAGCAATGGGAGCTGCTGGCGCACCATCTGCCGGCGAAGGGCGATGCCGTCCTGCATGTAGGCCGCGACGAACAGGACGTCGGGCTTCGACCGGGCGATCCGGTGGACCACGCCGGCCGGATCGGGATGGGACGAGTCGTAGAGGAACTGGCCGGCGAAGGGGAGGCCCAGGGCGTGGATCTCGTCGACCGCTCCACCGGCCACCGCCGAGCCGTAGACGTCGTCGACGTTGGCAACGGCGAACCGCAGCGAGGAAGCGGGCCGATGCCAGAGCGGCGCAATCTGATCGGCCACGAACGACACGGCCGCCTGTCCCAGGACGCTTCCCCCGGGAGCCACCCGGAAGAAGAACCGGCCGCCCGACCCCGGCGCCGGCATGGAGCCCACTGCGCCCGTCTCCCAAAACAGCATGCGCCGATTGGCCGCCGCCGACGCGGCCGGCTCGGAGACCGAACTGCCGTAGCTACCCATCACGAACCGGATCCCCCTTTCGTCGAGCGCCGCGATGGCGGCCGGGGCGGCGTCGGCTCCCGGAACGTCCAAGGCTTCGAGCTCCACGGGGCGGCCGTCGACGCCCCCGTCGGCGTTCACCATGCCCACGGCCAGGCGAACCCCCCGGTACTCGTCCAGTCCGCCGGGGCCCTGCGACCCGCTCAGCGGATAGACCGCACCCACGCGGATGGGAGCCGGCGACGAGGAGCATGCGCTCGCCAGCGCGGCGAACGCGGATACGAGGGCGATCGCGGAACCCGTCTTCATGTTCATGGCAGCACGACCAGAAGGTTGGCCGCCACGTGGGTGGCGGCGGGGACGGCCCACGTGCCCGAGGCCCATCGCTGCCACGAGAGCAGCACCCCGGCCCCCAGGTCCACCCAGAAGGCCGCCGGGCCGTACGCAGGGAGATGGACCAGGGCGAACAGGAGCGCGGTCGCGGCCACGGCCGCGACCGCGCCGACTCGGACGAGCCTCCCGTACAGGAAGCGCCGGAAGAACGCCTCCTCAGACACGGCGGCGAGGGAGTTCAATGCGAGCGCTTGGGGACCGAGGCGAACCGGGATCACCGGCCCGGTGAGAAACGTGGCCATGGCCATGGCCCCGACGCCGAGCGCGAGCGCGCCGGCCGGGCTCAGCCGCCGATCGTCTTGCGGTCCGATCGGCACGGCCAGCGAGGCCGCGCCGACGAGCGCGTAGATGGCGGCGAACAGAACAGGCGCCGAGGGATACCCGAGGAGCCGCAACCTGAGCACGAACAATGCGAGGCCGGCCGCCGCCAGGGCGGCGGCCGGCCCCACCGCCTCTGGCGGCTCCCGACTGAGAGCGGTCCCGCCACTGGACGACATCATCGCTTGGCCTCGAACGTCACGGCGGTAAAGACGCGCGGATCGAACGGCAGGTGATCCGAGGCCACGAACTCCACCCGTAGGACATGCATCCCGGGCGTGACATCGCCGATGTCCCCCGTCAGCTTGAAATTCATAGAGACGATCTGGTCATCCAGGTACACGTGCAGATGTCCCTTCGTGGGGACGATGTCGGTGGTGGTCGCCGGAACGATCTTCGCCCCGGTGAGCTCGACGCGGATCCTCACGTCGGACCCGTGCACGACCTGGCCGTTCGTCGGCGACAGGATGGCCACCGTGGCGGGAGAGCTGGGTCGGACGTACGGCGTAGGGGTGCTACCAGCACTGCCGCTCCCCTTCGAACACGCACACGCCACCACGGCCACGGCAAGGATCGCCATCGCCAGCCGGACGAACCCCCGGCCCGCGGATCGAGCGTCGACCCTCATGAGGAGATCGTCTGGTCGAAGTAGGCGGACAGTGGCACCCCTTCCCTGGTCGTGGCCTGAATGTCGAAGCGCCAGTGTCCTTCATCGAGATGAGTATTCGCCACGAAGTGGCCCGGGTCGAAGCGGATCAACGGCAGATCGTGCGTGTGGCCGGCTGGCGTCGTGGCGGTCGCGGTGGCCCGGGCGATGGGCTGCTCGTCCCCGGAGGCCTGGAAGAACGTGAAGTGCACCACGTTGTTCCCGGGCGTCCCCGGATCGATGTACGTCTGGAGGGACAACCCACCCGGCAGGGTGATCGTGTACAGGGTCGGCTGTCCCGGAGCCCGCGTCACCTCGACGTGCTGGGGCAGAGCCCGGGTCTGGACCTTCAGCGGCACCACCACGGACCCGGCCGGACCCTGGATCAGGACCGACACGTCCCACGCTCCGGGCATCGACAGGGGTGTCCCCTCACCCATCCACACCCCCGGGGCCTTCCTGGACAAGTCCAGGCTGGGCGTGCCGAGCTCCGACTGCCCTGGGAGGCTGAACTTCAGCGTGACGCTGCCCGCCTGGAGCGGCGCCCCGCTGTCGTAGTCGGCGATCTGGGCCTCGAAGTGATTGGGGCCCACGGTCCCCGGCATGACCGTCAACCGTACCCGGGCGGACGTGGCGAAGTCGCTCCCCGTCACCACCACCTGCGCCGGTGCCGGCGACGGCGCGGCGGCGACATGCGCGGCCGGCGGCAGCTGCGTTAGCACGCCGGTGACGCCGAAGATCCCTACCGCCAGGGCGACCTCCGCCCCGACCGTCCGGCGGAGCGACCGGATGCGCTCCCCCCGCTCCGAGACCGCCGGGACGTTCACATACCGGTTGCGGGCCCCGAGCGCCATGAGCCCGGCGAACAACCCGACCTTGATCAACAGCGTGACCCCGAAGCTCGTCTCGAACAGCCGGCGCCAGGCGCCGACCCCTCCGATCTCGTCGATCGCCCGCACCACGCCGGTCACGGCCACCACGCCCAGCGCGATGCCGGCGATGAAGGAGAACCGCCCCACCCCGGCTCGCTCGCTCGGGCCGCTCGACCTCACCCCGAGCAGCAACCATGCGAGGCCGCCGACCCACACGCCGACCGACATGAGGTGCAGCCACTGCACGCCGACGTTGAACCAGACGGGAGATTGGGAGCCTGCGTGCCCCGCCTGCGCATGGAGGAGCATGGCGCCCGCGGCGGCCAGGCCGATCAGGATCAACCCGGGCTTCCCGGGCCGGATCGCCACAACGACCACCGCGATCGCCACGACGCCCAACCCGATCCCCTGACGGATGAGCTGCTCCCCCGCCGATGATCGGAGGAGCGTTCCGTACGAGACACCCACGGTCCAGCGCTCGGCAACGGTCATCAGCACGAGGCCGAGGGCACCGGTCAGCCATGCGGCGCCGAGCACCCACACCGAGGAGGCAAGCCGACCGCCGAACACGAACAGCCCGAGCACGGCGCCGCCGAACAAGAACGCCAGCCCAGCATAGAGTCCCCATCGGCCCACTGCGGCGAGCGGTGACGGCGACGGCGTGGATGGAAGGACCGTGCCGGGCGACGCAACGGCGCCCGTGGGAGCCACCCCAACGCCGAACGCGAACGAGCTTCCGGTCACGTGCCCGTCGGTCTTCGACACGGTCCGCCACGTCACCGTGTACACGCCGTCGGGAAGGGACGGGAGGGCCACCTGGAGCTCCAGCGGAGCCCCCCCGACCGGTTCAGCCCTTCCCTGCTCCACGTCCCTGCCGTTCTCGTCGAGCACATGGACGATCGACAGGCTCGGGTCGGGCGGTTCGGTGAACGTGATCACCACCTTTGGGGGGGCGGCTTGAAGCAGCGCGCCGCTCGCGGGCTCCGACCGGCGCAGCAGCGCATGCGCCGCGGCTGGCTGGCCGGCCACGACGACCAGCAGGGCCGCTCCGAGGACCGCGACGATGATGCGACGCATGGACTTCAGTTCCGGCTCTCCCCTCCACTGCTGACCGAGAGTGGGGCCGGCGTCGAGCGGCGAGCGGCGGCCCGCGAACCGATCAGCGCGACCACGGCGAGCAGCAACCCCACCGCGCCGATGACGATGCCGACGATCCCCAGTGTCCGAGCCGTGTCGGCCCGATCCTCGGCCTGGCTTCGAGCGCTCGCGATGGCCGCATTGACTCGAGGGATCTCACGATCCAGGCGCCCGGCGAGCTCGGTCCCGGTGGGAACCTTCGTGGGAAACTCCACCTCCGCCGGATCCGAGATGTCGTCGAACGTCGTCGGACCCGAGGTGAAGCGCTCGTCGACCTTCTGCTTCCCGATGGCTCCGAAGAGATGGAACGTGTAGGTGCCGGGAGCCGTCGGGATGAGCCAGGCTCGGTAGTCTCCCAGGGTTCCGAACCCCTCCTCCGGATCGAACGCGGGCTCGAAAGGGACCTCCATCTGTTGCTGGCCGAAGATCACCTCGACCTTCAGTGAGTCACCGAGGTTCGTGACGGGCTTTCCCGCCTTGGTGCTGAGGATCAGCTGGACGCTGTTCTTCAACCCGGCGTACGCCGGCTCGTCCCCCCATCCCACCACGAAGTGGTAGGCCCCGACCGTGCGCTCCTCATGCGCCAACGCCGGCGCCGACAGTACCAAGACGAATGCGGCGGCCAGCCCAGCAGTCAATGCGACACAAGCAGCGATCCTTCCCTTCATCGAGCAGACTCCTCTCATACAGGGATGACTCGGATGCGCTCGCCACGTACAGGTCGGCCCATCAGGCCGGATGCAGCGAGCGCGTTCCCTGGATCAGGAGCCGGGAGGACCGCGGAGGCCGACCCCGTCGCGGACGGGGTCGAGCGGGGAGACCGTTTGGATCTCGACGGGGATGGTCCGGAGGAACATCGGACGACGAAGGCGCGGCCGGCCGAGCGCCTCTGCGACGCGCTCGGCCGTCCGGCTGAACCAGACGAGCAGGAGGGCCCCGGCCCCCGCCACGATGAGTTGCAGGGCCAGACCCATCAGGAAGATCCGGTGATGGAACATATGGGCCACCGGCGCGCCCACCATGAGACGCTCGGTGACCTCCATGGCGGTGAAGGCCGCCACCTGGAGGAGGGACAGACGAGCGGCGATCAGGGAGAACGGTTCCTCCTCGGGTTCCGTCCCTCGCGAGCGTCCGCCGACGTGCTGAAGGAACAGCGTGCCGAAAGCGGCCAGCCCGAGGACGACCGCGAGCTTGATGGCCAGGACCCAGTAGGAGTGGCCCGATGCGGCGAGGACCTCCGCCCGCACGTGGCCCGCGGGGATCGCAAGGACGTAGGCGAGCCAGTGAGCGAGGACGACGCCGCCGACCGCCACCCCTGCCAAGGAGAACCCGCCCACCGTTCGACGTTGAGGCATCGCTGGCGGAGGATATCGCCTCCCACCGACATCGGCGGAAAGGTCCCGTTCCTGTCTCAGCAGACCTGCGACAGGAGCGGGTACGGGTTCACGGCGCTGCCGATCACCCGGTACCCGTACGGGCTGCTCGGCCAGTCCGATGGGATCACCTTGGGGTGCCACTCGAAGTGATCGTGTGCCACGCCGCCGAGGGCGTCGCCCGTGTCCCCGACGTAGCCGATGACGTCGCCCGCCGCGACGGGGCCGTTCGAGTTGGCGGAGTAGGAGGACAGGTGCGCGTTGTACACGTAGCCGAGGGTCCCGTACACGTACACGGCGTTCCCACCGAGCGTGTCGTAGGAGGACTGCGCGAGGCCGGCGAACGGCGCGCGGATGGCCGTTCCCGTCGGCGCCACGATGTCGTTGCCGGCATGTGGGTGATAGCCGCCCGCGTACCGGGGCGCGCCGAACCCGTCGTAGACGGCCCGGGGCTGGTCCACCGGGCACACCTTGAGCACCCCGTTGCTGACGCCGGACAGCGAGGCCAGGAAGTCCCGGTACGCACTGCCGAGCCGCTCCACGAGCTTCTCGGCCTCGGCCCTGTTTGCCTGGATGTCGTCGTAGATCTGCTTCTGTTGGAAGAACTGCGCCTGGAGCTTCGCCCTCTCATCCTGGAGCGCTCCAAGGATGTCGGCCTGGCGGGCCTGGAGCCGCTGCTGGTTGCGCGCCTGCGCCGACAGCTGGTTTTTCAGGTTCTGAACCTGATCGGCGAGGTCGGAATCGGACTGGGCCAGCGCGTCCACGAACTCGAGCCGGTCGGACAGGTCGGCCAACGAGGTGGCGCCGAGAAGGAACTCGACCGGGCTTCCCGGCCCCTGCATAAAGGCCTCGCGGACGCGTTCGTTCAGTCGACTCAGGACCGCCTGGAAGCGGCGGTTCGCAGCGTCGAGCTCCACCCGGGTCTGCTGGAGCTGCGTGGTCACCTGCTCGTAGATGGCTTGGTGCTCGTCGAGCTGCATGGCGATGGCCGCCGCCTCGGCCGAGAGCCGGTCCAGGACCGCCTGCTGTGCTCCGATCTGGCGCTTCAGCTCGGCCAGACGAGCCTTGGCCTGATCCAAGCTCTGCTTCAGCCCGGCGCCGGCGGTTGGAGCAAGGGCCATCAGCAGCAGTAAGGACGCGGCAGCAACGCCGACGCAGCGGCGTCCGTAGGAGGCAGAGCGTCCCCGGTTGGCCCTCATGGAAGTGACCCTTCGTACCGAACGCGGTGCGGAGATGTCAAGCGAGCGCCCCCAGGGTGCCTCGGATCGAGGCCGGATTCAAACATCTTCCTCGGCCCGGGCTGTCGGGTCTTTGATCGGGGGTGGCTACAGCTCCGTGCCCGGAAGGCCCAGGTCCCGGGCGATCAGCAAGCGCTGGATCTCGCTAGTTCCCTCCCCGATCTCCAGGACCTTGGCGTCGCGATAGAACCGGGCCACCGGGAACTCCTCGATGAAACCGTACCCCCCGTGCACCTGCACGGCTTCGCGGGCGCACGCGACCGCCATCTCGCTGGCGTACAGCTTGGCGATGGACGCTTCGGCCTTGTACGGACGGCCGTGGTCCTTCAACCACGCAGCGCGAAGGTACCCCAGGCGCGCGGTCTCCACCGCCACCCGCATGTCGGCCATCTTGAACTGGAGCCCCTCGAAGGACCCGATGAGCCGGCCGAAGGCTTCTCGTTCCCCGGCGTACTTCACGCTCTCCTCCAGGCATCCCCGGGCCAGGCCCACCGCGAGCGCGGCGAAGGCGATGCGGCCGTCATCGATGACCTCCAGGAACTGGGCGTACCCGCGCCCTGCCTCGCCGAGCAGGTTCGCCTCGGGGACGCGGCACCCGTCGAACGAGAGCTCGTGGGTGTCGCTGGCTCGCCATCCGACCTTCCGATAGGAGCGCCCTACCGAGAACCCGGGCGTGTCGGTGGGCACGATGATGTTCGAGATCTCCCCGACGCCACCGGTCATCGCCGCCACGACGCAGACCTTCGAGAGCGGCGTCCCCGAGTTGGTGATGAACGCCTTCGACCCATCGATAACCCACGCGCCGTCCTCGAGCCTGGCCGTGGTCCGGATGGACTGCGCGTCCGAGCCACCCCCCGCCTCCGTCAGCCCGAAGGAGCCCAGGATCTGCCCGCGGGCCATTGGGATGAGCCACCGCTCCTTCTGCTCCTCGGTGCCGAACCGATAGATGGGGTTGGCCCCCAGGCCAACCGCGGCTTCGAGCGTGACGGCCACCGACGAGTCCGCCCGGGCGATCTCCTCCAGGCACAGGCAGAACGTCAGGAAGTCGCCGTCCAGGCCGCCGTACCGATCGGGGAACGGCAGGCCGAACAGCCCGAGCTCGCCCATCTGCTGCACGATCTCCAGGGGGAAGCGCTCCTCGCGGTCCAGCTCCTCCGCGGACGGGGCGACGATCTCCTCCGCGAACTGCCGGACGGCCTTTTGGAAGTCCTCTTGTTCCTGGGTCAGATCGAAGTCCACCCGCTCACCCGCTCACCAGGTCGGGCGCGATGAGAGCCGCCTCCCAGTGCGTCTTCCCCAGGAGGCCCCTGGCTCGTTCCATCTCCTCCTCGCCCCCCACAGCATCGGGCCCGAACACCCGCCCGATCCACCAGATCCGGGCCGCGACGTTCTTCGCGGGCTCCTGCGCCCGCTCGAGTCGCAATAGCTCCAGCGCCTTCTCCAGTGCGCCGTCCCGGTCTCCCTCCGCCAACAGGATCTCCACCTCGCCCTCGAGGAGCCAGTCGACCGATCCCAGGCCGCCCGAGCCGACGATGGCGGATGTCTCCTCCAGCACTTCCCTTGCGGCCTGGAGCTCGCCCGTGCGCACCAGCGCTATCGCCAGCTGGCTCGCCGTCCAGGTCACGATCCCCCGCTCCTTCAGCTCGCGGCACAGGCGGTAGCCCTCCCGCAGATCCTTCACCGCCTGGTCGATGCGACCGGCCACGCGGTTGAGGGTCCCCCTTGAGGTCAGCGCGCTCGCCAGCTCCCACCGCGCTCCAAGCTCGCGGAAGGCATCGACGGCGGCGTTCAGGTGGGGCCCGGCCTCGCTCAGGCGGCCGATACGGCGAAGGGCGTTGCCCACGCTCTCTCGGGCGACCGCCACGGAGAACCGGTCGCCCGACGACTCCGCGATGGCCAGGGCCTCACTCGACAGGGCGAGCGCCTCCTCCTGGTCCCCCTCGTTCTCGACGAGGGTCGCGACCATACTGAGCGCCCGGGACTCGGCCCACGGGTCACCTTCGGGGTTAGACCGGGCCACCGCCAGGGCCTCCTCGAACATCTCGCGCGCCTTCCCCATCTCGTTCCTCCAATACGGGGCCCAGCCGGCGACCAGCAGTGTCCGAGCGAGCGTCCACGGGTCCCCGAGCTCGCGGGCGGCGGCCAGGGCCTGCTGGAGCAGCTCCTCGGCCCGTTCCAGATTGCCTCGGATCGAGAGCTCGATGTCGCCGAGGAACCGTGACGCGTCCGCCCGGATCTGGGGGTCGCTCCCACCGATCTCCAGGGCCCGGGTGAGGGGCGCGACCGCCGCCTCGAACTCGCCCAGCCAGTACCGGGCCTCGCCCAGACCGGCCAGGATCCGGGCCTCGCCCAACCCCCAGTCGCGTTCTTGGCCCGCCAGGGACAGCGCCCGTTCGTACAGGTCCGCCGCCGCCCGGGCCTGCGAGGTCTCGAGGGCCTGATCCCCCGCCCGGGCGAGCGCCTCGACCGCCCGCTCCGCCACGCTTCGGTCCGTGGGGTTCAGGTCCAGCGAAGCCCGGGCCGCCTGCTCGAGGTGGTAGGCGATCGACCGCGGGTACCGCGACGACATGTCCGGGTCCTCGGAGAGCTTCGTCGCGACCTGCAGGTGCAGCCGGAGCCGCTCCCGTTTCGGCAGGCTGTCGTAGGCAACGTCGCGGAGCAGGCCGTGGCGGAACCGCCAGTATCCTTCCCGGTCCTCATCCCGGATCAGGAACTCCTCATCCTCGAGCAGTTCGAGGACCTTGTCGTCGGGCTCGGCCACGATCGCGAGCGACGCCCGGTCGAACGTGCCGGGTGCGAACACGGAGGCCTTGCGGATCAGGTCGCGAGCTTCCTCGGGCAGGTGGTCGATCCGAGCGGCGATGATCGCCTGCACCGTCGGCGGCAGGAGGTCCCGCGGAAGCGGGCCGGTGTCCACGGCCACCTCGCCACCGGCGTGCATGAGCATCCCGGTGGTCTCCACGATGAAGAACGGGTTCCCCCCCGCATGGCGGGCGATGCGCGTGGCCGAGTCATCGTCGAGCCCCTCGCTCGCTTCCTTCGCCAGCTCGATGGCGTCCGAGAGCGATATGGCCTCGAGGTGGAGGTTGAGCGAATCGCCGAGACCCCCGCCCCAGTCCGGGCGCAGATCGAGCAGCTCGTACCGAGCCACGCACAACACGAACAGAGGGATGGTTCGCGCCCCCCGCACGAGCTGCTCCACCAGGTCCAGCAGCGGCGGCTGCGCGAGATGAGCGTCCTCGACGACCATCACGACCGGACCGCGCCCCGCCAGGCCCTGGAGCAGGGCGAGCAGCCCCGAGCGAATCTCGGCCACCCGGTACCGGCGTCGATCCCGGGACTCGTCGCCCAGCCCGAGCGCGAGCCGCAGCAGGTCAACGATCTCCTTCGTCCGATCCGTGGGGCAACAGTCACGCACGAGCTCCTCGAGGCTCGCCTCCAATTGCTCGGGCGGCGCGTCCGGGGGCTCCCCGATCTCCTGCAGGAGGATCTGGGCGACCGGGCCGAACGTGACGTCCTCCTCGAACGGGCTGGCCCGGCCCGTCAAGACCCTGGTCGTGTCCGGGAGTCCCGCCAGGAACTCCTCGACCACACGGCTCTTGCCGATCCCCGGCTCACCGAGCAGCGTGACCATGTGCCCTCGTCGAGCCTCCTGCGCGCGCTCGAACGTCTCTACCAGCAGGCGAAGCTCCCGCCGGCGGTCTACGAAGGGGATCGTCCGACGGGTTGAGCGGGGCGCGAGGGCCAGGACCGGCCAGGCCGGAAGCGTCTCGTCGAACCCCTTCGCCTGGACCTCCTGCCGTTCCCCGTACTGGACGTGGTCCTTCGTGAGGAGCCACGTGGTCTCCCCCGCCAGCACGGCGCCCGGCTCGGCGGCCTGCTGGAGCCGGGCCGCCGCGTTCACCACCGCCCCGTACAGCAGCCCGGCCTCGGCGCCCTCGGTGCCGATGGCCACCCGCCCGGTGTTCACCCCGATCCGGCACTGGAGCGAGGCGGGCAACAGGAGGCTCTGGCCGAGCTCGGTCACGCGTTTCACGATGGCCAGCGCCGCTCGGATCGCCCGGATCGCGTCGTCGTCGTGGGCATGCGGGATGCCGAACACGCCGACCACAGCGTCGCCGGCGAGGTTGTACGCGCGACCCCGGAGCGACTCCAGCTCCTCGGTGACCGCCTGATAGAAGGCCGTGATGACCTCGCGGTAGCGCTCCGCGTCGATCTGGGCGGACAGCCGGGTCGAGCCGACCAGGTCGGCGAAGACGACGGTGACGATCTTGCGTTCCTCCGGGAGCGAAGACCCCACGGGGAACCCACAGTTCGGACAGAACTTCGCGTCTTCGGGCAGCGGTTCGCCGCAGCGAACGCAGGTCGGCCGGATCATCCGGCCAAGCATACGTGGGGCCGGTGACCGCTCTCCGTCCGGGCTTACTGGCTCTCGGACTCGGCCGGCGCGAACCCCTCGATGTCCAGGATCGAGCCGGTCCGCTCCTCGGGCGGGCGAATGACGACCGTCATCCGCTCCCCGATCTCCAGGGGCTCGTCGCCGGGGTCAAGGACGTGGTGCAGGAGGACCGCGTCGGCCCCGTCGAGGCGAACGAGCCCCAGCGTCACCGGGCGGTCGAGGGGCTCGCCGTCCAGGCCGGCGAATCCGATCGTGAACGAGACGAGGGTGCCTCCGGGGCCGACCTCGACACCGGCGTCGAGCTCGGAGAAACACCGCTCGCAGAACAGCCTGGCCGGCACGTACGTGTAGGCGCACCCCTCGCAGCGAGATCCGAGGAGCGCGCCGCGGTCGCGGAGCGCCGTGAGGAACGCCTCACCGGCCACGCCGGGCGTGTATCGATGCGCGACGGGGAAGTCGCCAGGCCACCGGCGGACCTCGTCGGGCCGGGCCACCTTCTCCCGCATCAGTCTTGCCTCCTGGGCCGGAAGTGGGCGATGTCCAGGATCGAGCCGACGCGCTCGCCGACCGGCTTCCACACCGCTTCGACGTCCATCCCGATGCGGACCGCTTCGGGCTCGACCTCGCCGAGCATGTGGAGGAACCCGCCATCGGAGCCGTCGATGGAGATCACCGCGGGGATCTCGGGTGGATCGAGCGGCTGCATGTCCCAGGACACGTGACAGATCGAGTACGTCTGCACCGTCCCCGTGTGCTCGACCTCGATCCAGCCATCGGTCTCCCGGAAGCATCGCTCGCAGAACATCCGAGGCGGAACCAGGACCCGTTCGCACCGCCGACACTCGCGACCGAGGATCTTCCCGGCCCGCAGTCCGTCCAAGAATCGTCCGACCGCCACGCCGGCATCCCACGAGTACCGCGCGCCGAGCCGGTGGTCGACGGCTCCCACGGCGGAGCGGAACCCCTCGTCGGAGAGCGGATGGCCCCCGGTCGTGTACGGCGGCGTCTGCACGACCGGCAGCCCCGCGGCCGCCTTCGGCGTCCCACCGTCGGTTCCCATCACGACGACGGTCCCGACCTGCATGAGATCGCCCCAGGCCTGGGCCACGCCGCGTTCAGGGGTCCCGGGCACCTGCCGCACGCCCGCTTCACCCCGCAGCTGCCAGAACAGCTCCGCGATCTTCATCAGGCCGGCCGCCGCGATCGGGTTCCCCACGCCGAGCAGGCCGCCCGAGGGACACGATGGAAGGTCGCCGTCGCGATCCAGGACGCCGTCGCGCGCCGCCTCCGGCGCCTTGCCTTTCTCGAACAACAGCAACCCCTCGAGGTGGTGCAGCTCCTTGTAGTCGAACGGGTCGTAGGGTTCGGCGACCTGGATCTGTTTGCGGGGCTCCCTCACCCCGGCCATGTCGTAGGCCATCCTCGCCGCGTTCTCGACGTATTCCGGGTACACGAGATCGCGGTTGGTCCAGTACGTCGTGTCGAGGTTCCAACCAACCCCTTGGATCCAGACTGGGCGGTCGGTGATCCGCCTGGCGGCTTCCTCGGAGGCGACGACCACGGCCACCGCGCCGTCGGAGATCGGCGAGACGTCGAGCCGCTGCACCGGCCAGGCCAGTACCTCGCTCGCCAGCACGTCGTCGACGGTGATGTCGGCCTGCCCGAGGAGGGCGGCGGGATGCCCCGCCGCGTTCCGCTTGTTCTTCACCGCGACCGAGGCGATGTCGCGCTTGTCCAATCCGTACGCCGACATGTAGCGGTTCATCTCCAGGGCGAAGATCCACAGGAGGTTCGGGCCGAGCGGCCGCTCGAGGATGTTGTCGAAGATCGTCAGGAACGCGCCCTGAGGATGCGGCTGGGTCGACGACATCTTCTCCTCGGCAACGAGGAGTGCCACGTCGAACATGCCGCTCGCCACCGTGTACCACCCCTGGATGGCGGTGAACACGCCGCTGCCCCCTCCGACATAGGTGCGGATGAACGGCTTGCCGAACCCCCCCGCGCCATCGGAGAGGTACTCCCCCTTCATGTGCACACCGTCGAACGCGTCTGGCGCCGAGGTCAGGCAGACCGCGTTGACGTCGGCCAGGGTGAGCTCACACGAATCCAGGGCCGCCCGGGCCGCCTCCCACGCCAGCTCCTTGCCGGTCTCCTGGGCCCGGCGCATGAACCGGGTCATGCCCGCACCGACCACCGCCACCCGGGTGCCACTCATGACCGCGCCGGATCCTGCGGGTACTCCAGCAGGCCGAGGACGTTGCCGTCCGGATCGTGGAACTCGACGAACCTCGGCTCGCCACCCTCGCCTCCGCCTTCGGGGGTGAAGCTGATCCCCCGGGCCGCGAGCGCGACCCGGCTGGAGTCGAGATCGTCGACCCGAAACGCGAGCGTCCCGCCGGGACGGTGCTCCCCCTGCCCCGACGCATGAAGCCCGAGCTGCACGGGGCCCGCCTCGAACTGAGCCCAGTCGTCGCCCGTTCGATACACGAGCCGAAGCCCCAGCACGTCCCGGTAGAAGGTTACGGCTCGTTCCATGTCGGAGACGAAGAAGTAGACGAGATCGGCCCCCTTCAGCCCGCTCACGTCCCCTCCTCGTTCCCCAGCACGACGACGGCAGCGGACGTGGTGGGCACCCCGCGCCAGCTCTGGGCCAGGGCGACGTAGGCCTCGTCCACCTGCCGCTCGCCCGCCTCCCCCCGCAGCTGCTCCACGCACTCCATGAGCCGGGCCAAGCCGTTCGCCTCGAACAGGTTCCCCTGACCCAGGGAGCCGCCAGACACGTTCACTGGGAGGTCGCCGTCCGCCTCGAGCGCGCCCCCTGCCAGCATCTCGGCCAGCTCGCCCGCCGTCCCAAACCCAAGGGCCTCAAGATGCTGGAGCTCCTTGAACGCGAAGACGTCGTCGACCTCGGCGAGATCGATCTCCTGCCCCGGATCTTCGATGCCCGCCATCGCGTAGGCGCGCTCCGCCGCCCGCGCGACGAAATCCGCCTCCCCCCAGGTCCGGCTCTCGAGCGTGGGGCTCCCGGAGGACCACCCCGCGCCCAGGGTCCATACCGGGGCCTCGGTGAGGTCGCCGGCCCGCTCCTCGGCGGCGAGCACCACGACGACGCAGCCGTCGGCCCTGCCCGCCACCTCGAGCTCCCTGAGAGGCCAGTACACCGGCCCGGAGTCCTCGACATCTTCGGCCGTGACGTCGGCGGGATACGCGGCCTTGGGATTGTCGAGGGCATTCGTCCGGTTCTTGGCGGCGACCATCGC
>DASPWN010000209.1:0-8922 GCA_035637835.1 Actinomycetota bacterium | reverse complement strand
GGGCCGCGGCGGCCGCGGGCGTCGACGCGGTCCCGATCCTCGGCCGGTGGCCCGACGTCCGTGATGAGGTCGAGCCCTCCGACGTCGTGGTGTGCGCGCATGTCCTGTACAACGTTCAGGACCTCGAGCCCTTCGTGCGGGCGCTCGACGCGCACGCTCGCCGCCGGGTGGTGATCGAGATCACGTCCACGCACCCGCTGGCATGGATGAGCGACCTGTGGCTTCGGTTCCACCGCCTCGAACGGCCTACCGAACCCACGGCCGACGACGCCGAGGACGCGCTCCGCGATTTCGGATTCGACGTCGGACGCAAGGACATCGAGCGCCCACCAACACCGAGCGGGTTCCAGCGGCGCGAGGATGCCGTTGGGCTCATCCGCCGAAGGTTGTGCCTGACGCGCGATCGCGACGACGAGGTGGCGGAGGCCTTGGGCACGCGCCTGGCGCAGCACGAGGGACTCTGGTCGGCGGGCCCGGACACGCAGCGCCTGGTGACGATGTGGTGGGACACGGCCGCGCGAAGGTGAGCGAACCGGATCGAACTACTGAGTCCGCCGCGACACGTAGTCCCGGACGATGAAGTCGCCGATCTCCCGGTCGTCCATCAGGAAGACGCGCCCCGCGGTCAGCTTGGCCAGGCGTTCCATGAACCGGATCAACCCCGGCGAGTCCTCCAGCATGAACACGTTCACCGTCACGCCGGCACGCGACAGCCGGAGCGCCTCGGTCAGCGTCAACTGGATGGTCCTGGGGACGGGCGGCCAGGAGAAGAACACCTCCTCGCCCTCCAGATGAGCCGTGGGCTCGCCGTCGGTGACCATGATCACCTGCCGCGTGGCTCGGGGGTGCTGCGCCAGCAGCCGCCCGGCCAGGTTGAACGCGTGCTGCATGTTCGTTCCGTAGACGCGTTCCCATCCCGCGGCGGTGAGGTCCTGGGGCTCCATCCTCCTCGCGTAATCGGAGAACCCGATCATGTACAGCCGGTCGTGCGGGTATCGGCCCTCGATCAGCGCGTGGAGGGCCAGGGCCATCCGCTTCGCGTGCACGAAGTGGCCCCGGAGCGGCATGGAGAAGGACAGGTCGAGGAGCAAGGCCGTAGCGGCCTCGGTCCGCTGCTCCGCGTCGACCAACTCGAAGTCGTCGGGGAGGAGGTGAACGTCTGCGCCGGGTCCCCCTCGCACCACGGCGTTGAACACCGTGCGCTGCACCGCGATCTGGCCGGTATCGCCGAACGTCCAGGGCCGGGTTGAACCGGTCGGCTCGGCCAGGCCACCGACCTCCCGGGCATCGTGGGTCCCCTCCCGGTCCCGGCGCAGCCGCTCGAACACCTTGACCAGAGCGCGCTCGCCGAGCTTGCGCGCGCCCTTCGGCGTCACCTCCAACCGTCCCTCACGCCGGGAGACCAGGCCCGCCTGTTCCAGGGTCCGCTCGATCTGCTTGAGCCTCCGGAGATCGCGCGCGGCAGCGTCACCCAAGGTGCGACGGAGGGCTTCCTCGTCGACGTCCTCCAACGATGCCCCCGCGTACTCCCCGCGCATCGATCGGTCCAGGTCCTCGAAATCGTGCAGCCGCTCCATGGCGTCGACCGTCGCCGACAGCGGCATGGCTTCGTCGCCGGCCGCCAGCGCCGGATCCCCCCACGGCATGTCGGGGAACATCGATGCGAGGTTCGCCCCCAGCCGATCGACCTCGAAAGCGAGATCCATGTCGGCCATCACCTGCTCGGCGAGGGCCTGGAGCTCGGCCCGCTGCTCGGCCGAGAGCGAGGCGAGCAGCCTCGACAGCGCTGCCATCCGCCGGGCCATGTTCTCCAGCAGCTCGTCCAGCGTCCTCGGGTTGTCGGGGAACATGTCCCCATACCTCTGCATGAACCCGTCGAAGTCGTCGTCCTCGCCCCGGTCCCGCCGTTCGATCATCTGGTTCAGCTCGGCGAGCATGTCCTTGAATCGCTGGACCTGCTCCGAGGAGAGGTTGCGCATCCCCTCGGCCATGTTGCGGAAATAGGCGCCGAGCACTTGGTCCCTCAGGTGCTCCATCAGCTCGTCGAACTCCCGCTGGGCCTGCTGATCGACGAAACGGTAGTCCGACAGCTCGCGGATCTGCCCCGGAACATCCGGCGGAAGCGAATCCAGGATGGCCTCCCGCATCCGAGCGTCCTCCTCGGCCTTGAACGAGAGCGTCGAGCGCTCGCGTTCCACGATCTCCCCCAGCCGCTCCCGGATCTCTTCCAGCGGGCCCTGGAGGTTCAGCCGGGCCTGCTCGCGGGCCCGCGCCTCGCGCAGCCGCGCTCGGAGCGCGTCGAGGCCGCCGAACCGCCCCCGCATCCCCCGCCGCAGCAGGCTCGACATCGCGCCCTGCGCCCCAGCTCCCGACAACAGGTCCTCCGACATCTCCTCGAGGAGCTCGGCGGCGGGGACGTCCGGCCCGAACGGGTCCTGGCTCCCGTCCCACTGCGAGTACCGAGACCGCATCCACTCAGCGTACGCCGGGTCCGCCGGAACGTCGTGGCGCCGCTACGCGAAGCCGAGCCCTGTGGTGAGCGCACGCAGGGCCAGGCCGAAGCAGAAGAACGCCGCCCACGCGAACGGGACCCACGGCTGGGCTCGGAACAGCTCCTCACGCGCGAACGCGTGGGCGATGGCCAGAAGGACGAGCGGCCCGAACCCGTAGACGTAGTGGAGCCAGGTCTCCGGCCGATACCCCAGGACGAGCAGCACGACGCCGATGAGCGCCTGTACGACGGCCACCACCTGGACCGCCGCCAGCCACCTCCAGAACCAGTCGCCGGCCTGGCGCTTCGCGATCCAGATCACGAGCCCCCACAGCCAGCCCACGGCGAAGAGCGCGACGACAACGAACCCGATGTACTCGTGGACCCGACGCACGCCGGCAAATCCTACGAGGCCGGGGGTCCCTCGTACCGGTAGGACCCCAACCTTCCGGACTGCTCCTTGTTCAGTCGGCGGGAGAGATGCAGCCCCTCCAGGGCGAACTCAACGGCGGAGGCGGCCACCCCGGGACTCTCCTCCTCCACGCCCAACCGCTCGAGCAGTTTGGCCAGACCCGGGAGATCGCCGAACTGGCCGAGCACCTCCGAGGCCGGCGTGAGGTCCGAGGTCTCGGCCACGAACCCGGCCCCGAACTTCGACAGGATCGGCGCGAAGTCGAACCCGGACAGCCGGCGCCGGAACACCTCCAGCTCGGCGGTGCGGAGGGCTCGCAACAGGATCTCTTCCTCCCGTCCCTCCTCGATGGTGTCGAACTCGACCCGTCCCAGCGAGGCCTCCAGTACGGCCGGGAGGTCGCACACCCGAGGCACGGCCTCAGGCTCACCCGTTCGGGCAGCGCGGCGGACCGCAGCCGCCGACATCGTCTCGAGGTTGCCGATCGAGTACCGCACCGACACGCCCGAGCGATGGTTCACGTGGGGCGACCGCCTGAGCTCGGCGGTCAGGGCCGCCAGCACCTCCTCCATGTACCGCGGAACGCGGATGGGCGTGTCGCCGGCCGGCGGGCGGGCCTCCTGGTCCATGATCCGGATCTCGTCGGCGAGCGACTCCGGGTAATGCGTCCGAACCTGGGTGCCGAACCGGTCCTTGAGCGGCGAGACGATCCGGCCGCGGTGGGTGTAGTCCTCCGGGTTCGCCGTCACGACCAGGAGCAGGTCGAGCGGGAGCCGGATGCGGTAGCCGCGGATCTGGACGTCGCGTTCCTCCAGGATGTTGAACAGGGCAACCTGGATGCGTTCGGGGAGGTCGGGCAACTCGTTGATGGCCACGATGCCGCGGTTGGTTCGTGGGATGAGCCCGTAATGGATCGTGAGCTCGTCGCCCAGATACCGGCCCTCCGCCACCCGGATCGGATCCACGTCGCCGATCAGGTCGGCCACCGAGGTGTCGGGGGTGGCTAGCTTCTCCGCGTACCGCTGCTCCCGTCCGATCCAGGACAGGGGGACGGCGTCACCCTCGCTCGCCACAACCGCACGGCACCGGGCGCAGATCGGCCGGTACGGATGGTCGTTGACCTCGCAGCCGGCGATGGCCGGCGCTTCTTCGTCGAGGAGCCCTACCACGTTTCGGATCAGCCGGGTCTTGGCCTGTCCGCGCTCGCCGAGGAGGATCAGGTCGTGGCCGGCGAGGATGCCGCGCTCCAGGGCAGGGAGCACCGACGCGTCGAACCCCACGATCGAGGGGAATAGCTGCTCCCCAAGGCTCAGCCTGGCCAGAAGGTTGGCCCGGAGCTCTTCCTTCACGGTGCGGTCGGGATAGCCGCTGGCGCGGAGCTCGCCGATGGTGGCCGGGCGGATCATGGGGTCCAGCCTACCGGCTGGGGGAAATAAGGCCGAGCCGGTGTGGAACCGGGAACGGCGACGGACGACCGGCCTATCGGCGTCTCGGGTTTCGACCTCAGACGAACCCGCGGGCCGCGTACTCGCTCCCGTACCGGCGCTCAGCGATGCGCCGACCGATCTCGGCCGAGAGCACCAGCAACATCGAAGCGAAGAAGATGATCGAGGAGACGGCGATCAACTGCGGAAGCAGGCTCGGCACCCTCAGCTGCGAGAACAGGTAGACGGGCCAGGTCTCCTGCCCCCCGGCCAGGAACGAGGCGATCGCGTACTCGTCGAACGACAGCGTGAACGCGATGAGGAACGCCGAGATCAGGGCGGGCATCAGCAATGGGAACGTCACGCGCCTGAACGTCTCCCCAGAGCTCGCCCCCAGGTCCTTCGCCGCCTCCTCCAGCGACATGCTGAGACGCTCGAGTAGGGGCAGGATGGCCAGGATCGTGTACGGGAGTGCGACCACCACATGGCCGATCACCACCGCATGCAGGCCCAACCCGATGTAGGTGCCGAACCAGGCGGTCAGCACCTTGTCCACGAGCGCGAAGACCAAGAGCAGCGAGATCCCGAAGACGAGGTAGGGGATGACGAGCGGCGAGAACACCAGGGCTGAGACCGCGGGTTTCCCGAAGAACCGCCGACGAAGAAGCGCGAACGACACCATCACGCCAAGCGCCACCGCGATCAGGCTGGAGGCCGTGGCGACGAGCGCGCTGTGACCGAGCGACCCGATCAGGGAGTCGTTCGTCAGCGCGTTTGTGAACCAGTGCGTGGTAAATCCGGACAGCGGGAACGAAGGATCGCCGTCGTTGAAGGAGAACAGCGCCAGGAAGGCGATCGGGACGTACAGGAACACCACCAGCAACCAGAAGAAGACGGTGAGCCATACGCGTGCGCCTCTAGAGATCGCGGTCTCCATCAGTCCGAGGTCACCGCCCGAACCTGCACGAACCGGCCGAACAGTGCCATCAACGCGGCGACGACGAGCAGGAGGAACATCGCGAGGACCGAGCCGGTCTGCCAGTCTGTACCCCGAGTGAACAGATCCTGGATCGCGTTGCCGAAGAGGTATCCGGACGGTCCCCCGACCAGCAGGGGCGTGATGAACTCTCCGATCGTGGGGACGAACACGAAGATGAACGCCGCGAGCAGCCCCGGCGCGCTGAGGGGCAGGGTCACGCGAAGGAACGTCTTCCACCGGCTGGCGCCTAAGTCGCTCGCGGCCTCGAGCAGGCTCCGATCCAGGTTGTTGAGGCTCACGAAGATCGGCAGCGCGACGAAGGGGATCCAGACGTAGGCGAGCACGAGCATCACCGCGAACTGGCTGTACAAGAGCCACGAGATCGGGTCGTCGGGGCTGCGGACGTGCAGGGAGAAGAGGAGGGAGTTCACGACCCCCCGGTCACCCAAGATCACCTTCCAGGCGAGGACCCGCAGGAGGAAGCTCGTGAGGAACGGCACGATCACGAGCAACAGCAGCACGTACTTCATCCGGCGGACGCAGAGGGCCAGGAAGTACCCGATCGGGTACGACAGGAGCACGACGACGATCGAGACGGTGAGGGATATCCGGATCGATTTCCAGAACAACCCCAAGTAGACCGATCCGCCCGCAAGGAAGTGGCGCCAGTCGTCGATGGAGATCACACCGCCATCGGTAGGGAACAGCTTGATCGCTCCGACGCTGTAGGCGGCCACGTAGAGCACCGGGGCCACGAAGAAGAGCACCAGCCACAGCATGGGCGCCGAGAGCAGACCGGCCGTCACGGCACGATCTCGCCGGCGCCATCGCCGAGCGGAGGCCCGCGCCTCCGCGCTGATCGCCTCGGTGCTCACGTCGCCGACGTCAGCGCCTCAGGAGGCCAGCACCTCGCTCCAGTACTGCTGGTAGAGGTCGCGGCGCGGGATGTAGGACTCGGGGATGGCCTTCGGCGGGTCCAGGACGGTCGGATCATCGAGCCCCAAGGCGGCGACCACGCCGGGCGAGACCACCGACACGTCGGCCTCGGTGTTCGTGTGGCCGTAGTAATACCAGGCGAGGAGGAACTCGGCCGCCTTCGTGCTCGCCCATGAGTCCACGTAGGCGTGGGCGTGGCGGTAGTTCTCGGTATCGGCGGCGAGCCCCATCCCGCACACCCAGGAGACCCGCCCCTCCTTCGGCGTCATGTACAGGTAGTTCATCCCCGCCGCGTCCGCGTAGCCGACGGTGTCTGGCCACGCGTACCCGATCCAGACCTCCTCCTTCTTGAACGAGAGCCAGAGGTCATAGGACTGGTTCCACAGGAACTTCACGAGGTGCTTCTTCGAGATGAGGAAGTCGCGGACCTGCGCCAACTCGTCGTCCGTCATGTCGAAGGCATTCGAGACGCCCAGGAAGAGCCCCCCGATGTACATCATGTTCGAGGTATCGACCCACGAGATCTTGCCGGCGTATCGATCGTCGAACAGGATCCCGAACGTGTCCTCCTTCACGTCGACATGATCGAGGTTCACGATCGGGGCAATGAAGCCCCAGTCGAGCGGGATGAAGTACTGCTTACCGTCGAGAACCCCCTGCTGCAGCAACTTGGGATTCAGGCTCGAGAAGTTCGAGATCAGGGACGTGTCCCACGGCTGCATGGCGCCGAGATCTACCCAATCCCGGTACTTGTAGAAGCACGGGTGCACGACGTCGAACCTCACTGCGCCGGTCGCGGCCTTCGTGTAGCCCGCGTCGTCGTTCGCGAACAGGATGAACTGCGGCGTGTCGCCCGTCGCATCTGCGTACTGCTGCCACAGGCTGAGCCGCTCTTTGTCGGGATAGTAGTCCCCGTTGCCGTACCCGGACCAGTCGAACACCTGGAGGTTTCCGGGCTCCTGCCCGATGGGCGGATGGACGGCCGCTCCTGAAGGACCAGTGGCGCCGCCGCCCACGTTCTCGGCTTTCCTGCACGCCGCAAGCACCGCCGCACCCACCGTCGAGGCCCCGGCCATCCGCAGGAACCCGCGGCGGTTGAGGCGTTCGGTGAGGAAGTGGTTCATGTCGGTCACAGCGCTCCCCCTTCATCCCCCCTGCAGTGAGCCGTATCATGCGCCGAACGCTCGAAGCGCGCCACTTTCACCGGAAGGGCAACTGTGGGTCGTCGATCGGTGGGCGCCGTCATGCTCGTCACGGGTCTCGTCGCTGCCTCGTGCGGTTCGGAACCGCACCCGCACTCGCGGGCCTCCGGGATCGAGCCGATACCGGCTGAGGCGCTTCCGGGTCGAGCCGCCCAGCCCGTGGAGCTCGACGCGAGCCAGGTCTCGGCCGACGCCGTCGACGTCGACGAGCTCGAGACGCTCCTGGGCGACGCCGGGTTCGTCGCGGGGACGCAGCGGCAGTTCAGCCGGACGGTCGGCGGTAGGCGCACGACGCTCGCGCGCGTCTTAGTGTTCGAGAGCTCACAGGGCGCGCAGGAGTACCTCGGCTGGCTCGCGGACCACGCCCGCGACGTGATCGGCAAGGCACACCTCGTCGATGGGCTCTCCGTGCCCGACGGCGCGATCGTCTACGTCCACGAGCCGAACCCCTGCTGTCACAGCGAGACGCGGCTCGTGCTCGCTGCGTGGAAGGACGGAGCGACCGTGATGACCCTCGAGCTCGGGGGGCAGGTCGTCAGGACACGGGTCGTGCCCGAGTTGGTCTCCCGCCTCGAGCGATCGGTCCGATGACCTCGGCCCTCGACGCGTTCGAGACGGTCGCAACGGGTCTGGACCATCCCGAGGGCGTGGCCGTCGGACCCGATGGCCTGCTGTACGCGGGCGGAGAGGCCGGCCAGGTCTACCGGATCGCGGCCGATGGCTCACTCGAGGAGCTGGCGTCGACCGGCGGTTTCATGTACGGCGTGACGGTCGACGGCAACGGCACCGTGTACGCGTGTGACTACGGCAACGCGTCCGTCATGCGGATCTCGAGCGCCGGCGACGTGACCGCGTACTCGACCGGCACGCGCGCCCGGCCAATGCGGGTTCCGAACTTCGCCGCTTTCGACGACGCGGGGAACCTTTACGTCACCGACTCGGGCGAGTGGGGTGACGACGACGGCCTCATCTACCGGATCTCACCCTCGGGCGAGACCGAGATCTGGACCGAGGCGACCCCGCGGTTTCCCAACGGCTGCTGCCTATCCGAGGGCGGTGACCGGCTGCTCGTCGTCGAGTCGCACGGCCGCGCCGTCGTTGCCGTACCGATCGACGAGGGCGGCGGCGCCGGAACACCCGAGTTGCTGGTGAATCTGACAGGCTCGCAGCCAGACGGGATCGCCCTGACCGAGGACGGAAGCATGTTCGTCGGCTGCTATCGCCCGGATCGGATCTACCGGATTGCGCCCCACGGCATGATCGAAGTGTTCGCTGAGGATCCGGACGGCGTGACGCTCAACCAGCCCGCGAACGTGACGTTCTTCGGGCCGGACCTCGACCGGGTCGTCGTGTCCAGCCTCGGCGGCTGGAGCCTGATGGCGGCTCCGGCCGGCGTTCGTGGTCTTCCGCTCCGCTACCCGTCGTTCTGACGAAACGGTCCTGATGCGGATCAAGCGAATCGCGCGGTCACGAGCCCC
>DASPWN010000208.1:0-7417 GCA_035637835.1 Actinomycetota bacterium | reverse complement strand
CTGCACTTCGAGGACGTGCGGAAGCTCCTGGCGGTGCTCCAGCGCCTGGTCGGTGCGGGCAACACGGTGCTCGTGATCGAGCACAACTTAGACGTCATCAAGACCGCCGACTGGATCGTCGACCTCGGGCCGGAGGGTGGGGACGCCGGCGGCAGGATCGTCGCCGAGGGTCCGCCGGAAGCCGTGGCCGCCAACGCCGGGTCTTACACCGGACAGTTCCTGGCCGAGGTGCTCGGGGCGCTCCCGCTCGAGCGAGAGCGGATCCCGCAAGACGCATAGCACGGGCGCGCGTCCCAGCCGGGCTTGCTAGCATGGCCCGCTCATGTCCAGGAAGGTCCTTCCGGCCGTCTTCGTCCTCACGATCATGGCGGCAGCGTGTGCCACCCCGACCCCGCCGAGCGTGACCTTCGGCTCCGGCAAGCAGTTCGTCCCACAGGTCGCCGACTTCCTCGACGACGTGGGCCTGGGCCCTTCCGTCGCCGTGGACGCCCAGGGCACGCCGTACATCTCCTACTTCGGGTTCCTTCCGGAGCTGAAGGAGGGAGAGATCGCACCCACCCGTCCCATCGGCGCGCCGACGCTTCCCGCCGTCCTCATGGCCAGCACGAAGGACGGCGTCTGGACCCGGGGGGCGGTGGCCATGCAGGCCTCCATCCCCAACGTCAGCGTGCCGTTCGGCCCGGCAACCGTGCGCCAGGTCAAGTCGATGACCTCCCAGAACGTGAATGGGACGGCCCTGGCCATCGATCCGTCGGGGGGATTCCACGTGGCCTGGGCCGCCGATAGCGGCCTGTGGTACGCGGAGAGCACAGGAACCTCGTTCACGGTCACGCTCCTGCAGGCGATGAGCCCGAGCCTGGAACGTGCCGGCCCACTCGGGACTCCCGCCGTGGCTGTGACCCCGTCGGGCACGCCCTGGGTGACCTTCATGCTGACTACGGCCCGAGGCCAGGAGCTCACGGTGAAGACGATGGTCGCAGGGGCGTGGAAGACCGATGTGCTGGAGACGATCCCGCGGGGGTCTGGTCCGTCGCAACCGTACCGGGTCGCCGTCACCATCTCCGCGTCCGGCCAGCCCGTGGTGGTGTACTCGAACGGATCGAGCGTGTATGCGGCGGCGCTGGGCGGAGGTGAGGAGGGAGGCTGGGCCTTCTCGACCGTCGAGTCCGGCGCCGACGGCTACGGGCTGTCAGCGACCACCGGCAAGGACGGGACCATCCACGTCTCGTACTACGCAGGCGATCAGGTGCACGCGGCCACGTCGAAGGACGGGATCTCGTGGCAGGCCGTCACCGTGGCCGATGTGGGCAAGGGGGCCAACCTCGCCGGGCGCTCGACAGGAATCGCCGCGAACGACAGCGGCCAGGTGTACGTCACCTGGTACGACCCGGGCACCGACAGCGTGCGCCTGGCCTCGGCCACCGACGGGAGGTTCGACCAGATCGATGTGCACGGCACGAACGGTGGCATCCTGCCGGCCGTGGCCGCGACGCCCGACGGCTCGGCCGTCTACGTCGCCTGGTACGCCGAGACGCCGCAGGACCTGTTGCTGGGAACCGACGCCGAAGCGAGCGGCTTGGACCTCGCCATCCAGAGCCCCACTCCCACCGGCGGGACGACCGCGACCGGACCGTGCCCGCCGCCGGCCACGAAGCTCGACATTTCCGCCCAGGGAACGGCTTTTGACAAGACCTGCTTGACCGCCCCGACCGAGAAGCCGTTCGCGGTCACCTTCGACAACAAGGACACGATCACTCACAACTTCGCCATCTACACGCAGAACCCGTTGACGGACCCAGCGGCCAAGTTTCTCGGAGGGGCGAGTCCAACCCAGCTCGTGGCCCCGGGCCAGAGCGCCACGTACGATGTGAAGGGCCTGGCCAAGGGGACGTACTTCTTCCGCTGCGACGTGCACCCGACCCAGATGATGGGGTCCTTCCAGGTGAAATAGCCGTGAAGCCCGGGCCTGCCCTCCCGGTTCGGCCGGAAGGCGACCCTACAATGGCCTGGTGACCGTCCCTCGCCCGGACCCCTCATCCATCCCCGACGCGCCCGGTGTCTACCTCTTCCGGGATGCGGACGGCCGCGTGGTCTACGTGGGCAAGGCCACCTCGCTGCGCAAGCGCCTGACGAGCTATTGGGGAAAACCGCTCCATCCCCGGACCGAGGCCATGATGGCGGCCGCGGAGTCGGTGGAGTGGATCGTGGCGTCGAACGAGGTCGACGCCCTGATGCTCGAGTACAACCTGATCAAGGAGCACCTTCCGCGGTTCAACATCCGATACCGCGACGACAAGTCCTACCCGTACCTGGCGCTCACCGTGGGGGAGCGGTGGCCCCGGGCCCAGGTCGTGCGGGGGGCTAGGCGGAAGGGGGTCAGGTACTTCGGGCCCTTCGCCCATGCCTACGCCATCCGCGAGACCCTCGATGCGCTGACCCGCGTGTTCCCCGTCCGGACCTGCTCCAATGCGTTCTTCGACCAGCGAGCCCGCGCCCGGCGGCCCTGCCTGTACTACGACATCGGGCGGTGCGCCGGCCCATGCGTGCCCGAGGTCACCGGCGTGACTGAGGAGTCCTACCGCGCCCACGTCGACGCCCTGGCCGACTTCCTGTCAGGCAACGAGCGTCCCGTCCTGCGGCGGTTGGAGCGGGAGATGCGCGAGGCGTCCGAGCGGGAGGAGTACGAGCTCGCCGCGAAGCTCCGCGACCAGCTCGTCGCCGCCCGCAGGGCCCTGGAGAGCCAGGAGATGGTTCTCACGCAGCCGGAGAACATCGACGTCATCGGCCTGGCCGAGGACGACCTCGAGGCCGCGTTCCAGGTGTTCTTCGTCCGGAAGGGACGGGCGATGGGACGGAAGGGATGGATCGTGGACCGGGTGGAGGAGCTGGATCGCCCCGGCCTCCTGGCCTCCTTCGTCCGCGAGCTGTATATGGAGCGCGAGGAGGTCCCGCCTCGGATCCTGGTTCCGGAGACGCCCGCCGACGCCGATGTCCTGGCCAGATGGCTCTCGGGCCGGCGAGGCGGCCCCGTCACGTTCGCGGTTCCCCGCCGGGGCGCCAAGCGCAAGCTGCTCGAGGTGGTCACCCAGAACGCCCGGGAGCACTTCCAGCGGCACAAGCTTCGACGGGCATCCGACTTCGGCGCGCGATCGCGGGCCCTGACCGAGCTGGCCACGGTCCTCGGCCTGCCCCAGGCGCCCCTTCGGATCGAGGCCTACGACATCTCCAATCTCGGCCCCACGGACACGGTGGGATCCATGGTCGTGTTCGAGGACGGGCTCCCCAAGCGGTCCCATTACCGGCGGTTCGAGATCAAGGGAGTGCCCGGACAGGACGATTTCGCCAGCATGGAGGAGATGCTCGGACGGCGATTCGCCAGGCTGAAGTTCGGGGCCGACGGCGGCGGGGCGGCCGAACGGACCAACGACGAAGGAACGGCGAGGCGGCGCCGGTTCTCCTATCCCCCCTCCCTGATCGTGGTGGACGGGGGCCGTGGGCAGCTCTCCGTGGGCACGAAGGTCCTGGCCGACCTGGACCTCCACATCCCGGCAATCGGCCTGGCCAAGCGTCTGGAAGAGGTGTACTTCCCCGACCGGCCAGACCCCCTCCGCATCCCCCGGGGCTCCGAGGCACTGTTCGTCCTCCAGCACATCCGGGACGAGGCTCACCGGTTCGCCGTCACCTACCATCGCGAGAAACGTTCCAAGAGGGTGATGGCCTCGCCGCTCGACGACGTGCAGGGGATCGGGCCCACTCGCAAGAAGGCCCTGCTGAAGCGGTTCGGTTCGCTGGCCCGCCTGTCACGGGCCTCATTGGAGGAGATCGCCGCCACGCCGGGCGTGGGGCCGGAGATCGCCCGGGCCGTGTATGAGCGGGTCCATGGGTCCGCCCCGGCGCCGGAGCGGAGGGTGAGCGCCTGATGGGACAGGCGGCCGAGCGCGAGCCCGAGTCGAAGGGGAAGGTCCGCTCCATCCGGCGACGTCCGCAGGGGCCTGGGTTCACCATCATCACCGGCTTGTCCGGGGCAGGACGCTCTGAAGCGGCCAAGTGCCTGGAGGATCTGGGGTTCTTCGTCGTCGACAACATCCCGCCGGCACTGCTCCCCAAGATGGCCGAACTTGCGGCCCGCCCCGGCGGGCCGGGGCGGGTCGCCACCGTGGTCGATGCCCGGGGCGGGGTCTTCTTCGGTGAGCTGTCGAAGGCCTTGGAGGAGCTCAAGGGTCTCTCGATCCCGTACCACATCCTCTATCTGGAGGCCTCCGACGAGGACCTGGTCAACCGGTATGCGGCCACCCGCCACCGCCACCCGCTGGCGCCGGCCGACCGGGTCATCGAGGGCATCCGGAAAGAGCGGCTGATGATGGAGAGCCTCCGGGGCGACGCCGACTTGATCGTCGATACCTCCGGCCTGACCCCCCACGAGCTCCGCGACCGCCTCCGCGACGCGTTCGCCGACGCCCCGCCCGAGGCCGGCCTCCAGGTCTCGCTGATCTCGTTCGGGTATAAGTACGGCACGCCACGCGACGCCGACGTCGTCATCGACGTCCGGTTCCTCCCCAACCCGCACTGGGTGGACGAGCTCCGACCGTTGCCGGGGACCGACGACCGGGTCCGGACCTATGTCAAGGGGCAGCAAACCTATCGGGAGTTCATGCGGCGGCTCCGGGCCTTGCTGGGGTTCATGGTTCCCGGGTTCCTGGCCGAGGGCAAGGCCTACCTGGCCGTAGCCGTGGGCTGCACCGGCGGCCAGCACCGCTCCGTGGTGGTTGCCGACGAGCTGGCCGCGTTCTTCCGGGACAAGGGCTTGCCCGTCTCGGTGGACCACCGGGACCTGGATCGCGGCGAGACCGCCTGATCCACCCGAGCGGGGCGACGCGCTTCCCCGGAACGCCGCCTGAAGGGAACCACCGCGGATTGGCTAGGATGACGGTGAACCCCGCTCTTCCAGGAGGCACGCTATGAGCATCAAGGTCGGTATCAACGGGTTCGGTCGGATCGGTCGGAACTTCTTCCGAGCGGCGAAGCAGCAGGGGCTCGACATCGACTTCGTCGCGGTCAACGACATCACCGACGCGAAGACCCTCGCCCACCTACTGAAGTACGACTCGGTGCTGGGGACGTTCCCCGGCGAGGTCACGTCGACGCAGACCAGCATCTTCGCCGACGGCGACGAGCTCAGGGTGCTGGCGGAGAAGGACCCGGCGAGCCTGCCCTGGAAGGAGCTTGGCGCGCGCATCGTCATCGAGTCCACCGGGCTCTTCACCAAGCGGGAGGACGCGGACAAGCACATCGCGGCCGGCGCGGAGAAGGTCATCATCAGCGCCCCGGCCAAGGGCGAGGACATCACGATGGTGCTCGGCGTGAACGACGACGCCTACGACCCGAAGTCGCACAACGTGATCTCGAACGCGTCCTGCACCACCAACTGTGTGGTCCCCATGGCCAAGGTCCTCGACGACGCCTTTGGCATCGACCAGGGATTCATGACCACGATCCACGCGTACACCAACGACCAGCGGATCCTGGACCTGCCCCATACGGACCTCCGGCGGGCCCGGGCTGCCGCCATCAACATCATCCCCACCTCCACCGGCGCGGCCAGGACGACCGGCGTGGTCATTCCCCACCTCAAGGGAAAGGTGGACGGACTGGCCATGCGGGTGCCCATCCCCGACGGCTCGGTCACCGACCTCGTGGCCACGCTGAAGCGCGAGGCGAGCATCGAGGAGGTGAACGCGGCCTACCGGGCGGCGGCGGAGCGCGGCCCGCTGGCCGGCAAGCTCGTGTACACAGAGGATCCCATCGTGTCCTCGGACATCGTCGGCTCCTCCGCGTCGTGCACGTTCGATGCCCTGTCCACCATGGCCATCGGCAACATGGTCAAGGTGCTCGGCTGGTACGACAACGAATGGGGTTACTCGCACCGGCTGGTCGACCTGACCACCCTGGTCGCGAGCAAGCTGTGACCCTTCGGACCCTTGAGGACCTCGGCGACGTCGCCGATCAACGGGCTTTCGTCCGGGTCGACTACAACGTTCCACTTGACGGTGGCAAGGTCGCCGACGACTCGCGGATCGCAGCGTCCCTTCCGACGCTGCGCGAGCTCCTCCATGCCGGAGCATCCCTGGTCCTTGCCTCGCACCTCGGCCGTCCAAAAGGCAAGGTCGACGAGGCTGCCCGGCTGGCACCGGTCGCCGAACGCCTGGCGGAGCTGATCGGCGGCGCTGTGGGCTACGAGCCGACGGATGCCGTGGTCGACGACTCGGTGGAGCGCCGGTGCGCCGCGCTTCGCCCGGGCGAGATCGTGATGGTGGAGAACCTCCGGTTCGACCCGGGCGAGGAGGCCAACGACCGGCCGTTCGCCGAGCGATTGGCACGCCTGGGCGACGCCTACGTCGACGACGCCTTCGGCGCCGTCCACCGGGCCCATGCGTCGGTGGCCGCGCTCCCGGCCCTGTTCCTGGAGCAGGGGAGGCCGGCGGCGGCTGGACGCCTGCTGCAGAAGGAGGTCGAGGCGCTGTCCAGACTCCTTGGGGAGCCGGCCCGCCCGTACGTGGCGGTCCTCGGCGGGGCCAAGGTCTCGGACAAGCTTTCAACGGTCGAGGCCCTCGTTGACCGGGTGGACGCTCTGTTGATTGGAGGAGCCATGGCGTTCACGTTCATCGCGGCTCAGGGCGGCGAGATCGGCAAGAGCTTGGTCGAGCCCGACCGGTTCGACGAGGTGCTGTCGGCGCGGAAGCGGGCAGACGAACGAGGCGTCGTCATCCAGCTGCCGGAGGACGCTGTCGCAGCGCCGAAGCCCACGCTCGACGCGCCACGCCGGACCGTCCCCGCGTCGGGGATGCCGAAGGAGTTGATGGGGCTGGACATCGGCCCTCGCACCGTCGAGGAGTTCGCGCTGACCCTCGCTGAGGCTAAGACGATCCTATGGAATGGCCCGATGGGCGTGTTCGAGCTCGAGCCCTTCTCCGCGGGCACCCGAGGGGTGGCCACCGCCATCGCCGGATCGAGCGCGTACTCCGTGGCCGGTGGAGGGGACAGTCTCCTGGCCATCAAGCGCTTCGGGCTGGAGGACGGGTTCGACCACCTGTCCACGGGCGGGGGGGCCTCGCTCGAGTTCCTCGAGGGCCGGGAACTCCCCGGGGTGGAGGTCCTGGAGGCCGAGGGATGACGAAACGGCGGCCCATCATCGCGGCCAACTGGAAGATGCACAAGACCCATCTGGAGGCCATCCGGGACGTGCAGAAGCTCTCGTACCTGCTGGACAGGTCCGACGCCGACCGCGTGGAGGTGGTCATCTGCCCCGCGTTCACGGCGCTTCGCGCGGTTCAGACCCTCATCGACAGCGACCGACTGCCGTACGGCCTGGGCGCCCAGAACGTGCACCACGAGGAGAAGGGCGCGTTCACCGGAGAGG
>DASPWN010000207.1:0-2502 GCA_035637835.1 Actinomycetota bacterium | reverse complement strand
GAGCAAGCGGAGCAGGCCGCATGAGAGGCGATACAGGAGGAACGCGAGCACGAGGCGCAGTCTGACCGGCTCCGTGCCCCCGCGACAACGCCGCTGGTCACCGGCCCGATCGAATTTGTTTACCCCACAGGCGAAATTTGGGGCGTAACTCCACCACCGAGGACAGAGGCCAGAACGGAAGCTGCAGGCGTATGAAATCCCCCGGTGGGTTCCCTCTTAGGGCGAGAGTGTCCCGGAACCGGCCGGAGGTGACTCCGAAGCCGCAAGTCGCGGCCAACGGTTGTGCCGCTGACCTCTGACCTGACCGTCCCTCCGGCCGGGACCGGGCGGCGGAAGTGACTTGATAGAAGGCTGGATCGAACCCAACGCCTGCTTGTCCTCCCGCCAGCCACCATCGTAGGTCGGCCGAGGGAAGGAGGCCAGCGTGGAGGTGGCGATCGGGGTTGATCCGCACAAGGGCTCGCTCGCCGTGGCGGCGGTGGATCCCCTGGGCAAGGTGATCGACGCACGGGAGTTCTCGAACGACCCACCGGGGCATGGGGCTCTCCTCGGATGGGTCCGCGAACGCAGTCCGGACCGGGTGATCGGGATCGAGTGTTCGCTCAGCTACGGTGCGTCCCTCTCTAGGCTTCTCCTGGGTGCCGGGGAGGACGTCCGGGAGGTGCCGACCACGCTGACTCACCGGGAGCGACGCCGCCGACGCTCCCACGGGAAGTCGGACCTGGTCGACTCCGTGGCCATCGCTCGGATCGTGGCCAGCGGGGAGGTCCTCCCTTCGGCCCACCGGGTGGAGGTGCTCTCTGACCTCAGGGCCCTGGTCGACTACCGCGACCAGCTAGTTCGTGCCAGGACCCAGGTGGCGAACAGGGCCCACGCCGATCTTCTGAACATCCGACCGGGGTACGGGCGGGCGGTCCCCAACCTCCGGGCCAAGGTGCACCGGGCCAAGGCGAGGTCCCTGCTGAGAGGAGACCGGTCGGTGCGGGCGGAGCTCCTTCGCAGGCGGCTCGGTGAGCTGTCCCGGCTGGATGGGGAGATCGCCGCCATGGACCGGCGCATCGAAGCCACGGTCCGGGAGACCGGGACGAGCCTCACCGACATCCCCGGGGTCGGGCCGTTCGTCGCCGCCAAGATCCTGGGGGAGGTGGGGAACCCCTCGAGGGTTCGGTCCAAGGCCGCCTTCGCCGTACTCTCGGGGACCGCCCCACTGGCTGCATCTTCGGGCCAGACCCACCGGCACCGCCTGAACCGCGGTGGGAACCGTCAGCTGAACTGGGCCCTGCACTACATCGCCCTGGTGCAGTGCCGGATCTCGTCGGAGGCTCAGGCGTACATGGCCCGGCAGCGGGAGGCGGGGAAGTCCCACAAGGAGGCCATGCGGTGTTTCAAGCGACAGCTCTCGAACGTCGTCTACCGGCACCTCCTGGCCGACGCGAGGGGGGCTGAGCTGGCCGCTTGACAACATAGAAGGTCTGGTCACAAGGGTGATCGCAGTTTTTGACCCCCACAACCTCCGCAGGCAGCCCAAAGCCGCCCGCGAGCTGCGTCGGCGTCAACCCGCGCGGCAGCTCGAGCAGCGCGAGCGGATTACCGCGCGTCTCAGAGACGATCCGGTCGAGCACGCGCTCATCCAGCGGAGCCGGCAAGACGGACTCCAGCAGCGCCCGCGCGTCGCGATGCCCCAAGGGCTCGACGTGGAGCTCCGGTAGGCGCCTGAGCGCGTCGCCCAGCTCGCGCGTGGCGAACACGAGCGCGATCCTCTCCGCCAACAGGCGGCGGGCGACGAATACGAGCGCGCGCGACGACGCGCCATCGAGCCACTGCGCGTCGTCGACGACAGTTAGGAGCGGGCCGGTCCTCCGCGGCCTCGGACAACAGCCCTAGGACCGCCAGTCCGACGAGGAACGGGTTCGGAGCCGCCCCAGCGCGCAAGCCGAACGCGACGCCAAGCGCGTCGCGCTGGGGCTGGGGGAGCCGCTCCACGAGCCCGAGGAACGGTGAGCACAGCTGCTGGAGGACGGCGAACGGGAGCTCCATCTTCCCCTCGACTCCGCTGGTTCGGGCGACGCGATACCCCTGGGCCGTCTCGCCCGCGTACTCGAGCAGCGCGGTCTTGCCGACGCCCGGCTCTCCATGCACCACCAAGACGCCGCCGTCCCCGCCGCGCGCGGCCTCGAGCAGCCGGTCGAGCACGGCACGCTCGCGCTGCCGTCCGACCAGGTGCTCTCCCGGGACCCGAACCAGTGACGGCGCTCCGATGATCATCGTCCCGACAGTATGCCAAGGGCCACCTTAGGCCCGAGGACTAAGGGATTCCGGGATTCGATCGGCGGCTGTTCGCAGCACTCTAGGCGCGATGATCCACACCGAGATCGCCCCGACCGAGCAGGCGGATCGCCTCGCGGTGCGCGAGTTGGTCGAGTGGACCGAGACGCGAGCTTCGCGTCCGTGACGAGAAAGGACAAGGCGTCACCATGAGCACACCCGACGCGACGACCGAGG
>DASPWN010000206.1:0-3502 GCA_035637835.1 Actinomycetota bacterium | reverse complement strand
GAGGAGGCCCTGGAGGCCGGGATCTCCCAGATCCGGCCGGGGGGTCGTCTGTCGGACATCTCCCACGCGGTGCAGCAGGTGGTGGAGGGAGCGGGGTTCTCGGTGGTCCGGGAGTACGTTGGCCACGGCATCGGCCGGAGCCTGCACGAGGACCCCCAGATCCCGAATTACGGGCTCCCGGGTCGGGGGCCCGAGCTTCGGCCCGGCCTGGTCGTCGCGGTCGAGCCCATGGTCACGATGGGCGACTGGAAGACCCGGGTCCTGGCCGACGACTGGACCGTGGTGACCGCCGATCGGTCCCTGGCCGCGCACTTCGAGCACACGATCGCGGTCACCGAGGACGGCCGGGAGGTGCTCACGGCTCGCGGCTAGCGCGAGGTGCCTGGATGGAGCTACTCTCTGCGGCCTGAGGGGGAACTTCCCTGCTCCTGGGATCGTCAGGGGGAAACTTTGGGCACATGGGATCCGGACCAGTCGCCATCGGCGAGCGCCGCTCGCATCCGCCAGCCCACGTTCGCCACGGTGTTTCGCGGGTACGACCCCAACCAGGTCGTCGAGTACCTGAGCGGGGTGGCCGACCACGTCGAAGCTCTGGAATCCAACGTGCACCAGCTCGAGTCGGACCTGAGGGAAGCGAGCCGGCAGGGCATCGGGGTGCAGGACAAGGATGGCGGCCAGGACCCCTACGACACCATCTCTGCACGGGTGGCCGACCTGGTGAGGATGTTCGATCAAGACGTGGAGAGGCTTCGCGCCGAGGCAGAGGCAGAGGTCCAGCGCCTGCTCGCAGATGCGCGGACCCAGGGCGAGCGCCTCCTGGCCGATGCCCGGACCGATGCCGAGCGCACCCGCCTGAATGCGCAGGACGAGGCTGCCCAGACGCGTGCAGAGGCCGAGCGGACGCTTCGGGAGGCCCGGATCGAGACCGACCAAGCGTTGTCCACCCTGGTCGAGCGCCGGGATGCCCTGGTGGACGAGCTTCGAGCAATGCGCGACCGCATGCTCGACACGGCGAAGGATCTGGAGACGACCATCGAGGGCTCGATCGGGGATCAGGTCGTGATGTTGCAGGAGGCCCGTGGGGGCGAGGGGGCGGACGCGACGTCGATCAACTCTTCGAATGGGCGGCCTGACCCCACCGCCTAGGCCCCATCGGCTGGGCGCCGCGCAATCGGGAGGCGGGCGATTCCCTGGGTCCCTGGGACGAATGGCTTAGGGAGATGGAACTACCCGGTGCTCCCGGATGGCGGTTACCCTCCAGGTGGAGGAAGGCTAGCCTCCTGCGATAGATGGATTCGACAGGAGGAGACGTATGGCCACCTGGGAAACAGGGTTGCCACCGTCGGCAACCTCCGGTTCGCTGAACCTGCCAACGTTCGCGACGGTGCGGCGGGGATACGATCCGGATCAAGTGTTGGAGTACGTGACGCGGCTGACAGACCACCTCGACGCCCTGGCGACTGAGGTACGGCGGCTCCAGGCGGAATTGAGTCAGCGGGACGTCGCCACGGAGGAGCAGGCTCCCACCGCGCAAGATCAGTACGAGGGCGTTGGCGCTCGGGTGGCGGATCTGATGCGGACCTTCGATCAGGATGTCGAGAGGCTCCGCGAGGATGCCGAGGAGGAGGCCCGCCGCATCGTCGCCGAGGCGAGGTCCGAAGCCGATCGCATCCAGCAAGAGGCCGAGAGATCGCGTGGGGAGGCGGCGGAGAAGGCCGAGCGGGTCCAGGCCAAGGCGAGGACGGAGGCCGACCGGATCCGCGTGGACGCCCAGAGTAAAGCCGAGGACGTTCGCCTTCAGGCGGAAGAGGCGCTACGAGAGGCCAAGAAGGAGTCCGACCGGGTCCTTTCGAGCCTGGTCTCGCGCCATGAGGCCCTGATGGAGGAGTTGCGGGTCATCCGGGATCGTATGGTCGACGCCACCCGGGGCATCGAGGCCACGATCGAGGCGGGGGTGGTGGATCAGCTCGTGGTCGTGGGCGAGGCACGGGGAGAGGAGTCCACCGACTTCGCCTCGAGCAGCGAGGGGAATCCCGCGCCCGGCGCGTAGCCCTACCGGAGCCCGTGACGCTCGTGGACGGTCTCCGACAGGGCTCCTATACTTGAGGCCTGCCCCCGTCCGGGGGCCGTTTCGGCTCGTCCGTGGGCGGATCGGGCCTGTCCGGCGACGAGGAACACTTGGGAGAGCTTGCCGAAGAAGGACGCCATCGAGGTCGAGGGAACGGTCACCGAGCCGCTCCCCAACGCCATGTTCCGGGTGCAACTCGAAAACGGGCACAACGTTCTGGCTCACATCTCGGGGAAGATGCGGATGCACTACATCCGGATCCTCCCGGGGGACCGGGTGCTGGTGGAGCTGTCGCCGTACGACCTGACGCGCGGCAGGATCGTGTACCGCTACAAGTGAAGGAGAGGTTCGGGCGATGAAGGTGCGACCGTCGGTCAAAAAGATGTGCGAGCGGTGCAAGATCATCCGCCGCCACGGCCGGGTCCGGGTCATCTGCACGAACCCCCGGCACAAGCAGCGGCAGGGGTAGGAGGGAGCGCGAGTGGCACGGATCGCAGGCGTCGACCTTCCCCGCGACAAGCGGGTGGACATCGCCCTTCGCTACATCTACGGGATCGGTCCGACCCGTGCCTTCCAGATCGTGAAGGGGACGGGCGTCGAGGGGGGACGGAAGGTTCGGGATCTCTCCGAGGAGGAGGTGGCTCGCATCCGCGAGTTCATCGACCGCACGTTCAAGGTCGAGGGGGACCTCCGCCGGGAGGTGGCACAGGACATCAAGCGCAAGATCGAGATCGGCGCCTACCAGGGAATCCGGCATCGGCGAAGCCTCCCCGTGCATGGGCAGCGGACGCACACGAACGCCCGGACCCGCAAGGGACCGAAGAAGACCGTCCCCGGCAGGAAGAAGCCGGCCGTCGGGAAGAAGGGCTAGGCCATGGCGAAGCCCAAGGCCAAGAAGACCCGGAAGAAGGAGAAGAAGAACGTCGTCCACGGCCAGGCGCACATCAAGTCGACGTTCAACAACACCATCGTCACCATCACCGACCTTCAGGGCAATACCCTCTCCTGGGCCAGCGCCGGCAACGTCGGGTTCAAGGGCTCCCGGAAGTCCACGCCGTTCGCCGCCCAGCTCGCGGCGGAGGCTGCGGCGAGGAAGGCCCAGGAACACGGGCTGCAGAAGGTGGACGTGTTCGTGAAGGGCCCGGGCTCCGGCCGCGAGACGGCTATCCGCTCGCTCGCGGCGACGGGCCTTGAGGTCGCCGGTATCCAGGACGTCACGCCGGTTCCCCACAACGGGTGCCGGCCCAAGAAGCGCCGGCGCGTGTAGCGCCGGGGTGCAATACCGGCCCGAACGTCGAGCGGGCCGTGATCGGCGGGGAGGAATGGATGATCCCCTGCCGGAGGAGGTAGTCAGGTGTTCATCGTCGCAAGGCCACAGATCCAGGAGGAGAGCGTCAGCCCGACGCGCTCCCGGTTCTCCATCGAGCCCCTCGA
>DASPWN010000205.1:0-4578 GCA_035637835.1 Actinomycetota bacterium | reverse complement strand
CCCTTCCAGCGGACGAAGGCCCAGCCTCACGAGCCACAGCGCGAACCCAGCGACCAGGAGCAGCGCGATGCCGCTCACCACCAGCTCCACGGCGAGCAGCCGCTCGAGCGTCGCCGACACCTCGGTGAGCGGGATGGCCACGATCAGCGTTCCGGGCCCTGGGCTGAGGGCCGCGGCCACGGCCCGGTACGTCGGGGCGCCCCCACGACCGGTGGTAGTGGTGAAGAAGGTCGGACCTACCTCCGTCGACGCGACCGACCCCGGCAAGGCCTTGGGACACACGGGGCGCTGGTCCGTCTTGGTTTCGTATCCGAAGAACTTCCAGACCAAGGGAGCGCCGGAACCGTTGCGAACCTCGGCGTATGTTCCCGGCGGTACCAGGAACGTCGGCGTCTGATGGTCCGGGGCCTCACCTCCGAACTGGAGGGCATCCAGCACGGGGCCCTGCGCGGCCACCAGCTGGTCGTCCGTCCGGTGCAGCAGGAAGTTCGACAGGAGTCGGTACGTGGCGACGTTCGCGACGAGCAATCCGGTCGCCACCAAGACGACCGACGTGATCAGCAGGCGCGCCCGGAGGGACATGGCTCACTCGGGAGGAAGGCGAAGGACGTATCCCACGCCCCGCACGGTGTGGATCAGCCGGGGGTCTTCGGGATCGATCTTCTTCCGCAGGTAGCTGATGTAGGTCTCCACGATCGAGGAGTCGCCGCCGAAGTCGTAGTGCCACACGTGATCCAGGATCTGGTCCTTCGACAAGACCCGCCGGGGGTTGGCCAGCAGGAACCGGAGGAGGCTGAACTCGGTGGGCGTGAGGTCGATGGCCCGGCCCTTCCGCCACACCTCGTGGGTGTCCTCGTCCATCTCAAGGTCGGCGAACGCGAGCCGGTCGGCCGGCGGCCCCGAGCCGTGGGCCCGACGGAGCACCGCCCGGATCCGGGCGATGAGCTCCTCCAGGCTGAACGGCTTCGTGACGTAGTCGTCGCCACCGATCGTCAGGCCGCGGACCTTGTCCTCGGTCGCGTCGCGGGCCGTGAGGAACAAGACCGGCGACGGCCGTCCCCGGTCGCGCAGACGCTTCTGTACCTCGAACCCGTCGAGGTCGGGTAGCATGACGTCGAGGACGACGAGGTGAGGCCGGAACGATTCGACGAGCTTGAGGGCGTCGCGACCGTTCCCGGCCGCTTGGACCTCGAACCCCTCGTATCGAAGGGCCGTCGCCACGAGGTCGGTGATGTTCGACTCGTCGTCGATGACAAGCACCCGTCGCGGGTCGGCCCCGGCGGGATCGCCTGGTGCCGAGGACTGGTTCGGTGGCGTCGGGCTCGCCTCCTACGTGGCGGCAGGAGGCGACGGCTCGTCGGATGGGGGCTGGCTTCCCCCGAGATCCCGATATCGCTGCACGAACTCCTGCCGGTCCATCTCGCCCCGAGCGTACCGGAGACGAACCTCGAGGAGAGCGGCGTCGAAAGGCGATGCCGCCGGCCCTCCGGTGGAGGCCGGCATCAGCGTTCGGCCCCGACCCGTGAAGCGCAGGACGGCCCACACGACGAGGCCGATCAGGACGATGAACAGCACCAGCGGCAGGAAGCCGCCGAAGAACACCCACCAACCGTGGTCACCGTACGGTCCGGCGTGATTGAAACCCATGGATCGAACACCTCCCCGTGCTCGTTTCTGGGGTTCAGTTGAGCATCGGAACCTGGGAGAAGGCTGAGAGCTCCCCAAGAGCTCACGAAGAGACGACCGTGCCAAGCGAACCGTCCCGCTCCGGGTCGCGGGCACCGGGGAGGAACATCACCGCGAGCGTGATCACACCCCCCAGGATCCCGGCGAGGACGAGCGTCGTGCGGGCGCCGATGGCCGAGGCAACCGGACCGACGATGGCGAACGACAACGGCACGCCCGCGATCGAGATCATCCAGTCCAGGCTGCTCACCCGGCCGAGGAGGTCCTGGGGGACCAGGCGCTGGACGAGGGTGAACCAGATGACGATCAGGATAGTGATGCATGCCTCGGTCGCCAGCGCCACGATCATGGCCTGCCATACCCCGGTCACCAGGCCGAACCCAGCGGTCCCGAACATGGCGATCGCCCACGCCAGGTACAGCGCCGTCACGGGCCGTCGCGGCAACGAGCCCCGCTGCCCGAAGAACAGGGCCGCGGCTACCGATCCCAACCCGCCGGCGCCGAACACCAGGCCGAGCGCGGTCGGGCCGCCATGCAGCTCGTTCTTGATGACGTAGGGGACGAGCGTCTCCCAAGGACCCCAGGTGGCCAGCAGGCTCACCGTCGCCCCCACCATGGCCAGGATCAGCCATCGGTGCGCGATGACGTACCGGAGCCCCTCAGCGACTTCGGACATCAGCCGCTCGCCCGAGTCCGCATCGCGGGGCTCATGGCGAGTCCGCATCAGAAGGATCATCAACGCCGAGAACGTAAACGTCCCGCCGTCGAAGACGAACGCCCAGCCGGCGCCGAAGGCCGCGATGAGCAGTCCCCCGACCAGCGGTCCGAGCAGCATCATGGAGAACGGCCGCACGAACTGGGCCAGCGAGTTGGCCTCGACGAGCAGGTCCCCGGGAACGATCGTGGGCACGATCGCCGAGAAGGACGGCTGAAAGATGGCCTGCCCGACCCCGTAGACCACCACCAGCCCGACCACCAACGGAACGGTCAGCCGCCCGTTGATGGAGAGGGTGCCGATCGTCGCGATGGCGGCACATCGGATCAGGTCGCCGGCGATCATCAGCCTGCGCCGGTCGAACCGGTCCGCCAGGGCGCCCGAGAGGAGCATCAGCAGCACCTGCGGCAGCGACCACGCCACGCCGACGAGCGCCAGCGCGGACGGTCGGTTGGAGATCTCGTAGACCTGCCAGGCGATGGCGACGACATAGACGCCGTCCCCGACCATCGATATGGCCATCCCGCTCCACAGGAGAGCGAAGTCGCGCAAGCGGAGTGGACGAAGGATGCCGATCCGGCCCGGGAGCGCCTCGCTCATGGAACGGAGGATACGGGCACGGGCAGAGGAGCCGTCACGCAGATCTCACGGATTGTTCCCAGCCGCGCCTCAGGTGCCGTTGGTTCTCCTTGCTCAGGGAAGGAGACGGCGATGACCGATCTCATCGGCCCCGGCCGGCCGCCGGAACCTACTGCCTGGTAGGGAGTTCTCCATCCGAATAGTGACCGCCGATCGACGGTTCCCGCGCCTCCGAGTTGACCCCCCGGTCCGTTCGGCGGTCGTCGGACCGCGACCCTTCGAGGTACCAGGTCTCCATCTGGCCCTTTCCCTTGACCAGGATCGTTCCCCGTCGCCTGCAGACGAACTCATCCTTCAGCAGATGGTACGTCTCGCGTGTGATCTGGATCTCGCCGGGCGTACTCTGCGATTCCATCCGACTCGCCGTGTTCACGGCGTCGCCCCAGAGATCGTAGAGGAAGCGCTTCGTGCCGATCACCCCGGCTACAACCGGCCCGGAGTTGATGCCGATCCTCAGCTCGAGGCCCGAGTGGCCGGCCACCGCCGAGGTCGCAACCGCGTCTCGCATGTCGAGCGCCAGGAGCGCGGCCTTCCGCGCGTGATCGGGGCGCGGATTGGGCACGCCCGCGGCGGCCATGTAGCAATCGCCGATCGTCTTGATCTTCTCGAGCCCGTGCCGCTCGACGAGCGCGTCGAAGTGGGAGAAGAGCTGGTCGAGGATGCCGACAACCTCGGCCGGCGGCAAGCGCTGGGCGAGCGGAGTGAAGTCCACGACGTCGGCGAAGAGGATGGAAGCCGAGTCGAAGTGGTCCGCGATCGTGCGGCTAGCGGCCTTCAGTCGCATGGCGATCGAGCGCGGCAGGATGTTCATGAGGAGCAATTCGGATTCCGCCAGCGCCGCATTTCGCTGGTTGGCGAAGGAGGCGAGGAGCGTGAAGGCGACAGCCCCGGTACCGATGACATTCAACGCAAGCATTGTGCTGGTGAACCAAATCGGGAGGTCCGCGTCGGAGAACAGGACCTCGCCCGCGATGCCCAAGAGCAGGAAGACGAGGACGAACGCAACGAACCAGCGGACGGCCTGTCGCACCTCGAGGAAGACGAGGGCTCCGAGCGGAGCCAGGATGCCCCACAGCCCGACCCCTCCGGACGGAAGGAACCCGCCCACCAGCATCTGTCCGGTCGTCGTCGTGAGGAGGATATCGAGGAGCTGAATGACGAGGAGAAGCCGGAAGTTTCGGGTTCGCGCGAACAGCACCAACGAGCCGATCGAGACGGCGAAGTAGATGAACGGAACGATGCCTACCTGCGAGCCGAAGGCGAGGTACACGCTGCCCCACACCACGGAAACGGGCAGGATCAGGACCGCGAGCAGCACGAGCAGCGACTTCCTCTGGCGCACCTCCTGGTCGTCCTCGGGATCCGCGCCGATCCGAGAGAGCAGAGCCGCCCCGTTGTCGATCCAGGCAGTCATGGCTCAGGCGCGCGCGACGGAGACGAGGCCGTGGTCACCTCGGTCACGAGCGGGGGAACTCGACGAGCACCACGGTGATCGCCTCGGGTGCCGGCCGGTGGCGGGGCGCCTTCCGCCGTCTTCG
>DASPWN010000204.1:0-3269 GCA_035637835.1 Actinomycetota bacterium | reverse complement strand
CGTGTTCCAGAGCCGCGTGTTCGGCGGTGGCTTTGGGTTCACCGTGGTGTTTGCGTTCTTCGTGATCTGGATCCTGCAATGGGTCGCACTGTCGGGGTGGCTCCTGGCCACGCTAGGGCTCGCCCCCACGTTCTTGGGGCTCGGCGTGACGACCGGCATCGACGCGTTCACCAAGATCGGGACGTGGGCGGTAACCACGAACGGCATCATCATCGTGTCGATCGCCAACGCGTTGGTCGCCTTGGCGCTTCTCGTGAGCGGATTCCGAAACTACGTCCGGTTCCAGTACGTGATGTGGTACGCGGTCCTCATCTCGTTCGGCGTGGCCCTGGTCCTGCTCTTCACATCGAACCCGGCCGCAGCGCACGCCAGGCTTGATGCCTTCGCCGGGAGCGTGGACGGTGTGACGAACTTCTTCGCGAAAGCCAAGGAAGGCGCCCTGGCCGCCGGGTTGACGAACTTCCACCCACCCTTCTGGCTCGTCGGTACGCTATTGTCCGCGCCCATCGTGTGGACGAGCCTCCAGTGGGCGTCCTACTCGGTGGAGCAGGGCGGCGAGATCAAGAACGCTCACGTGTTCCGCAACCAGCTGTTCATCATCGTGGGCTCGCTCGCTGCGACCGCGCTGTGCCTGGTCCTCCTCGGGCTGGCACTGGAGCACGGGGTCGGAAGGGATGGGGTGCTCGTAGCCTCGTCGGGCTTCTGGCTCGGAAACAGCAGCGCGGTGATCGGCGGAACCGTCATGGCTCCCGATCTCATCGCCATCGCGCTCACCGGCAGTTGGTTGATCGCCCTGGTTGTTGGGATCGGGTTCATCCTGAACTCGTTCCAGATCGTCTGTAACTGTTACATCGGGACGACTCGGATCATGGTGGCCCAGGGACTGGACGGCCTTCTGCCGGATTGGTTCTCTCGGGTCAACGCTCGATGGAAGACACCGGCCAATGCTCACGTGGCGTACTTCCTCGGAGCGATCCCAGTGATCTTCGCGTTCAACAAGATCGCGGACTGGAGCACGAAATGGGCCCTGGGGGTCACGTTCGCGAACGGCGTGGTGTTCATGTTCGCCCCCCTTGCTGCAGCGATGCTTCCCTTCAGGGCGAAGAAGCTGTATGAGGCCTCACCAGGCTCGAAGTACAAACTCGGCAACGTGCCATTGGTGACCGTTTTCGGGGTGATCGGGTTCCTCACGGCGACGTTCATGGTCGGCGCGTTCCTGTTCGTGAAGGATCTCGGCTTGGCCTACTCGGGCCACGGGATCGTGTACGCGGTCGTCGTCGGGACGGTAGTCGTTGGCTTGGCGGTGTACCTGATCATGCGGTGGGTCAAGCGGAGCCAGGGGATCAAAGTGGAGTACGCGTTCGCGGAGATCCCACCCGAGTAGCAGACGGATAGAAGAATCGGTGGGGCGGGCTGGTTCCCGCCCCACCGCCACGTCGGAGGGAAACGATGGATGGGGCCAGGGTCGTTGTCATCGGGGGAGGGATCACCGGCTGCAGCGTCGCCCTGCACTTGGTGAAGGCGGGCCTCACCGACGTCCTGGTGCTCGAGAAGGGGGAGCTCACGAGCGGATCGACGAGCCACGCCGTGGGATTGGTGACGATGTTCAATCCCTCACCGACGATGATGCAGTTCCGCCGCTACTCGATCGAGCTCTACAAGGAGCTCGGAGTGTTCGACGCCGTTGGGAGCCTCCGACTGGCTTCCAGCCCGGAGCAATTCGCCGAACTCCAGCGGGGCGTCTCCCGGGCCAAGGGGATCGGTCTCGAGGTGGAGCTGCTCTCGGCGAAGGAAGCTCGAAAGCTGATGCCCATGGCCAGCTCCCAGTCGCTGTACGGAGCGGTCTACGTGCCTGGAGACGGGTTTCTCGACCCGCACATCGTCACCCACGCCGTAGCCAAGGCGGGGGAAGCACTCGGGACAAGGTTCCGCACGGGGGTTCGGGTCACCGGGATCGAGCTGTCTCCAGACCGGGCGGTCACCCACGTCGTCACCGACGTGGGGCGGATCGAGTCAGAGCTCGTCGTGAACGCGGCCGGGATCTGGGCCCCGCGCGTCGCGGAGATGGTCGGCGCGTTCGTGCCATCGACGCCCATCGACCACCAGCACGTGGCGCTGAAGGCCGTACCCGGCTCGGAGCTCCCTCGCGACATGCCGTGCTTCCGCGACCCGGACAACCTCGTGTACGGGAAGTCGGAGCACGGAGGAGTGGTGTTTGGGGGGTACGAGCCAGATCCCGCAGCCCGATGGGTCGACGGCGTTCCTTGGGATCACTCGGCCCGGTCCTTGCCTCCCGACTACGAACGGTTCGAGCAGCTCATGCGGGGTGCCATCCGCCGGTTCCCATTCTTGGAGGGAGCTGAGGTCGTGAAGCTCGTATGCCACCCCGATGCTGTGACCCCGGACGCGAACCCACTGCTCGGTCCCATGCCGGGGATCCGTGGCTTCTGGATGGCCGCAGGGTTGTCCCTGAACGGTTTCGGCGGCGCCGGAGGGATCGGAAGGGCGATCGCTGAATGGATGATCGAGGGCGATACCGACGTCGACATGACCCCCTATCGAGCCTGGCGGTTCGGCCGGAACTACAGGGACCGTGCATACGCGGCCGAGTGCGCACGCGAGGCCTACAAGTACTACTACTTCCTCCGCTACCCCTTCGATCAGGACGAGTTGGGGCGGCCTCGCCGCATCTCGGCCCTGCACACACGGCTTCAGGACCTGGGGTGCGTCTTCGGGGTCAAGAACGGATGGGAGCGGAGCGACTACTTCGAACCGGGGAAGACGTGGAGGATGGCCGGGGCCGACCAGCAAGGGTTCGGATGGTCGAAGCCGCCGTGGTTCGAGCGAGTGGGCGCGGAGCATGCAGCGTTTCGGGAACGGGTGGGGATCATCGACTTGTCCTCCTTCGGCAAGATCGAGGTATCGGGGACCGGTGCGGTCTCACTCATGGAGCGAGTGGCCGACAACCGCATCGACAGGCCCGCGGGAAGCATCGTCTACACGCAGTTCCTGAACCGGCGGGGCGGGATCGTGGCCGACGTGACGGTGACGCGCCTGGAACCGAGCCGGTTCCGAGTCGTCACCGGGGCAGGCTACGTCGACGGCGATCTCGGATGGCTCCGATCCAACGCCCGGGAGGAGGATGGACCGGTCGACCTCCGAGATGCGACCGAGGAGCTCTCCGTGATCGGGTTGTGGGGTCCCAGAGCCCGCGACGTGCTGGGGACGGTCTCGATCGACGATGTCTCGAACGAGTCCTTCCCCTTCCT
>DASPWN010000203.1:0-1962 GCA_035637835.1 Actinomycetota bacterium | reverse complement strand
ATAGCGGCTCGGCCGAGGGATCGGTCACGGGGCGACGACTGGTTGAGCGGCCCATCCGCGAACGCCTTCTGAGCAGCGGTTTCTAGCCAGGATCGACGGGTTCGGCGGATTCCTTCGAGAACACTGCTTTCTGACCGTTCTGAAAGGTGAATCCCCCTCCGTCATGCGGCGGTTGGCTCGAGGGTGACTTGGTAGCCGAGGGCTTGGAGCTGCGACACCGCCCGCTGACGAGCTCGATCGGTGTCGCGGCGGACGAAGAAGTTCCCGCCGAGTTCTTCGTAGTCGCAGTCGTAGGTGAGCAGGTGCCAAGCGATCACGAGGATGGAGTGGCCCACCGCCACGGTGGCCTTCTTCTTGCCGATGCGTCGAGCCAGTCGCCAGAACTGGGCGGAGAGGTAGGTGTCGCGGCTTCGGGCCGCCGCCCAGGCGCACTCGGTGAGCACGTCGGCGAGCCAGACGTCGCCCTTGCGGGTCTTCCCCGAGCCCCGCTTGCCGCCGGTCACGTTGTTGCCCGGACAGCGCCCCGCCCACGAGGCCAGGTGGGAGGCGGTGGGGAACACTCCCATGTCCACGCCGATCTCCGCGATCATGCACTCCGCGGCCCGCTTGCCCACCCCGGTGATGGTGTCAAGGCGGTCCCGGGCTGCCGCGAAAGGGGCCATCACCTCGTCCACCCGCGCGTCCAGGCGAGCGATCGCCGCCTCCAGGTGCTCGACGTGCTCCAGGGCGAGCGACACGAGCAGGGCGTGGTGCTCCCCGAAGCGGCCTCGGAGGGCCTCCCGCAGTTCCCGCTCCTTGGTGCGGAGTCGGCCCTTGGCGAGCCCGGCGAGCACCGCGGGGTCCCGCTCTCCCGAGGCGAGCGCCCGGAGCATGGCCCGCCCGGAGACCCCGAGGATGTCGGAGGCCACCGAGTCGAGCTTGATGCCGGCGTCCTGCAGGGTCTTCTCGATGCGCTGCCCCTCCGAGGCGAGGGCCTGGATCATCCGCTTGCGGTACCGGGTGAGATCCCGGAGTTCCCGGATCGCCGCGGGGGGCACGAAGCTTCCCCGGAGGAGCCCGTGCTCGAGGAGCTCGGCCAGCCACGCGGCGTCGCCCACGTCGGTCTTTCGCCCCGGCAGGATCTTCACGTGGCGGGCGTTGACCAACAGGAGCTCGAAGCCCCGGTCCTCGAGCACGTACCAGTAGGGTCGGACCGGAGCGCGGTGCCGGCCTTTCAGACGGTCCGTTTCCCCGGCCCGCCCTCCGAACCGGACGTGCGACTCTCACCGCATCCGGCTCTCCACGAGCCACGATCTGCTACGCGACCGACCGTTGCCTCCGCTCGGCCCACGGGGACGGGATGGCGGCACCCCGGTACCGGTAGCGGCGAGCCGCCACCATCCGGGGGTCGAACAACCGCACCCCATCCTGCTCCGGCCACCATCCGGGAAGGTAGCGCCGTCGCAGTTCCCCCCAGTTGGCCTTGGGGTACTTACGACACAACCACCGGATGACCCGCCGCCAGGTGAAGGCGGACAGGTACCCGAGGGTCGTCGAAGACACCCCGTACCGGAAGTGGTAGGCCCACCCCCGGAGCACCGGGTTCAACCGGTGCAGCAACACTTTGAGCGGAAGGTTCCGTCCCTGCTGGGAGATCGTCCGCACCTTCGCCTTGATCGCCGCCAAGGCGGCCTTCGAAGGGTAGGTGTAGACGTAGCGCTTTCCCCCGCTTCGCTTCTGGTCCCGCCGGATGCGGTACCCCAGAAAGTCGAAGCCCTCGTCGATGTGGGAGATCCTCGTCTTCTCCTCCGACAGGCGCAGGCCCATCGGAGCGAGCACCGCTCGGGCCTCCTCCCGCAGGGTCTCGGCATCGGCCCGGGTCCCGGCCACGAGCACCACCCAGTCGTCCGCGTAGCGGACCAACCGGTAGTTGGCCAGGTCCTTGTGCCTTCGCTGTTCCCGTTGGTGGGAGTCGCCCATCGC
>DASPWN010000202.1:0-3870 GCA_035637835.1 Actinomycetota bacterium | reverse complement strand
TCGATCCTCGCGCAAATCAAACGTCAAGACGGATCGTTAACGCGACACTAGCCGCTCTTGAGATCGAGCTGGGCGAAGCCGAGTTTCTCGCACTGAGGTAGCGGTGGCTACCCTCCGCTTCCCTCCTCCATTCGGACAGTCAGAAGCTTCCTCACGAGCGTCTTGGGCAGGGGTTTGTCGATCGGGAAGTGGAGCGACCCCTTCGTGGACGCGTAGCCCTCCGTCTCCTTGGCGAGCTGCGGAATCACCGATCCGCTGTGCGGCAGGTAGCTGAGGTGGTTCTTGAAGGCGGCGAACCCGGCGATAGTCCTGCCCTGGAGCTTGAAGGCCGGCATGCCGTAGGAGATGCCCTGCTCGGCGTCGGGAACGATCGCCATGATGGTGTCGCGGAGCAGGGCCAGTGTGGTCCGCTTCGGCTCCTCCAGGGCGTCGAGGTAGGCGTCGATCTCGTTGGCTGACATGCCAGCATCGTATCTGTGCCGGTGCCGGCTGAACTTCCCCATGAGCGGGAGCCGTTTCACCGCCTCGTCTTCGTCGCCGCCGGTCAACGGGCGGGAGAAAGGGAGGCAGGATAGACGCCCTCGGCCGGAGGCATCTCGATATCTGGATGGCTGGCTCATGAGCCTGCGGCGCAGGTGGCGTCCTGGCGCTGGTGTAACGGCTCGGAGCGCAGGCTCCGTCGTCATGCTATGCGGCTGTAGGAGTGTCGTCTGGCGCCTCCGTCTCGTGCGAGGGAGCTCGTGACCTGATTCCCTATGGAGGATCGGTTGTCAAGTTGCCCTCGGGGCTGGTTGACGGCGAGGCCTCGGCGGCCGACGATTCGGAGCGGGGAAGGCCGCCTCGTATTGCGCCTTCGAGCGCGTCGATACCTGTCCCACGAGGACTTGGTGAGGGGCCTTCCCCACCTTCTTGCTCCGGCGGCGCCGCCGGACCTCCTCCGGCACGGTGAAGTGCTCGGCGATGATGGCCCTGGCCTCCTCCCGGCCCACCGGCCGCCCGTCGGCGTCGCGCACGACGTAGGGCTCCCCACGGGCCAGGACCACCCAGCTCCTCTCGGCCAGATGCGCGGCCACGACGCACAGGGCCTTCAGGTGGTTCGCCCCCCGCTCCACCATCTGGGTGTGGTAGATGCGGGCGAGCTGGGGGTCGATGGTGCGGGCGGTGTCGGCCGAGCGCAGGAGCTGGGTGCGGAGCAAGTGGGGCCCGGCCTTGGACATCGGCTGGCCCTTGCGATCGGTCTCCCCGGTCTCCGAGGCCCTGGGGGTGAGGCCGGTGAACGACTTGAACGCGGCGGCCGACCCGAACCGCTGCGCCCTGCCCACCGCGGCCTGCAGGACCGGCCCCCCCACCTCGGCCACCCCCGGCAGGCTCCGGGCCAGACCCTCCGGGTCGACCCTGCCGTAAGCGCTCTCGCGAGCTTCGGCGTGCTCCGCGAGCTCGGCCTCCACCGCCCGGAGCAGCCGGACCTCGGTGGCCACCTCGGCGGCCAGGTCGGCGAAGGCCACCGCCGAGTCACCCGCGTACACCTCGACGGCGGCATGAGCCGCACCCAGCCACGCCTCCGCCCGCTCGGGGCCGGCGTGGTTGTTCGAGGCCCGCTTGATCAGCGCCACCAGCCTGGCCTTGCCCTGCATGAGGAGGGCGTTCGGGTCGGCGTAGCGCTCGAGCACGGCCAGGTCCGCCCGGGAGAGCTCCCCGGTGAGCGGAGACGTGGGCATCAGCTGGCGGACCAGGTCCTTGATCCGGATCTTGTGCGTGGCGACCGCCCGGGTGAGCCGGTCGCACGCCCGCACCCGGCGGTCCAGGGAAGCCCGGTCGGCCCCGGGGAGCTCCACCGGGTACAGGTTCTCCGGGTCCACCAGGGGCAGGCGGGCGAGCGTCTTGGCGTCGATGCCGTTGGACTTGGCGTGGCGGGACAAGAACCGCCGGAGGTCGGCGGCCTTGGCCGAGGACACCCGGTACACCGTGTGGCCGCGCCGGCCGAAGAACACCGCGATGGGCAGCCACGCCGGCCCGGATGGCTCGATCACCACCTCCAGGCGGGTGCCCTCGGGAGCGTCCCGCAAGGCGGCCTGCTCAACGGCGGCCAGGCTGTCCACGGTGGGGACGCAGCGGCGTCGGGCCACCTCGCTCCCATCGGTTCGAAGGGCCACCGCGGTGTGGGGGCTGGCGATGCCGAGGTCGATGCCGAGGAGTCTTCGCTCCTCCATGGGCTCCTCCTTCCGTGGTCGACGGTCCATGACCCCGGCCGCCCGAAAGGAGGGCGCGCTTCATCGACCACGGTCCCAAGGTGGCTGAGCCCAACCGCGGCTCCCACTCATGTGCTGCAACCGGGCCCGACCTCGATGGGCCGGCCCACTTCCCTCATCCGGGGCATCCGTGGCCGGGCCGGAGGAGGCCATCAGGTCAGCGAGGCTCGGTGCCGAGGCACCTCCCTCAGAGAACTATTCGACGCCTCCCCCCCGGACCAGCCGGGTAGCCCATGCAACCCTGGGACTGCGGTGTGATCAAGCACCGAAGTCCCTTACATGATTCGCCCCACGCCCGGTTCCATGACTCCACAACGCGGGAGGACATGTTCGCGCACGACGTACACCTGATCCTCGCGTGGGGCACGGCGTTCGCCGTCGCCGGCGTTGTGGTCGAGGGCGCCGTGCGATCGGTTCTCGGGCGCGGACCGGGGAGGCTCGCCGAGGCAGGAGTGGGCTTGGTCCTGGTGCTGATCGGCATGACGGCGGCGGCGGGTCTGGCGAAGCTGGTGCGGGGGGAGCGTCCCGCGGAGTCGCTGCACTTCCTCTACGCCGCCCTCGCATTCGGGCTGATTCCGGTGACCGACTCGTTCGGGAAGAGGGCATCCCCTCGGGGGAAGGCCCTGATTCGGTCAGCCGGTGCCCTGGTGGCGCTCGGTGTGCTGGCCAGGCTATTCGCGACGGGATGAGCCGGCACGTCGGGGTCGTCGGGTCTTCACACCCCCCGTTCCTTCGGGCGCGCCGCGAGCGCAACGGCGAAGTAGGCACCAAGGATGAGCACAACACCGAGGCCGATCAGTCCGAACTTGTCCCACCCCAGGCCGGCGGCAGCCGGTGCTTCGCACTTGCAATCGCCGCCCTCGCCTGCCCCGGCCAGCCCGACGATTCCCCCGACGAGTGCGTAGACACTGAGCAAGAACAGGAAGGGACCCACCACGGCAGCGAGTAGCCATTTGACCACGCTCGTCATGTTCACCTCCTACGTCCCAACCGTTAGCGTAGTGGCTCGCCGGCTGGCTCGTGATCGACTGACCCTTCGCATCTCGCTCGACCATGCAGGACACGATGGCCCGGTTGGTGGCGGCATGAGCGCCCCGACCGTCGGCCGGAGACTTCATCCGCGGCGTGCCCGTAGGCTGTGACCCGTGAGGGTCGTGGCGCTGGCCGGGGGAATCGGCGCGGGGAAGTTCCTGCGGGGGCTGCTCCGCGTGATCCCGCCGCGGGACGTGACGGTCGTGGTGAACACCGCGGACGACATCGAGCTGCACGGCCTCCACGTCTCGCCGGACCTCGACTCGGTCGTGTACTGGCTGGGCGGGGCCATGGACCGCGAGCGGGGGTGGGGCCGGCGGGACGAGACGTTCCGGGCCACCGAGGAGCTGGGACGGTTCGGCGCGGAGGGCTCGTGGTTCGGGCTCGGCGACCTGGACCTGGCCACGCACCTGTTCCGGACCGGGCTGCTGCGCGCCGGCGCGACGCTTTCGGAGGTGACCGCACGGGTGGCCGCGCGGTTCGGGCTGGCCTGCCGGGTGCTGCCGATGAGTGACGACCCCGTCACCACGCGGATCGAGGCGGTGAGCATGGGCCGGACGCTGGACCTGCACTTCCAGGAGTACTGGGT
>DASPWN010000201.1:0-2185 GCA_035637835.1 Actinomycetota bacterium | reverse complement strand
CGCCGTAGGCTGGCTCGGGCTCCTGGCCGGCGTGGAGCGCCCTGGTCTCGAACCTCATCGCATCTCCGGAGGAACCTGCCATCCTCGCCTCCTGAGCTCCTCGGCGGCGTCCTGGCCCGAGCGGGCCAGGCCCCACAGCAGGGACTTGCGCTTCGCATCGTGCCCCGGCGCGAACTCCCTCGCCGTCGAGGACGCGCAGTCCGGATGGCCGCATCCGCACCGGGCCAGCCCGTGGAACACGAGCTGATCCTGACCGTCGGAGCGCTCGGCCTGCCGGCATCGCGGGTACGGGGGTGGGGGAAGGGTGGCCGACGGGAGGACGATCACGCCCTCCAGCGGGTCGCCCGGCGCGAAGCACCTGCCGCCGAGCGCGTACAGGCCTGTGAGCGCCGCCAGGGCCGCATCCACCTGATCCGACGACCGGAGGTCCTCGGTGGCCACCCCCTGGCTTCGCAGCACGCCGCGTCGCCACTCGCGTTTCGCCCTCCCGGTGGTCATGCCGCTCGGGGGCAGGCAACCCGCCAGGACGACTGCAGTCGCGTGCGGGAACACTTCGATGGCCTTGCCGGCGACCGAGCCACTCGCGTAACGGGCGAACCCCTCCTGGGCTGCAGCCTCGAAGACCTCGAAGCCGGCCCGCATCCAGTCATAGAAGACGTTGATCGCCTTCTTCGGATCCGAAGGGGTTCCGAAGGACTGGATCCCGAACCGGCGGATCTCGCGCTCGGTGAGCCGCGATCCACCGGGGCTTCGTCCCCATGCCGGCGGCGAGTCGATCGCCACCACATCGGGTCGGATCTGCCTGATGAGTTCGCCGATCTCCTCCACACCCAGATGGCGCTGGGCCTCGGACGGCACCAGGCTCTCGTCGAGCAGGACGGCGTCGAGGCCCTTGCGTTTCGCCCCGACGTCGATGCCGAGCGAGCGCACGCGGGTTGGGGCGCCCTTACCGGGTCCGCTGCCGGTGGGCGAGGAACTCGAGGAGGTCGCTCCGGGTCAAGACCCCCAGAACCTGGCCGGCCTTGGCCACCAGCACGGCCGGCTCCCGCTGGAGCTCGGCGAAGGCCACCTCGATGGGCTGGTCGAACTCGACCATGGGGATCGGAGGGCCCATGACCTCGGCCACGTCGGCCTGGAGCGCGTCCGGGTCACGGAAGATGCGGTCGAGGAGGGCTCGCTCCTGGATCGCCCCGACGAATTGGGTCACGTCGAGTGACGAGGGCTCGCGCACCACCGGGGCCTGCGAGATTCCGTATTCCTGGAGCGCATCGATGGCCTGGCGCACCTTGTCGTGCGCGTTCACCGTCACGATCGGCGGAAGGTCGCCGCGCTTGACCGAAACGACCTCCTCCACTCGCACGACCTCGGGGCGCTCCAGCATCCCGTACTGCAGCAGCCAGGAATCCGAGTAGAGCTTCGAGAGGTAGTTGCGTCCGGTGTCGGGGAAGATGACGACGACGGTTTTGGACTCGTCCAGCTCTCGGGCCACCTCGAGGGCAGCGAACAGGGCGGTCCCCGATGACCCCCCGACCAGGATGCCCTCCTGCCGGGTCACCGCCCGGGCCAGACGGAACGAATCGGAGTCGGAGACCCGTACCCATCGATCCACGACCGAGGGATCGAAGGTCTCCGGCCAGAAGTCCTCGCCGATCCCCTCTACCAGGTAGGGCCTCGTTGTGTCGCCCGAGTACAGGGATCCCTCAGGGTCCGCGCCCACGACCGCGATACCGGGCTTCCTCTCCTTCAGGTATCGGGCGGCGCCGGTGATCGTGCCGCCCGTCCCCACGCCGGCCACCAACACGTCGATCTCGCCGCCGGTCTGTTCCCAGATCTCCGGCCCCGTGGTCTCGTAGTGGGCCTTGGGGTTCTCCTGATTGAAGTATTGGTTGGGCTGGAACGCCCCCGGGATCTCCTCGGTCAGCCGGTCGGCCACCCGGTAGTACGACTCCGGCGACTCGGGGGCCACCGCCGTCGGGGTGATGACGACCTCGGCGCCGTAGGCGCGCAGGAGCGAGACCTTCTCCTGGCTCATCTTGTCCGGCATGACGAAGATGCACTTGTAGCCCTTGATGGCGGCGGCGATGGCCAGGCCGTGCCCGGTGTTGCCGGAGGTCGGCTCCACGATAGTCCCGCCTGGCCTGAGCCGGCCGGCCGCCTCCGCGGCCTCGATCATCCGTAGGCCGAT
>DASPWN010000200.1:0-9906 GCA_035637835.1 Actinomycetota bacterium | reverse complement strand
GTCTCGACGGGAGCCGTCTCGACGGGAGCGGTGGAGGGCATTGGGGACACCATACGGCGCCCGTCACATGAAGATGGCGCGATGTCGCGGTGCGAACGCGCACCGCGACATCGCGCCCTCGTAGCTACCGACGGGCTCGGTTACCCGGTCACTCGAGGGAGCACGTACCACGCGAGGAACGCGAGGATCGCCAGGACGATGATCACGATCGCCGAGTACTTGATCGCCGCGTATCCCACGAGCGAGTTCGACTCGGGCTCGTGGATCGTCGGTGGCTCGTGCACGTGCTCATCCAGTTGGGAGCTCATCCCGTCACCTCCTCTCGTTCCGCGGGCGCTCACCCCGGACCGGCCGGTCAGCTCGCTCGCCGGTCCAGAGCCCGTTCCAACTGTGCCTTGGTCATCCGTGAACGGCCCTGGATCCCGCGATCCTTCGCCTCTTCGTACAGCTGGTCGTAGGTCCGTCCGCCGGGCCCTTTGTGCGAGTGGAGCCCCCCGCGTCGCCCCGAGGAGATGTCCTCGATGGACGTCCGGCTGGCCTCATCGGCCTCGCCAGCCCGCGCCCGCTCCTTGTTCACCGTGCGGGCCGCGATCTCCTCGGCGAGGTTCTCGGGCTCGCCTCGCTCGCGGAGCCCTTCCTTGATGTGCTCGTACTGCCGCTCGCGCTTCTGGTTCCAGGCTCTCTGCGGCATGGCTAGCTCCTCACAGCGACGTCGCGCTCCCGCTTGGCCGCGACGGTCCTCCATCCGCCGAAGAAGCCGCCGATCACGGTGACGATCCCACCGGCCAGGACCAGCCACATCCCAACCTGCAGATCGTCGACGGCGTTCACCACGTCCGCACGAATGGCCTCGATCAGGAACAGCGCGAAGGCCACGATTCCTAGCGCCCCGGCCAGCCGGATCAGCCAACCACCCCTGGTCGCCAGGCCGATCAGGCCGAGGATGGCGATGCCGATCACGATCGCGCCTGCCGAGGTGATGAACTCGGATCCACCGGACAGGTTGGCTCGGTAATAGGCCTTCCAGCTCATCGCGGTGCCGGCGACCCCGTTCACCCAATCCAACATGGCACCCACGATCAGCAGGGCCGCGCCGATCAGGGTGAGGATCACCCGACCGAGCACCGAGCCGACCGGCATGAAGCTCGCCACTTCCTCGGGCCGTTCGCCCACGCGCTCGGGCGTCGTCCGCTCGTGCACGTAGGTCGGGTCGTTGGTCCTTTCGACGACCACCGGATCGTTATGCTCGACTACGATCGGCTCGTCCTCCGTGTCTGCCGTTCGATTCCGCCACATGTCTTCACCCCCTTGGTGCACGTGGCGTGCACGCACCGCCGGCCCCTTCAGGCCGGTCACGCAGGGGTTTTCCCCGAAGGCGGGGTCCTCAAACGCCCAGCCTCGAGACCCCACGCATGTAAGCGCGCAGCCTCGAGCTTGCCTCGGATGATCACGGGCAAATCCGGGAGGCCAGATCGCGGCACAGCCCGAACGAGCGTGGGGGCCGGGCTCCCTCAGGGCGCCCCTACCCTCTCCCGCCGGAGACCGGCCCTCCCGCCATCCGTCTAGGACTTGACCTCCTGCCGATCGGCCGACCTCGCGCTCCCACTGATGGGCTGACAGGCCCGTCCACCGAGCCGCCGAGCGGCCTTTCGGGCGCCAGTTACGACCTTCGGCTGATTCCCTCGCGGCCCCGCCGCTCCTACCCTGGGGACCCTGCAACGCCTCAGGGAGAGGATCTGGCCCGTGGAGAAGCTCCGGCGGCGATCGGCGCTCGGCATCCTGGCCGTCGCGGCGATCGTCCTCGCGTCGTTCGGTACACCGGCCGCGGCCGCCCCTTCGCGACCGCCAGCGCAGCTCGCGGACCGCGATCACAACCACCTCTCCGATGACCTGCAGGCCGAGCTCCGCGGCGCTGCCACGGGAGCGCGGTTCCCAGTCCTCGTCACGTTCTCCGGCCCGGGCGGCGTCGGTTCTGCCCACGACACGGCCGGAGCGTTCCGGGTGACGGAACGCTTCGACCTGATCCGAGGCTTCGCGGCCATCATGACCGCCGATCAGGCCCGGGCGCTCGCCGCGACGCCCGGCGTCCGCCGGGTGGAGCCGGACTTCAGCGTCCAGGCCACCATTGACGCGGCCGACCGGGACTTCGGCACCGAGGCGGCCCGCCAGGACTTCAACGTCACCGGCCAGGGCATCGAGGTGTGCATCGTCGACACCGGCGTCGATCCCGCCCACGAGCAGCTCGACTCCAAGACCTCGCTCGGTTCCCCCTCGGTCGACTTCTTCGACGCGGTGAACGCTCGAACGACTCCCTACGACGACCACGGCCACGGGACGCACGTCGCATCGATCGCGGTTGGCGATGGCACCGGCGGCCCCCAGGCGGCAACTTTCGGCGGCGTGGCCCCGCGTGCCAGCCTGTCGGTGGCCAAGGTCCTGAACTCCCTGGGGTCCGGCACGGCCAGCCAGGTGATCGCGGGTATCGACTGGTGCGCCGACCGGCCGAACGTCAACGTGATCTCCATGAGCCTCGGAAGCTCCGTGGCCTCCGACGGCCAGGACTCCATCAGCCTGTCGGTCAACCGGGCCGTGGAGGAGAAGGGGAAGGTCGTCGTGGTTGCCGCGGGCAACTCCGGCGACGGCCCGAGCACCGTCGGCTCGCCCGGTGCGGCCGCCCAGGCCATCACGGTGGGCGCCGTGGCCGAGTGGTCCGCGCCATCCGGGGCGCCGAACCATTCGGACGGCGTGTACCTCCCGTACTTCTCCAGCCGCGGCCCGACGCTCGACGGGCGGGTCAAGCCCGACGTCGCGGCGCCGGGGCTCACGATCACCGCCGCCCAGGCCGGAACGGCCGCCGGCTACGTCACCTTCAGCGGCACGTCGATGGCCACCCCGTTCGTCTCCGGCACGGTGGCCCTCGGCCTCCAGGGTCATCCGACGTGGACGCCGGAGGAGGTGCGGAGCGCCGTCGAGGGAACGGCGCAGGATCGCGGACCGGCCGGCAAGGACAACGACTGGGGAGCCGGGCTCCTGGACGGCTACGGGTTCGTGGCCCAAGCGGAGGGGACGACGGGCCAGACGGCGTTCCCCGCCAACACGAGGATCCAGGGCACCGTGGCCGACCACGGGACGTGGACCCGCGACTTCACCGTGGGAGCGGGTGAGCTCGCCGTCCCCATCGGCGCCACGATCATCATCGACGGAGCCCCCGAGTGCGTCCTCGGATTCGGCGGCTTCTGCTTCGAGTACAACTGGGGGCCCGACCTCGACGCCGAGCTCCTGGACCCGAATGGGGCCGTCATCGCCTCGAGCACGTGTGCAGCGGGTGCCGAGTGCGGGATCGGCCGCCAGGAGACGCTGCACGCCATGCCCACGGCGGCGGGCACGTACACCATCCGAGTGTCCCCGTTCGAGGGCGACCCGTTCTTCGGCCGCGGTGGCTCTTTCGGCATCGACCTGTCGACCGGGCCGGTGGGTGGCGCGCCTCCGCCTCCGCCGCCGCCGCCTCCCCCGCCGCCTCCCGCCACGACTATGCATGTGGGGGACCTCGACGGGAACTCGGCGCGTAGCGCGACCAGGCGGTGGACGGCGACCATGACCATCGTGATCCACGACGGCGATCACGCGGTCCTTCCCGGCGTGGTCGTCACCGCCACCTGGCAAGGCGGCGCCTCCGCAACGTGCACCACCGGTGCGAGTGGTGACTGCTCGGTCAGCAGGCAGTTCCAGAACTCCAGGACGAGCGTGTCGCTCACGGTGACCAACCTGTCCAAGGCCGGCTACACGTACCAGCCCTCGGCCAACCACGACCCGGACGGCGACAGCAACGGCACCACCATTAGCGTGAACAAGCCGGCCTGACCGATCGCATCACCCGACCGGCCTGACCGATCAGGTACCCCCGACGGGCCGGGCCTCGAGCCTCGGCGCGTGCGCCCGCTCGAACCGTCCGAACACGGCCACCAGTCCGGCCAGGATCACCGCCGGCACCAGCTCCCACACGACCCGTTCCATCCACCAACTCGCCGTGCTGTCGACCTGGTGCCCGAACCCGAGCGGCCAGAGCAGGAGGATGGCGATCAGGTACGCGGTCATGTGCCACAGGAACAGCGTCATGATCATGCTGTTCACGAAGATCGTGGACTTCCACGGCCCCGGCCGCTCCAGCCACCGTGACACCCGAGGCCGCAGGAGCATCACCGCGCCGATCGACCAGATCCCGCCGAGCATGAAGCACACCGTCGGCGGATACGCGTTGGAGATAGGCTCGGTGTCGGTGCCCAGCAAGCTCTTCGGGTAATAGCCGATTGACGGGAACCAGTCGAACCGAGCCTCGCCGAACAGCCGGAACAGCCAGGGGTTTGTCAGCAGCACGAGGCCCCCCAGGCCCACGGCCACCATGGTCCAGAAGGCCCACCTCGGCTGGGCCGGCAGGCGCCCGTCGGCGTAGAAGAACCCCAGCTGGTGCGGGAGCAGCAGGACGAAGGCGACGTTGAACCACCGCACCCCGGGATGGGCGAACCCGAAGCCGATCACGTCCGCAGCGATGGTCCCGGCGACCATGGCCGCAGGGACCCACAGACCGAACCGGCGGTGCAGCCGGATCAATGCCGGGGCGATGGCCACCACGACCATGTACACGCCGAGGAACCACAGCGGCCCGAACGGGATCGTGGCGCCCGGCGGCCTCATGCCTCGAAGGAGCCTCGTGCCACCCCACAGCGTCGGGCCGGCGGGCTTCCCGATGTCGGCGACGTGCAGGAACATCTGGATCACGGTCCACACGCCCAGGAACACCAGCGACGGCTTCAGCAGCCGAATCTCCCGGTCCTTCACGAACCACCACGCGGATCCCTCACGGCGCTCGTGCGCCTGGAACGTGACCATGTTGGAGAACCCGCCCACGAAGAAGAAGATCGGCATCACTTGGAACGCCCACGTGCCGAGCCACAGGTACGAGGTCACGCCCACCGCGCTGGTCTGGTAGATCAGGGCGTCCGGCCAGTGGATGATCGAGATGAACCAGTGGCCGAACACGACCGCCAGGATCGAGGCCGCCCGCAGGAAGTCCACATAGCGGTCCCGGGTGGCGGGCGTCGACCTGGCCAGCTCCTCCAGGCGGCTCGTCACGCTCGTCCCACCGGGCGCAACGGTACACCCGGCCACCGGCGGCCCCGGGAATCTCATCGGAAGGTCAGAGGTTTGAACCAACGGCGTTTGGGGCCGCGGGGCCGGGGTAATCCAGACGCCGAAGTCGCTCACCGGTGCCAGGCGGCAAGGCGGCCGAGGCCCCGGGCCTGGGGGGCCCCACCCCGGGGCAGCGCCGATGGGGACGAAAGGCTGTCGAGGCCTCGAGTGTCGTGCGGGCGCGGCACTCGGGGCCTCGTCGTGTTCAGGCTTGATTCGGCGCCCCGCGGGGGACGACCATTGCGCCGTGCGGCCGGGGAACGGTCTTCCGCGTCACCTCGACGAGTGGGTTCGGGCCTCGCTGATCACGGAGGCGCAGGCGGACGCGATCCGGGCCTTCGAGGACCGTAAGGCTCCCCGGGCTTCCGTCGCGCTGATCACCGAGGCCCTCGGCTACCTCGGTGCGGCCCTTGCGGCGGCCGCAGCAGCCGTCCTCGTCGGTCGGTCGTGGAACGATGCTTCCTCGGGCCTTCGGATCCTCCTTCCGGGCGCGGCTTCGCTCGTGATGATGGCAGCCGGCTGGACGCTTCGCCGCACGGAGGATGCAGCCATTGCCCGGCTGGCAAGCGTGCTCTGGCTGCTCGCTGCCGGCCTGTCCGGCTGGTTCGGTGGGCAGCTTGCCTTCGACGGCTTCGACGCGTCCGATCGAGGCGTCGTGCTCGGGGTCGGGATCGGGGTCACCGTGACGGCCGTCCCGCTCTATCTCTTGCGTCGGCGCACGCTTCAACAGCTCGCGGTGATCGCGGGTCTCATGATCCTCGCCGCCGGCACCTTCTACGGCTCGGCGATGTCCGTCGGGCTCGGCTACGCCGTGATCGGGCTCGCCTGGACGGCGTTGGGGTGGATGGGACGGGCCGAGCCCCGGCGCGTCTCACTCACCCTCGGCCCGCTGGCGGGATTGACGGGTGCAGTGGTCGCAAGCGGGGACAAGGCGAACGTGGGCGTGTGGCTGGGCATCGCCATCTCGGTTGCCCTCGTCGCGGCGAGCGTTTCGCTCCGGCACACACCGATGCTCGGGTTGGGGGTCGCGGGCATGTTCGCCTTCTCGGTGTGGGCCATCGCCTACTACTTCGGCGAGACGATTGGCACACCCCTCGTCCTGCTCGTCGCCGGCGTCGTCCTCCTCGCGATCGCCTTCGTGGCCGCCCGCCTGCGAGGGCTCACGAACAAACGCGCGTCCACGCCTCCCGAGCCGAGGAACTGATCGCCATCGCTGCGGCCGGACTCCGAGCCTTCAGCGCGGCATGCCCTCCAGCTTGGCCTTCAGGTTCCTGAGCGACTTCATGGCGTCGCCCCGGATGGCCGGGTAGGCGATGAGAAAGACCATCGGGTTCCCGTCGCTCGACAGGGACTTCTCGATCTGGGTGCCTCCGTCCACGCCCGTGAACGCGAACGTGTTGTCGTATCGCACGTCCTTCTTGCCCTGCTGGTGGTGGGACACCGAGTATGCGAACGTCCCCGGCCGGTCGAACGTCGTGATCTCTAGGTCGGCCGACACCGGCTTGCGGACGAACACCGCCTGGGAGCGGTATTTCGCGCCGAGGTGGGGCGCTCCGCCGGAGACCGGGTCCATGCGCATCTTCGCGCTCGGGTTGGCCCACTCGGGATGCCGGGAGACGTCCGAGACGTAGTCGAACGCTTGCTCCGGGCTCACCCCTTCTGCCTTGATGCGGAATCGCAACGCCATCGTGCCCTCCTCTCGGCCGCGCACGGGCATGCCCGTTGCGGAACGATGCCAGGAGCCCGAATTTAAGCCTTGGCTTACATAGGAGTCAACCCGGCCGGGGAGAGGGTGAAGAGGGACGGTACCCGCGCCCTGGCGTCCCGCTCCCCGTGTGGACGGAGCGGCTTGCGGACAAAGGGCGAAGGCTTCTAGCCACCGTCTGTTGGGTGAGAGACGTGCATCGTCAGACCTGGGCGATGAACTCGAACTCCTCGACCGACTGGATCATGCCGCCCTGCTCTTGACCGATTCCTCGCGGACCTTGGTCAAGACCGTTCCCTAGGCTCCTCAGGTCTCTGTTCAAAGGCCAGCCGAAGCTGATGGCCTCGCCCATTCGGAGCTAGCTCCCACCCGGGTGTTCGGCTTCGATAAGCCGCTTGATTTCATGATTCCTGGCCTTCGACGAGCGCCTGAGGTAGAGAACGAGGATCCACCACAGCGGCTTCAGGTTCGGGCGCGGCTCGAATTCGCTCACTCTCGTGACCCTGGTCCCATCAGTGGTGGCCTCCAGCACAAGGCGAAGTGAAGCCGACCGCAACCCCATGCCCACCACGGAAAGCGCGATCGCGCCGGCATGGGGCGGGTCAGATTCCGTCAACGTGCCCTCGAACCGTCTCTCGAATCCGAGAAGCACCAGCCGGCCCTGGAAGGTCGAGCCGACTGCCACGGGGCCGGGCGAGGTCTGACGAACTCGGAGGAAACGGCCGCCGCCGCCGCCGCGCGGGAGGTTGAAGAGGTTCGTCATGTACGCCCAGACCTCGTCGATCGGGCGATTGACCACCACGCTCGATTCCATGCGCATCGGTCACTCCACCAGGCTCTAGCCGCCGGCCGCCGGGGCGCCGAGGAGGGTGGGAAGGACGGTCCCGAAGAGGTACCCGGCGATCCCGGCGAACGCGCCGATAAGGAGGATCTCCAGCCCCGATGCGACCGGGTGGGCGTGGGTCCACCGAGCCTTCACCACCCCGATCCCGAACAGCACCCCCGCCGTGACCAGGATGGACAGGTACACGGCCAGGCGCACGGGGAGCAGGAGATATGGGAGGATAGGGGCCAGGGCCCCCAGCCCAAAGGCCACCCCCATCACCGCGGCCCCTTGGAGGGGGGAGCCCTGGGCTTCCTCGATGGCGATCCCGAACTCCTTTTCTACCTTCACGGTGAGAAGGACCTCGGGATTGCGGGAGACCATCTCGGCCACCGCCCCGGCCTCGTGGTCGGGGAGCCCATCCTCTTCCAGGAGGTAGGCCAACTCGGCCTGGACCTCTCCGCGCCGTCCCGCCACCTTCTCCCGCTCCTCGGCGATCTGGGCCAGGGCGATCTGCCGGTGGCTCTTGCTGGAAAGGTACTCCCCGGCGGCCATGCTGAAGATCCCGGCAAGCGCGGTGGCGATGCCGGCGATGAGGATGGCCAGGCGTCTGTCGGTGGCCCCGCTCACCGTGCTCACCACGGCCAGGGTGCTCACCAGGCCGTCCTGGGCCCCGAAGATCGCCTCCCGGATGTCGCCAAGGAAGCTGGCCCGGCGACGCTCCTGGTCCACGCGGACCCCGATGGTGGCGCGGTCAAAGCCCTCCGCCCGGTCGGTGGGGACCGCCTCGTCGGTCATCAGGTGCCTCTCAGCCTAGGCGGGCATGTTGATCATATTCCGCCGGCCGGAGGTTCAAAGTCGTGGGGGTGCTGGAGCTGGGTGCGGGTGGCAGATCGTGCTCACCTTTCCCCTGGCGAGCCAAGATGAAGATCAAGCCCGGGCTGCAGCTCGATCGGCGGCCCGAGGCACCACTGGGTGCGCAGCGGCGCCCACGTGGCGAGCCTCTCACCCCTTCGCGTCGGCGTCCGGCAGAGGATAGACGCGAGACGAGACGGGACGTCGACGGGAACCACGACTTGGAATCTCGAGGACTCTCACTACCTCCGCCTGATCACGCCCATTGTCGGTCATGCTTGATCGGTGGCCAGGTACGTGCTGCACATGGACCTCGACCAGTTCATCGCGGCGGTCGAGATGCTCCGGCGCCCCGAGATCCGGGACCGGCCGGTCGTCGTAGGAGGCGACGGGGATCCCACCAAACGCGGCGTGGTCTCCACGGCCAACTATGAGGCCCGGCGGTTCGGGATCCGCTCGGCCATGCCCCTTCGGACGGCGTACAAGCGGGCCCCCGAGGCCGTGTTTCTCCCGGTGGACGCCGACGCCTACCTCGAGGCGTCGCGGCGGGTGATGGACACGCTTCGGACCTTCCCCGCCGTAGTCGAGGTGGCCGGGTGGGACGAGGCGTTCATGGACGTGGAGAGCGACGACCCCGAGGGCTTAGCTCGCGGAGTCCAGAAGGCCGTGCTCGAACGAACGGAGCTGTGGTGCTCGATCGGGGTCGGCGACAACAAGCTTCGGGCCAAGATCGCGTCGGGATTCGCCAAGCCGGCCGGGGTGTTCCGGCTGACCCGTGAGAACTGGTTCGAGGTCATGGGGCCGCTCCCCACGTCCGAGCTGTGGGGCATCGGGAAGAAGACCGCGCCGAAGCTGGAGGCCCTCGGCATCCGAACCGTGGAGGAGCTGGCCAACGCCGACGAGGAGATGCTGGCGGCGCGGTTCGGGCCGAGCACGGGCCCGTGGCTCCGGAGGCTGGGGACGGGCGAGGACGAGTCGCCGGTCAGTTCCGAGCCCTATGTGCCGAGGGGCCGAGGCCGGGAACGGACGTTCCAGCAGGACATCACTGATCCGGAGGAGGTCAGGATTGAGGTGACCTCCCTGGCCCGGCAGCTGGCCGAGGACCTGAAGGACGATGGCCGCCTTGCCGAGCGCGTGGTGGTCAAGGTCCGGTTCAAGCCGTTCCTCACCTCGACTCACGGCGTGCCGCTTCCCGAGCCGACGCTCGAGCCCGATGCACTGGAGGTCGGGGCTCTGGCCGCCCTGGCGAAGTTCGACCTGGACCGGCCGGTCCGGCTCCTCGGCGTTCGCGTCGAACTGGCTTCCCCGAGTTAGCGGGCGCCGACGCCGGGGAAGT
>DASPWN010000199.1:0-8584 GCA_035637835.1 Actinomycetota bacterium | reverse complement strand
GGTGGGAGCGCGTGGAGCGGACATTCGATCAGGGCGACTTCCCTCCGATCACGGTCTTCGAGCTCGACGGCTCGTACTTCGTCGTCGACGGACACCACCGGGTGGCCGTGGCCCGTCAGCGCGGCATCGACTACATCGACGCGGAGATCACGCGCCTTCGGAGCCGGTGGCCGCTGCCGCCGGACGCCGACCTCGGCCGGATCATCATGGACGAGCAGCGGCAGCAGTTCTTGGAGGACAGCGGCCTGGAGCGGGCGCGGCCCGAGGTCCGGATCGAGTTCTCGCGGCCCCAGGGCTACATCGAGCTCCTGGAGCAGATCAAGGTCCACGGGTACAACGTGATGATGCAGCGAGGCGAGGCGCTCTCGCCGGAGGAGATCGCGGCGGACTGGTACGACCGCGTCTATCTGCCGACGGTGGAGGCAATTAAGCGTGAAGGCCTGTGGGGGCTGTTCCCGGAAGCGACGAAGGGGGACCTGTTCCTGTGGGTCACGCAACGCCGGCGCGAGCTGTTCCCCGAGCGAGGCGGGATGGAGACCAACGAGGCCGTGCGGGCGGCTCGCGACACGAGCCCGAAGCCCCCGGCGCTGAAGCCCCGGCTGACGAAGCGCCGCAATGAGGATTGAGTCGGAGCAGAGGCTTCGGACGGTAGGCTATGCGCGAGCGCCGGTAGCTCAGTGGACAGAGCGGCTGCCTTCTAAGCAGCGGGTCGCAGGTTCGAGTCCTGCCCGGCGCACCATAAAGAACCAGCCTGAAGCGCTGCCTTCGCCAGTCGGATTGAGGCCGAGCTCGCCGAAGGCGCTCCTCCGTGACCCCTCACGACCAACCAGTAGCCTGTGAACCCCACACCACTCGTTCTGCCCGTTGCCGTCTGTGAATACCAACGCGCTCGATTGTTCACGTATCAGAACTTAGGCCAGGGTTGGCCGTGGCCCTGGACCATCATGGCCCGCGTACCGACCGTGTAGCCCCAGCGCCGCGGAAGATCGACTTTCTTGTCGCATTTCGCGCAGGTGAAGGCCGTCCATCTCTTGCTCACAGTCTGGCGGTAGCCGCACTCGGTGTAGGCGAAGAACGCGTTCTGCGCGGCGCAGGTGAAGCACATGTATTCAACGGACTCGTCCCCCACGAGCTGGGGTGTGAAGCACCAAGGGCAGGTCAGGTAAGCCAACTCCTTCGCCTACTCGGCCGAAGGGTCGGGTTCCTTGAGCACCCGGGCCCGCTGCTCGTCGCGATATGCACGGAGCCTCTCGCGATATTCCGGATGGGCACCGGCCACGATGCTCGTCGCCAGGATCGCGGCGTTCACCGCCCCCGCCTTCCCCACCGCGAGCGTCGCCACCGGGACACCGGCCGGCATCTGAACCATCGACAGCAGCGAGTCCAGCCCCGAGAGCTTGGACTCCATCGGCACGCCGAGAACCGGGAGCGTGGTCTTCGCCGCCACCGCTCCAGGCAGCGCCGCGGCACCACCGGCCGCGGCGATGATGACTTCCAAGCCGCGATCCTCGGCGGTGGCCGCGTACTCGGATAGCTCGTCCGGGGTTCGGTGGGCCGAGAGCACGCGGGTCTCGAACGGCACGCCAAAGGAATCGAGGGTGTCGGCCGTGTGCCGCATCGTGTCCCAGTCAGACCTCGAGCCCATGATCACGCCCACCAGCGGTTCCACCACGCCCTGACTCCCCTCGCCGATCCCGCAGCGGCCAAGTGTAGATTCTCGGCAGCCCCCCGCCTTGCTGAAGGAGGACGAGTGTCTGACCGGATCACCCGGCTGCTGGCCCGCTACGCGAGCAGCGTCGCGGCCGAGGGCCTCCCGGAGGAGACCGTCCACGAGGTGAAGCGGCGGGTCCTCGACACGATCGGCGTGGCGGTGGCCGGTTTCGACGGAGACGCTCCCGCCGCCGCGATGGCCTACGCGGGGGACTTCTCAGATCGGAACGGGGCGACGATCTGGTGCTCGGCGCTCCGGGCCAATCCCGAGGTGGCCGGCTTCGCCAACGGCGTCGCCATCCGGTACCTGGACTTCAACGACACGTACCTGTCGAGGGAGCCGTTGCACCCAAGCGATGTGATCGCATCGCTCATTGCCCTAGCGGAGTGGCGCGACCGGCCGGCGAGCGACCTCCTGGCGGCCATCGCTACGGCGTACGAGGTCTCGGTCTCGCTCTGCGACGCGGCCAGCCTCCGGGCCCACGGCTGGGACCACGTGAACTACATCGGAATCGGCGTGGCGTGTGCCGCCGGGCAGCTGCTCCAGCTCGCGGTCGAGAAGATCGAACACGCAGTCTCCATCACCACCGTCCCCCACGCGGCCATGCGCGAGACCAGGGCCGGCGAGCTCTCGATGTGGAAGGGATCGGCCGCGGCCAACGCCGCGCGGAACGCCGTGTTCGCCACGCTCCTTGCGGAAAAGGGCATGACCGGCCCCGCCCGTCCGTTCGAGGGCGAGATGGCCTTCGTCCGGCAGCTCCTTGACGGCGAGGGGTTCGACGAGGAGGCGCTGTCGCGACTGGAGGCGAACGCCCCGCCGAGAAGGATCCTCGACACCCACATCAAGTTCTGGCCGGTTGAGTACCACGCCCAGAGCGCCGTCGACGCGGCCCTCCAGTTCCCTGAGGGATACCGCCACGATGCCGACAGGATCAAGTCGATCGAGATCGATACCTTCGACGCCGCATACCAGATCATCGCCAAGGACCCGGAGAAGTGGGACCCGAAAACACGCGAGACGGCCGACCACTCGCTCCAGTACATCGTGGTGGCTGCGCTTCTGCACGGCGATATCACGCGTCGGACGTTCGAGCCGGAGCGGTTCCGCGACAGTCGGACACTCGACATCCTGAAGGAGCGGGTGACCGTCCGCGAGGACCCGGAGCTCTCCGCCGGATACCCTGAGGGCATCCCCAACCGGATCACGGTGACGACCACCGGCGGGGATCGGGAGGTGCGGGAGGTCCGCTATCCGAGAGGGCACGCGCGCAATCCGATGACCGACGAGGAGGTCGTGGCGAAGTATCGGGCGAACGTGGAGGGGCGCCTCCACGCCGACCGGGCGGCATCGGTGGAGCGGCTGGTGTGGGACCTGGAGCGGGAAGGGAGCCTTCGAGAGCTCACCCGGGCGCTGGCCGAGGACCGATGACCTGGCTCACGCCCGACCCGGGCGAGCATCCGGCCAAGCAGTTCCGGAAGATGCTCGACACCGACGAGACGATCGTCGCGCCCGGCGTGTTCAACGGCCTCACGGCGCTCCTGGCGAAGCGCGCGGGCGCTCGAGCAATCTACCTGTCAGGCGCCGCTTTCTCGGCCAGCATGGGGATGCCCGACGTAGGGCTGTTCACGCTGGACGAGTTGCAGCGCAACGCTCGGCAGATCGTCCGGGTCACCCGCATCCCGCTGATCGTCGACGCCGACACCGGCTTCGGAGGCGCGCTGAACGTCATGCGGACCGTGCGCGAGCTGGAGGGGGCTCGATGTGCGGCCATCCAGATCGAGGATCAGGTGGACCCGAAACGCTGCGGCCATCTGGAGGGCAAGCAGGTCACAAGCGCCGACGCGTTCGCCGAGAAGGTGGCCGCCGCGGCGCAGGCTCGGGAGAACCTGGTGGTCGTCGCCAGGACCGACTCGCGGGCCACCGACGGGTTCGACGAGGCCGTGAAACGAGGTCTGGCCTATCGTGAGGCTGGAGCCGACGTGATCTTCCCGGAGGCCCTGGAGTCCGAGGGCGAGTTCGCCGCGTACGCAAAGGCAGTTCCGGGTCCGCTGCTGGCGAACATGACCGAGTTCGGCAAGAGCCCCAACCTCTCGGCGGAGCGCCTGGCCGAGCTGGGCTATCGGATCGTGATCTTCCCCGTGTCGGCATCGCGGGTGGCGGCCAAGACCGTGGGGGGCTTCTACGAGGGGCTCCTCCGGGACGGCGTCCAGTCTGCCTGGCTCGACCGGATGATGACCCGCGACGAGCTGTACGAGCTCATCGGGTACGACGACTACGCAGAGCTCGACCGCCGGCTGTCCCGCGACCCCGGTCCGTGATCCGGGGAGAGCGCGCCGTCCTGCGGCCTGCCACGGACGACGACCTCGACCTGCTTGTCGGCTGGCTCGCCGATCCAGAGGTGTACCGATGGTGGGAGGGTCGCCCCCTCAGCCGGGAAGAGGTGGCCGACATGTACACCGGACGGAGGAGGCCTGAGGCCGAGCCCTTCGTCGTCGAGGCTGACGGGGTGCCGGTCGGCTATCTCCAGTGCTGGCAGGGAACGGAGACGTGGGGCGGCATCGACATGTTCCTGGTGCCAGAAGCGCGAGGTCGGGGGCTCGGTCCCGATGCCGCGCGAGCCGCTGCGAGCTTCCTGCTCGACCAGCGGGGGTGGACCGAGGTGACGGTCGATCCCCTGGTCGACAACGTTCGAGCGATCCGGGCGTTCGAGCGAGCCGGCTTCTCATCGGAGCGTCAGGAGCTCGACGACGAGACCGGGAAGCGGGTCCTTCGCATGATCATTCGCCGCGAGGTGGCGGACGTAACGCCCGCCGACCCGTAGTAGGCTTCGGGACTTCCGCACGGTGACGTCCAGACCCCCCGAAGGAGGAACCGTGAAGAAATCGTTCGCACTCATCGGCTTCGCCATGCTGGCCGTGCTCATCGGCCTGGTACCCGCCGCGAGCGTCGGCGCGGCATCGAGACCCTCCTCCTACACCCTGCCCGGAAACGCCGTCTTCCCCGAAGGGGTGGCCTACCAGCCAACCACCGGCAACTTCTTCGTCTCGAGCACAACCGACGGGTCGGTACTCCGCGGCAACGTGATGGAGCCCACCGCGGCCCCGTTCATCGCGGGTGGGGACATCCAGTTCTCCGCCATCGGCGTGAAGGTCGACAACGCTGGCCGCCTCATCGTCGCCGGGGGCGTCACCGGGGAGGTGCGGGTCTACGACTCGGCGACCGGCACGCCGATCCGAACGTTCACCACCGGGACCGGCGGCTTCCTGAACGACATCGCCGTGGCCAAGAACGGCGATCTGTTCGTGACCGACTCCTTCCGGCCAGTGTTGTGGCGGATCCCGGCGGCGGAGATCGAACCCGGAGCACCGGAGGCCGCCGAGGCCTGGCTCGACCTGACGGGCACGATCCCGTACGTGACAGGTCAGTTCAACGTCAACGGGATCGTGTCCACCGAGAACGGGAGGCACCTGGTCGTCTCGCAGTCCTTCACCAGCGAACTCTTCCGGATCGACGTCGCCACCAAGGCGGTGACGGAGGTCGACCTCGGCGGCGACGCCGTGGCCGGCGACGGGCTCGCGCTGCTCGGCCGGATCCTGTACGCGGGCGAGCCGTTCCTCCACCAGGTCGCCAAGGTGTCGCTGTCGGGCGATCTGAGCACTGGGACGGTCCTGTCGAGGACGACCGATCCGTCGTTCCTCACGCCGACCACGCTCGCGGTGGCGGCCGGTCGCCTGCTGGTGGTGAACTCGCAGTTCGAGCGGCTGTTCGGGGGGTTGCCTCCGATCCTGCCGTTCACCATCTCGAGCATCCCACTGCCATAGCCGAGAGGGGTCAGCCGCCACGTGCGAGCCGGTCGCCGAGCTCGCGCGCCACGTCGATGATCGCGAGCACGTCCTCCTCGGTGGTCCGGAAGTTCACGAAGCACGGACGGAGGTAGACCTCGTCGTCGATCAGCGCCGAGGCCAGATACACCCGGCCGTCGGCCAGCATGGCCTGGGCGAGCCGGGCGTTGTGGTCGTTCGGGTCCGCCGCGCCCCTCGGGGTGTGGCGGAACGGGACGATCGAGAGCTGCGGGGGCGGCCCCAGCACCTCGAAGTCGGGCTGAGCCTTCACCGCCTCGTACAGCAGCCGGGCCTCGTGGAGGTTCCGCTCAATGGCCTCCCGGAACGCGGGCGCGCCGTGGGCCCGGAACGCAAGCCACGCCTTGAGCGCCCGGAACGGCCGCGAGTACTCGAGCGTGATGTCCACCGCGTGGAGCTCGTGGCGCTGGTGCGGCAGGTATCCCTCCTGGTGGGCGAACGCAGCGGCCAGGTCATCCGGCCGGCGAACAAGCACGACGCCGCAGGCCTTCGGGAGGTACAGCCACTTGTGCGCGTCGACCGAGCAGGAGTCTGCCCGCTCAACCCCGGCGAACAGGTGGGCCCCCGACGACGTGGCCGCGGCGGGAAGGCCGTAGGCGCCGTCGAGGTGGAGCCACACGCCCCGCTCCGCGCACACCTCGGCCAGCGCCTCGGTGGGGTCGACCGCGCCGGTCAGGGTGGTCCCACCCGTCGCCACCACTGCCACCGGCGTCACGCCCTGTTCCCGGTCCCGGTCGATGGCCTCGGCCACAGCGTCGGGACGGAGCTTGCGCTCATCGTCGATGGGGAGCGCCCGGATATTGCTCGACCCAATCCCCAGCAGCTCGACGGCGCGGGTGATCGAGTAGTGCACCTCCCGCGAGCAGTACACGGCGCCCCGCCGCCCGGCCATCCCGTCGGTGCGGCTGCCGGGCAGCGCCCGCTCCCGAGCCGCCGACAGCGCCGTCATATTGCTGATCGTCCCACCGCTGGTGAACGCTCCCCCGGCGGTCGCCGGGTAGCCGACGAACTCCGCTACCCACCGGACGGCCTGCTTCTCGATCTCGGTGGCCGCGCCGGCGTGGACCGCCAGGTTGATGTCGTAGCAGGAGGCCAGGGCGTCGCCGACGGCCCCGATCTCCAGTCCTGAGGAGCCGATGAAGGCGAAGTAGCGCGGCCGCGGCTGGGCGATGCTCTCGTCGAGGATCCTGGCCACGTCGTCCAGGACCTCGAACACCGGCGATGGCTCCTCGGGGAGGTCCGATCGAAGGAGCGCCCGCACCCGTTCGTCGAGCGGTGGCTCCTCTGGGCGGAACCGGTCGAAGCTCCGCCAGGCCTGTTCGATCAGCTTGGCCGCGCGGGCCAGCGCCTCCTCGCGCGGCGCGTCGAGCCGGAGCGGCGAGTCGGCCGGTCCCTGCTCCTCCATCGCCTCGATGCTACCCGCTCCCCCACAGCCGGTTGGCCACGTTGGCAACCGATTCGAGCTTCCTCCACTGCGCGTCCTCATCGATCTCGTTCCCGACCATGACGGAGGCGAACCCGCACTGCGGAGAGACGGCCAGTCGTTCCATCCCCTTCACATACCCGGCGGCTTCCTCCATCCTGCGCACGAGGTCGTCCTCGTCCTCCAGTCGGGGGGTCTTGGTGCTGACCAGGCCCATGACGATCACCGACCCCGGACGCAGGAATCGGATCGGCTCGAAGCCGCCATCGCGCCGCAGGTCGTCCCACTCCACAAGGAAGCGATCGTAGGGAAGCTCTCCGAAGACCCGCTCGGCCACGGGCTCGAGCGAGCCCTCGCACATCCACGACGAGCGGTAGTTCCCTCGGCAGATGTGGAGTCCAATGGTTACGTCGTTCGGCATCCCCTCGAGGACGGCGGCATCGGCGGCGATGGCCCGGTCCATCAGTGTCGCGATGTCGAAGCCCGCGGCCTCGAACCTCCCGATCCATGTCGGGTCGACGAGGTACGGATACAGCGGGAAGTCGAATTGCAAATAGATACCTCCTGCTCCTAAGACCTCACGGACGAGGCTTCGCTCAATCTCGATGGCAGCCTCCGCGAACTCCTCCACTGACTCGTACGCGCCTGCAACGGTCGTGAACGGATGGAGGAAGATAGATGCCGCCGGCAGGGTGACCTTGAAGGGGTGTCCGCCGGTCACCTCGGCCATGAACGCCGCCTCCCGAGCCGCAGGCGAATCGACCTGCTTCAGAGGCTCGACGATCTCATGGACCGCCAGTTCGACCTCGTCGCCGCGAGCGTTGTGGAACGACACCGTCTTGCCGGTCCGAACGCCTGATACGGCGTCGAAAAACGAGTTCAGAAACATCCAACGCCTGAACTCACCGTCGGTGACCACGTCCAGACCGAGATCGATCTGCCTCTGGACCGCCTGACGGATGGCGCTGTCCTCGAGCCGTCGAAGTTGGGAGCGATCTTTCCGCCGCTCGTCTTCCAGGACGGCTGAGTGCCCGCGTTCGTAGAAGACATCGACGGCTTGACGCAGGGCGGGAGGACGCAGCAGCGAGCCAACTACCTCTGCACGGGCGGGACGGCGTGGTGACCGCATTGATGAAGGTTACCTAGATGTAGTTCCCACGGACGTTGTTGACAGAAGCGAGAGCCCCTCCGCTCCGATCCGGGGGCTCATGGCTAGCGCGCCTCCCGGTAGCGGAGGTAGACGACTCTCGAGCTGAAGGTGCGGGTCTCGACGAGTTCGAGATCCACCCGGCGCTTGCGCTGGGGGAAGAACGGAATGCCACCGCCAACCAGCACCGGGTGGACCATGGCCCGGTACTCGTCGATCAGACCCAACGCGGCCGCCTCGGCTGCGAGAGTCGCGCCGCCGATCGCGATGTCGTCCTCCCCCGGCTCGGCTCGCAACCGCTCGATCTCCTCCGCCAGGCCGCCGGAGGCCAGGCGGGCATGGCCCTGCACCGCCGACAGCGTGGTGGAGAACACCACCTTTGGGAGCGGCTTCCAGATCGCGGCCCACTCGAGCTCCGAGTCGTCGAGCGACGGATCCTGGTC
>DASPWN010000198.1:0-10699 GCA_035637835.1 Actinomycetota bacterium | reverse complement strand
CGGTTCCAGCACGACGGCTTCGAGGCGCACGTGCCAGGCGACGTGTCGTCCGCCGCCTTCCTGGTAGGGGCGGCGACCCTCACGGGAGGGGAGCTCACCATCCGAGGCGTCGGGCTGAACCCCACACGCACGCACTTCCTCTCGGTCCTGGACCGCATGGGCGTCGCCGCGGAACCACGGGTGACCGGAGAGGAGCTGGGCGAGCCGATAGGTGAGCTGTTCGTGGCTCGCGTGGCGGGGCTGCGCGGAACCGAAGTGACGGCCCGAGAGTTGCCCCTCGTGATCGACGAGGTGCCGGTCCTCGCGGCCCTCGCGGCCCACGCGGACGGGGGGACCCGGTTCGCCGGCGGCGCCGAGCTTCGAGCCAAGGAGAGCGACCGGCTGGCCGGGGTGGCCGAGATGGTGCGGGATCTGGGCGGGCGGGCCAGGGTCGAGGGTGAGGACCTGGTGGTCGAGGGCGGAGGGCTGGCCGGCGGCAGGGCCTCCGCCCGGCGCGACCACCGCCTGGCCATGGCGGCGGCGGTGGCGGCGCTCCGAGCCCGGACCGCGTGTGAGATCGACGGCATGCAGTGGACCGAGGTGTCCTTCCCGGGCTTCCTCACGGCCCTCCGGGCGTTGGGGGCCAGGGTCGGGGCGGCGTGACGTGACCGCTCGGGTGGTGGCCATCGACGGGCCGGCCGGATCGGGCAAGAGCACGCTGGCCGAGCGTATGGCCCGGGCGCTCGGCCTTCCCTACGTCAACACCGGGCTGATGTACAGGGCGGTGACCCTGCGAGCGCTCCGGGAAGGGGTCGACCTCGATGACGGCCCGGCCTTGGCGCTGGTAGCTCGAGGGATCAGGTTCGACCTCAGCTCGAGGTTCTCACCTCACGCCATCCTCATCGACGGTACGCCTCCATCGCCCGACCTCGTAGACCCTGAGGTCGAGGTGAACGTCTCGACGGTCTCCCGTCACCCCGAGGTCCGGGCCGTGCTCCGGGACGAGCAGCGCCGCCTGGGCAGCGACGGAGCTGTGATGGAGGGCCGGGACATCGGCTCCGTGGTGTTCCCCGACGCCGCGGTCAAGATCCTCCTGGTGGCGGCGCCAGACGAACGGGCCGCTCGCAGGGTCCGCGAGCGGAGCGAGTCCGCCCCGAGCGACGGTGCCGTCCCTGCTTCGATCGGCGCACGGCCAACCCCCGATGTGGCCGAAGCACTTGCCATCAGGGACGCCCTGGACGAGCGGGTGAACCCACTGGTCCCGCCCTCGGACGCCGTCCTCCTCGACACGACGGGCAGGGACCCGGACGAGGTCCTGCGCGAGGCCCTGGCGATCGCTCGCGAGCGACTGGAGGCCTCAGGTGCGTAGCGGCGACGGGGAGGGGGACCGGCGAGAGAGTCCGGCCCTCCGGCTGCCCACCGTGGCCGTGGTGGGCCGGCAGAACGTGGGGAAGTCCACCCTGGCGAACCGGCTGTTCGGCCGGCGAGAGGCCATCGCCCACGAGAGCCCTGGCGTCACCCGCGACCGGGTGGAGCTCGAGGCGGAGTGGCGCGGGCGGCGATTCCGCGTGGTCGACACGGGTGGTTTTGCCGCCAAGGCCCGGGGGGTCGATGCCCTGGTTGCCCGACAGGCGGAGGTGGCGACCGAGGACGCCGACGTCGTCCTTCTGGTGGTGGACGCTCAGACCGGGGAGCAGGAGGAGGACGAGGCCTTGGCCCGGCGGCTCCTCCGGGCCAAGGCCGCCGTCCTCCTCGTGGCCAACAAGGTCGATTCGGATCGGGAGGAGGCCGACGCCGCACGGTTCTTCACGCTGGGGCTGGGTGAGCCCGTGCCGGTCTCGGCGCTGCACGGCCGAGGGGCCGGAGACCTGCTCGACCGGATCGTCACGGTCTTGCCCCAGGCCGAGCCGAAGGACGGCCAGGAGGAGGCGGGGGAGCCGCGCTTCGCCATCGTGGGCCGGCCGAACGTGGGGAAGTCGTCGCTGTTCAACCGGTTGGTCGGACAGGAGCGCTCCGTGGTGTACGAGGATGCAGGCACCACCCGCGACGCCGTCGATGCCGTGGTGACCTGGCCGGGCGGCCAGGTCCGATTCGTCGACACCGCGGGGCTTCGCCGGCCGTCCCGCACGGAGGGCGTCGAGTACTACGGCTACGTGCGCGCCGTGCGAGCCATCGAGCGGGCGTACGTGGCCGTGCTCGTGCTGGACGCGAGCGAGGGCTTCACCGCAGAGGATCGGAAGATCGCCGCCATGGTGATGCAGACCGGCCGGGGGCTGGCCGTGGTCGCAAACAAGTGGGATCTGGTCCAGGAGAAGGACCCGACGTACAAGGAGCTGGTCGAGGCCGTCGCGGTCTTCTCCGGAGCCTCCGTGTGGCGGGCTTCCGCGCTGACCGGCGCGGGCGTGGCCAGGCTCCCGTCGGGGCTGGTGGACCTCCACGAGCGCTGGGGGAGGCGCGTCCCCACCAGCGAGGTCAACCGCGTGCTCTCCAAGGCCCAGGACGAGCGGCCACCGCCGGGAGGGGTCCGATATCGCTACGGCACACAGGTCTCGGCCGGGCCTCCCACGTTCGTCCTGTTCGGTGCCAGGCCGCCCTCGTCGTCGTACCAGCGGTTCTTGGAGGGACGCCTGCGGCGGGCCTTCGGTCTCGGCGGGGTCCCCATCCGCCTGCGGTTCCGGGTCAAGCGGCACCGCGGCGGGGGGCGCTGAGGACCGAGGGCCCGCGCCGTTACAATTGAGCCGGCGGGCCGTGGCGCAGCTTGGTTAGCGCGTCTGACTGGGGGTCAGAAGGTCGCCGGTTCGAATCCGGCCGGCCCGACGAAACGAGGGACACCGACGGGAGCCCTCTCGGCAGTCGGCGCTACAAGGCCAGCCAGCCGATCGTGCTCACGGCGGTCAGCACGACACCGATGAGGGCAACCGACCACCACAGCTCTCGCCACAGATCGTCCCGCGCCATGTCCTCATCATCGCGAAGACCATCCCCAACGATTCTCATGGTGACGGAATTACCCAGAAAACCATGGCCTCATGCAGGCGAGCGGCGGAACCGGAGATTGAAGGTGGCCCGGGGGGAAGACCCGGGCCACCTCGGACCGGATCCGGAGATACTCGTGCTCATGGAGGCTCCGGCCGGCCAATCGGTAGTGTAAGTCACTCTCGACCACAAGCCTAGATTCACCGACTCTTTCTTCAACGGATTCCTTACCTTTGTCCGTAGGTTGAGGTTCTGTTGGTATCGAGTCCCCCTTCACATTGCGCCCGTCTGCCCCTGCATTCCACCGATGGTAGGTTGCGATCGGGCATGAGCGAGGGGTTCAGCAGGTCATCGAATGGGTCATCCTCCGCGATTGCGACCCTGCCGAACGCGCTGTCCGTCGCGCGGATCCTGCTGACCCCGGCGTTCGTGTGGCTCATCGTGGACCGGGACACCACCTTCACCGGGCTCCTGTTGTTCGGCGTCGTTGTGAGTACCGACTGGCTGGACGGCTATATCGCTCGCCGCACGGGCCAGGTCTCCGAGGTGGGCAAGATGCTGGATCCCACGGCCGACCGGCTGGCCATCGCCGCCGGCCTCGTGGCCCTCGTCGTGCGGGGCGCCTTCCCCTTGTGGGCAGCGCTCCTGATCCTGGTTCGAGACGTGGCCATCCTGATCGCCGGCGTGACGCTCCTGGTCACGAGGAAGGTACGGATCGAGGTCCGCGTCGTCGGGAAGGTGGCCACGTTCAGCCTGGTGGTTGCGATCGGGTTGATCGCCTGGGGGAACCTCGGCTACCCGTTCCCCACCGCGGCCCGTGTGTTCGGCTGGGGCATGTATGCGGTGGGCATCGTGGAGTACTACGTGGCCACGGCGCTGTATGCCGGGGACCTTCGACGAGCCCTCGAGTCGGGCTCGACATGAGCCTATCGGCGCTCAGCAGCGGGATGATAGTTTGAGGTTCAGGTCGACGCACCTGCACCACAGGGAGAGGACCACATGGAGTTCCCTCAGGATCTGCGGTACACGAAGGAGCACGAGTGGGTGCGCGACGAGGGGGGCGTCGGTCGGATGAGGGTCGGGATCACCGACTACGCGCAGGACGCGCTGGGTGACGTGGTGTACGTGGACATCCCCGAGCCGGGGACGCGGGTCACCGCGATGCAGCCGTTCGGCGAGGTGGAATCGACGAAATCGGTGTCCGACGTGTTCAGCCCGGTGACCGGGACCATCGCCGAGCGAAATGCGCTCCTGGACGAGCGTCCCGAGCTCGTCAACGAGTCTCCCTACGGTGAGGGGTGGATGGTCGTGGTCGAGGGGGCAAACCCCTCCGAGCTCGAATCCCTCATGGACGCGGCCGCCTACCAGGCGTTCCTGCGTCAGGCCGAGGCGGAATAGGTCCCTTTTTCCCCAGTTGACCCTTCAACCCAGCTGCGATAACTTCGACCTTCGGTCGAGGCTGGGCTGCAAGGCTCAACCTCGAACCTCAGCGGGAGGTCTGACCTAAGGGGCGACCGAGCTTGTACTGCACCCGATGTGGACATCCGAACAAGGACGGAGCCCGGTTCTGCGCGAACTGCGGGGCCCCCCTCCTGGACGAGACGACCGTGGGGATCACCCCGGTGGAGGTCGAGGAGGAGGCCGGCGAGGAGTTCCCGTTCCCCGGGGAGGAGCTCCAGCCGGGACAGGCGCTGCTCGTGGTCAAGCGGGGCCCGAACGCGGGCTCGACCTTCCTGATCGAGAACGACGTCACGACCGCCGGCCGCAGCACCGACGGCGACATCTTCCTCGACGACATCACGGTTTCCCGAAAGCATGCCGAGATCCGCCGGGAGGGTACGGAGTTCTCCATCCACGACCGGGGCAGCCTGAATGGAACCTACGTGAACGGTGAGCGCGTCGAGGCCACGAAGCTCGCCGCGGGGGACGAGATCCAGATCGGGAAGTTCAAGCTGGTCTTCTTCCAGGCGGGAGAGTGAGGGGGTGGCCACGCGCAGCTACCAGTCGATCGGTGAGGTCCTGGTGTCGGTGAAAACGGAGTTCCCCGACATCACGATCTCGAAGATCCGGTTCCTCGAGTCCGAGGGCCTGATCGAGCCGGAGCGCACGCCGTCGGGGTATCGGAAGTTCTACGACAAAGACGTGGATCGATTGAAGCAGATCCTGCGGATGCAGCGCGACGAGTACCTACCGCTCAAGGTGATCAAGGACCGGCTGCTGACGCAGGAGACGGGGCCGGGCGAAGGGCTCGACGACGGGGAGGCGGTGGGGAAGGAGATCCAGGAGGAACTGGCCGAGCCGCCCACGGGCCTCCAGATGTCCATCGAGGAGATGTCTACGGCCACCGGGATCGACAAGGAGCGGATCAAGGAGCTCGAGTCCTTCGGGCTCGTGTCATCGCATGGCCCCGATTCGGCGAAGTACTACGACGGCGATGATTACGTGGTGCTCTCCATCGTCAAGGACTTCTTCAAGTACGGCGTCGAACCTCGCCACCTCACGATGTATCGGCACTTCGCCGAGCGTGAGGCAAGCTTTTTCGAGTCGATCATCATGCCGCAGCTCCGCCAACGGAACCCCGACGCGCGAAAGACGGCGGTGAGCTCCCTGGGGGACCTTTCGCGGGCGTCTCGCAAGCTGAAGCAGGCGCTCCTGCGGAACAACCTGCGGCAGCACCTGACCTCGCCGTAACCTTCTCGTCGTGTGGCAGGATGGCCGGGTCCGTCGGCGAAGATCGATCGCGCTCATCGCGCTGGCGACGCTGTTCCTCCTCCTTCCTTCCGTCGGCTTGGCGCGGCCTGGCCAGACGCCCCCGCCGACGCCGGTGCCCATCCCCGGCGGGGGGACGTCGCCGTCTCCGTTCCCTCACGTCCTGCAGACGCCACCTCCGTCGAACCAACCACCATCGGTCGCGGCCAGCGCAGTGGCCCTCGCCGACCTGGACACCGGCCAGATCTTGTGGGGAACCGAGGCCCAGGAACGGCGCCCCATCGCCAGCATCACGAAGATCATGACGGCGCTCATCGTCATCCAGCGCACGGATCCTTCAGACGTGGTGACGGTAGGTCCCGACGCTGCGGCGTCGGTCTCGTCGGCCGGCGCCTCGGAGCTCGGGTTGGTTCCCGGGGAGCGGATATCGATCCAGGACCTGCTCTACGCCCTGCTCCTGCAGTCCGCGAACGATGCCGCCGTGGCGCTCGCGGAACATGTCGCCGGCTCGGTCGAGGGGTTCGTCGACGAGATGAACGCCGAGGCTCGCCGGCTGCACCTTGCCGACACGCTGTTCGCCTCGCCGAACGGGCTCGATGACACCGGGTACTCGAGCGCCCGCGACCTTGCCGTGCTGACCAGGGCGGCGTTCGAGAGTCCGCTCTTCGCCTCGATCGTCCGGACGAAGTTCCACCGCATCCCCTCACCGTCGGGCACGCCGCGGATGATCCAGAACCGCAACGTCCTGCTGTGGCTGTATCCGGGCGCGCTCGGCGTCAAGACCGGCTTCACCACGCCTGCGGGGTTCTGCGTCGTGGCCGCCGCGACCCGGGATGGGCTTCGCCTGATGGCCGTCATTCTGGGCGAGCCGGGTGAGCCGTTCTCCGACGCGGCTGCGGTCCTGGATTACGGCTTCGGGTCCTTCGAGCGGCGCGAGCTGGTGGCCGGGGGACAGGCCTTTGGGTCGATCGTCATCGGCGGGCGGGACGTTCAGGTCTCGGCCGGCAGCGGGCTGACGGGGCTCGTCCCGACGGGCGCCAGGATCCGCCGGGTGGTCACCGTGCTCCCCGACGTCGCGTTCCCTCCGGCGGCGGGAGAGCGGGTGGGCTACCTGAAAGTGTCCGCGCCCAACGTGCCGCTCGGACGGGTGCCGCTCGTAGTGAGCGCCCTGCCAGGTCCACCTCCGGCCGAGCCCGGGCCGTGGTGGCGCCGGGCTGCTTCCGCGGTCGTGCAGGGCGTCTCGAGCGTGCTGACGTCCTTGTTCGGGTGACCCTCTGTTACCATCCGGCCGGATGTCGAAAGACGCGACCGTCTTGTTCGGACGGGAGGACATCCGCCGGCGGATCGAGGAGCTCGGCCGCGACATCACCCGGGACTACGAGGGACGCGCTCCCGTCCTGATCTCGGTCCTGAAGGGCGGCTCGGTGTTCCTCGCCGACCTTATGCGCCGCGTCCATCTCCCGATCGCGATCGACTACATGTCGATCTCCCGGTATGGGGGCGCGGCGGAGTCGATGGGCCGAGTCCGGATCGTGAAGGACTTGGAGGTGGACGTCGGCGGGCGTGAGGTCCTGATCGTCGAAGACATCGTCGACACCGGGCTCACGCTCTCGTACCTGATCACGGTCCTGGAATCGCGGCAGCCCGCCTCGGTGGAGGTGTGCGCGCTTCTGGACAAGTCCGTGCGCCGCATCACGCCCCTTCCCATCCGGTACGTGGGATTCGATTGCCCCGACGTGTTCGTGGTGGGATATGGCCTCGACTTCCAGGAGCGATACCGGAACCTGCCCGATATCCTTGCCGTGCAAGACCTCTCCGCGCTCTCGGCGGACCCGGACCTCCTCGTTCCATACCTCACCGGTGTCCCTCGGGCCGAGCCCGCGCCCGACACCGGTCGCGACCGCGCCACCTAGGTTGTCGGAGGGGGAGGGGAGGGCTAGATTCCCTGATGAGGCCATGATCGAGATGTCGCTTGCGGGGGTGCGGATCGAGCTGCCGACGAACCAACCCATCGTCCTCCTGCGAGAGGCCGAGGGCGAGCGCTTCCTCCCCATCTGGATCGGGCAGGCCGAGGCGGCCGCCATCGCCCTGGCGCTCCAGGGCGTGGTGACGCCCCGCCCGATGACCCACGATCTCCTCAAGAACATCCTCGAGGAGATCGCGGTCCAGGTCGAGAACATCGTGATCACCGAGTTGCGCGAGGGAACGTTCTACGCCGTGATCAACATGCAACGGAACGGGACGGCCTACGAGATCTCGTCGCGGCCGAGCGACGCGATCGCACTCGCGGTTCGGCTCAACTGCAAGATCTTCGCCAGCGAAGAGGTCCTGAACGAGGCCTCCATCCTCATCCCCAGCGGGGACGACGATGAAGAGGTGGAAAAGTTCCGCGAGTTCCTGGAGAACGTGAACCCCGAGGACTTCGGCTGAGCCCCGTGAGCCTGCGCTGGCCCCCGTGAGCCCGGGCTAGCCGAAGAAGATCGCGGTGGCCCAGACCTGATTCCGGCCGCAGCCAGATCTGCCGGAGACGTGAATGACGCCGATCCCGACGAAGTCCAGCTTGCCGCTCAGCAGGATCTGGCGGTGATACGCGTGGCGCATCATCTCCCGGTGCATGCGGAACAGTGTGTCCCCGCAGCCGACGACGTCGGCGCCGAGGGTTTCGTACCCGGCGTAGGGAGACAGGATCCCCCCGAGGTTGGCGACATCGAACAGTCGGCCCTCCCGGATCATGCTCCGCGTGTGGCCCTTGGCCGTGTCCGACAGGTTTGCGTTCAGCTTCAAGGGGGCCAGGCCGTGCTGCACGCGAGTGTTGTTGATGATCTTCAGATACCGCGATCGAAGCGTGGCCTGCGCGGCAGGGGCCAGGAACCCCACCATGAGGATGACGAGAACCGGGAGAATCAGCGTGGCCCGGCGGGCGCGACGGTGATGCGTCGTTCTCGGGTAACGCACGGGGCCGGACCCTACTCGAAGATCTGTGCCATGTCTCGCAAGCATGTTCGATTGCGCGTTGCCGATTGACGAAAAGACGCAGGTCGCCCTGCAACGAAAAAAGTCGAGGAAATCTGCGGTCATTGACATGCCGCGCAGGGCGCAATAGCCTGACCCCCGTTCCCGTAATTACGGAGCTGTGATGGACGAGCAGGGGTATCGCGTCCCGGACGTGTGCCGGATCGTCGGGATCAGCTATCGGCAGCTCGACTATTGGACCAGGACCGGGCTGATCCGGCCGTCCGTGCGGGACGCCCGGGGGTCGGGGACCCAGCGGCTGTACTCGTTCCAGGACCTCGCGCTGCTGCGGATCATCAAGAAGCTCCTAGACACCGGGGTCAGCCTCCAGCAGGTCCGCAAGGCCATCGGGACGCTGCGGGCGCTGAAAGCGCCGGAGGTTGGCACGACGATCGTCTCGGACGGCACCCGCATCTACGCGGTGGAGTCACCGGAGGCTGTGGTGGACCTCCTGGCCAAGGGCCAGGGCGTCTTCGCGCTCGCCGTCGACAAGGTATGGACGGATCTGGAGGGAACGATCGCCAAAGGCGCGCGACGGAGGGGACGCGAGGTCGCTCGGGCCGGAGGCGCGTGAAAGCTCCAGCCACAGCCCCAACCCTGGCCCTGAAGAGCGATGCCGTGAGGTTCGCGCACGCGAGCGAGCGCCAGTTCGCCCGCCTGCTGGACTTCTACCAGATCGACTGGGACTACGAGCCCCGGTCCTTCGACCTCGAGTGGGACAAGCACGGCAACGTGATCCAGCGGTTCACCCCCGACTTCTTCCTGCCCCAGTACGACCTGTACATCGAGATCACCACGCTCAACCAGAAGCTCGTCACGAAGAAGAACCGGAAGATCCGGAAACTCCGGGAGATGTACCCGGGGATCAACTGCAAGATCTTCTACCAGCGCGATTACCTATCCCTGGTCACGAAGTACGGCCTCGAGGACGTCACCGGCTAGCGGCCAGCGGAGCACGCCCAGGCCGTAGACTGTGCCCGGTGCCATGAGGTTCGCCCCGCACACGGACGACGACGTACGGGAGATGCTGGCCCGGATCGGGCTCGACGGGCTTGATGCGCTGTTCGAGCAGATCCCCCCCTCGGTCCGCCTGGACCGACCACTCGATCTCCCTGAGGGCGTCTCCGAGATGGAGATCCTGTCCGATCTGCGAACACTCGCCGCCGCCGACCGGAACGCCGACGACCTGGTCTGCTTCGCCGGCGCCGGCGCGTACGACCACTACGTGCCCTCCGTCGTGTGGGCCCTGGCTGGGCGCTCGGAGTTCTACACCTCCTACACCCCTTATCAGCCCGAGTTGTCCCAGGGGGTGCTGCAGGCCCTGTTCGAGTACCAGTCCATGATCTGCGAGCTGACGGGCCTCGAGGTATCGAACGCCTCGCTGTACGACGGGGCCACCGCCCTGGCGGAGGCGGTGAACCTGGCCCGATCCTCGCCGGACCGGCACCGGGTCCTGGTCTCCGGGGCGGTCGATCCCCGATATATCGAAACCCTTCGGACCTACGGCAGGGGAGCGGGCTACGAGCCCGAGGTCTTCCCGGTGAAGGAAGGCCGGGGCGGCGAGCCGCAGGTCGGCGACGACGTGGCTGCCGTGATCGTCCAGCATCCCAACCGCTATGGGATCCTCGAACCGGCACGCGAGCTGTTCGGAACGGCCCACGCCGGGGGCGCCCGGGCCATCCAGGTGTTCGACCCGCTCTCACTCGGCGTGCTGGCACCCCCGGGAGAGCTGCGTGCCGACATCGCCGTGGCCGAGGGTCAGGTCCTGGGCAACCACCTGAACTTCGGTGGCCCGTACCTGGGTGTCATCGCCACCCGCTTGGACGACGTTCGTCGGATGCCTGGGCGCATCGTTGGGGAAACCGTGGACGTGGACGGCAAGGTCGGGTACGTCCTCACCCTCCAGGCGCGCGAGCAGCACATCCGCCGGGAGAAGGCGACGTCGAATATCTGCACCAACCAGACGCTGATGGCCATCGCCGCGACGGTCTATCTGGCGTGGCTGGGCCCCGAGGGCTTGGCC
>DASPWN010000197.1:0-8162 GCA_035637835.1 Actinomycetota bacterium | reverse complement strand
AGGAGCAACGGCACGCGGATCCCTAGCCCAAAGCCGTCCACCTGTGGCGGGGGCACGTGATCGTAGAAGCCCCCGTAGTCATCCCACGTGACGAAGATCGCCGTGTTCTTCCACATGGGGCTACGCATGATCGCATCGATCACTTGCGTCGACCAGTTCTCTCCCAGACAGAAGTTGTACTGCGGATGCTCGGACACTTCGTACCGTGGGGTGATCCACGTGACGGGAGGTAGCCGGTCGGCCCGGATATCGCCGATGACGTCGTCCACCGGGAGCACGCGGCGGGGCCATTGCTTCGTCTCCCGGATGTGGCGGATGGCCGAGTACGCAGACCAGATGTAGCCGAGCTGGTCCGGCTGGGCGGCGTAGTAGGCCCAGTCGATCCCCGCCCTCGTGAGAAGGTCTCCTTCGGTCAGGAAGTCGAAGCACGGCTGGACGTGTTTCTCCTGACCTTCCGAGTCAACGATCGTGACCGTCTGCCCGATCGGCGCGTCGCAGCCGAACGTGTTGCTCGAGCGGAACGGCCCGGTGCGCCTGGGGTTGTCGTGGGCGCCTCCGGATTGCGCGGCGATCGTGTAGAGATGGTTCGGGAACGAGGGCCCCTGGGCCGAGGAGAAGAAGTTGTCGGCGAGCACGAACTCGCGGGCCCAATGCCAGTAGTTGGGAAGCTGGGATCGGTGGAGCTGTGTGTAGGACCATCGGTCGGAGACCGGGCCCTGGTTGAACCCGTCCATCCTCCCGTGGTCCCACGCCTCGCGGGAGCACATGTAGCAATGCGGGATATCCTCGGAGCCGATGCTGCCGTCGGTCCCTCGGGTGAGCGGGCGCCGCACGCCTCGGTCGTAGCCAAACGAAACGCCGTCCGCGCCCGGGAACGTCCCGAAGAGGTTGTCGAACGTACGGTTTTCCTTGATCAGGAAGACGACGTGCTTGATCGGCCACCGCGTGCTGTCGCGCTCGTCCGCCCTCTCGGCCGGCACCGGTGACTGCGTGGCCGGAGCGGCGCTCGTCTGTGCGGGAGTCCCCGAAGTCGACGCGTGCGGCTCGGCCGAGAGCCCCGAGCCACATGCCGTGGCGACCAGCGCGAGCACGATCCCTCCGGCATGCAGAGGGCGGCGCACCCTCTCTGCCGCCCGGGGCGTGGAGCGCGCGCACACCATCACATTGCAGACTCGGTCGCTCCCAGCGAGGTTCCCTAGGCGGTCTCCGATCGGCGCGGGGGCTTGAGGCAGGCGGATCGAGAGGCTCTACCCCTCGGCTCGGGCAGCCACTGTGCGAGCAATCGCCAGCAGGTCTTCGGTCTCTATCTTCGCTCCACTGCCCGGAACGAGGAACATCGCGTTGCCCATCCGGAAGAAGTAGATCGCGCTCGGGTTCCCGAGCGGCCCGAGTCGTACGTGAACGCAAATGCCTCATCGCGGAGATCGGACACGGGTAGGGGCTTGGAGCCACTGGTGGCGTTGGGAATGACGACGGATCTTTGGACATCCATCGCCTCCGTCGCGCAGTCGGCATCCTTGAAAACAAGGCGCCGCTTCCGATGGTGATGGACTGGGACCGGACATTCGGTTCGAAGCGGCAACCTCCGGACCCGTGGTGAAGCTCGCCGCAGTGGCCGGTCCTGACTCGACCGGCGACTGCTCTTACCAGACGCAGTTCACGGTCCCCGACGTCGAAGCCGGCACGTACGAGCTGCTGTGGGTCCTCGGCGCCGTCAACCCGTCTAGATTCGACCTGCGCGATCGGCGTGCCCCTCACCGGGCCGGCAAGGGCAGATCCTGTCCGAAAATGACGAGCCATGTCGCGCGACCCTGAATACGGTCCTGGCGTGGGCATCCGTGTTCTTCATCTCGGCTTCCAGGAGGGAAAACCATGAAACGACTCAGGCTCGGTACGATTGCGGTCCTCGGGGCCCTCGTCTTCCCGCTTCTCCTCCCGGGCTCGAACCTCGCTCGCGCGGAGCAGCCGACTCCCTACCAGGTCACGCAGCTTCGGTCGCTCGGCGGAACGACGAGCGCGGGCAATGGCATCAACGACCGCGCCTGGGTCATGGGAGCCTCCAATCTGGCCGGGGACCGGACGACGCACGCGACACTGTGGCGGGATGGAGCGACCATCGACCTCGGCACCCTCGGAGGTCCCAACAGCGCCATCCTGTGGCCCGTGAAGAACAACGCCGGCTTGATCGTGGGCGTCGCCGAAACCCCCGAGATCGATCCCCTGGGGGAGTCGTGGAGCTGCTCGTTCTTCTTCCCGTCTGCGACCGGGCACACGTGTCTCGGCTTCGTGTGGCAAGACGACCGAATGAAGCCGCTTCCCACACTTGGGGGCAACAATGGCTTCGCCGCCGGTGTGAACAACCGAGGTCTGGTCGTGGGGTGGGCCGAGAACACGGTCCACGATGCAACCTGCAACGCGCCCCAGGTCCTCCAGTTCCGCGCTGTCCTCTGGGACATTAGCCACGACCAGGTCCGCGAGCTCTCTCCGCTCCCCGGCGACACGGTGAGCGCCGCGACCGCGATCAACGACCAGGGACAGGTTGTCGGCATCTCCGGCATCTGCGACAACGCCGTCGGTCGCTTCAGCGCCGCCCACGCCGTGTTGTGGAACAACGGGATCCCGGTCGATCTCGGCGACCTCGGCGGTCAGGCGTGGAACACTCCGATGGCCATCAACCACCGGGGTGAGGTCGTCGGCTTCGCGAACCTTCCGGGCGGCGATCCCGGCGCGTTCAACGCCCACGCGTTTCTCTGGACCGAGGAAGACGGCATGCAGGATCTCGGCACGCTTCCGGGAGACGCGATCAGCCAGGCCCTGGGCATCAACGGACGTGGCCAGGTGGTCGGACTCTCGTGTGGCGGGAGCGGGTGTCGCGCCTTTCTCTGGGAAGGCGGAGTTATGACCGACCTGAACACCCGCGTCACGCCCGGGTACGGGGGTCAGCTCCTGTTCGCCAACGACATCAACGATGCGGGAGCGATCAGCGGGCAGGCGATCGATCCTGAGACCGGCGACGCCGTGGCCTTCCTGGCCGCTCCGGTCCGGGAAAATCGGTAAGGGAGCCCAGTGGCGGAAGCACCGGCACCCCGGCAATCGCCGATCATGAAGCGATAGGCGGCCGATCCAGCCAGAGGTGAATGGCGGCCTGAGCGCGCCATGGCCGCCAGCACTCGGCGACGCGCTCGACATCCCGCGCCGCCATCAGCGGTCCCTGGGAGAGCGCACGGCGGAGCCCGAGATCGCTCGCCGGGAAGGCATCGGGCTCGCCCATGCGCACGGCCAGGTAGTTGGCCGTCCAAGGACCGAGGCCACGGATCGCCACGATCGACGTCGTGAGCTGGTCCAACCGAGCGGCGCGGTCCAGCGATAGCCTCGAGTCGGCCACGGCGCGGGCGAATGCGGTCACAGCCGTCGCGCGAGCAGCGCTCAGGCCGAGCCCGGTTAGATCGGCCCTGGCCAACGTCGACGGCGCCGGAAACAGATGGGTCAAACCCAGGGCTTGCAGTCCCGGGACAGGCGTACCGAACCGGTCCACGATCCGAGCAGCGATCGTGTTCGCACCGGCGACGCTGATGCGCTGGCCGATGATGGCTCGAACGCCGGTCTCGAACGGATCCCACGTCCCGGGCGGGCGGATCCCCGGCCTGGCGCGGACGAGCGGCCCGACGACCGGATCGGCGGCGAGGTGCGCCGTTGCGCCTTCCATGTCGCAGTCGAGGTTGAAGATGCGCCGGGCGCGCCGCACCAGGTGGATGAGGCCTTCCCAGTGGGGGAGATGCGCTCGAAGCAACAGGTGATCGGGCCCACCGGGCGAGAGTTCGAGCACGCCGGGGTCTCCATCGATCATCACCGTGCGCCGGTAAATGCCATCGGACACGCGCTCGACCCCCGCGATGGCTCGGGCCTCGAAGTAGCCGATCATCGTCTGCCAGTCGAGCGGGGGCTGGAACGGGAGCCGAAGGTTCAGGCCACCATCGGCCACCAACCGGTCGCTCGCGCGGCGACGGGCCCGGAGGTCATTCGGCGTGGCGCAGAACAGGTCCCTGCACGCTCGGTTCAGTTGACGGACACTACCGAAGCCCGCCGCGAAAGCGATGTCCGCGATCGTGAGGTCGGAGTCGTCCAGCAACCGGCGCGCGAAATGGGTCCGGCTCGAGCGTGCAAGTTGATCCGGCGTCACGCCCAGGTGCTGCAGGAACAGCCGGCGCAGATGCCGGGCCGAGACGAACAGCCGCGCACCGAGGTCCTGCTCGGTCTCGCCGTCCAGCGCGCCATCCAGGATGAGCTGTACTGCCCGGCAGACAAGTTCCGGGCCGGTCCAGCTGATCGGGGGCTCTATCCGATACGGGCGGCAACGCAGGCAGGCTCGGTAGCCGGCGGCCTCCGCCGCCGCCGGCAACGGGTAGTACCGCACGTTCTGGGGGGAGGGGCGCGCCGCGCATCCCGGCCGGCAGTAGATCCCCGTGGTGACGACGGCAGCGAATCCGGACATCCGGCCCGATCTTCATCGATCCGAGCCCGGGATGCTGGACACATCCGGACACGGATCCGTTTGCCCGGATGTAGCAATATCGGCATGCTGCCAACGCGGATGATGGCGATGGTTCCGACACTGAGCGAAGCTTCACGTAGCGCTTGACCGTGGAAGAGTCACCGAAGATCGACGTCGCACGCACGCATTTGCCGTCCTATCTCGCGCTGCCCGAGTCGGCGATGGTTGTTGCCGCCTGGAGCCTCTCCATCCAGGTCTCGCCGCGCTTTCTCTGGAACCATGCGCTGCGAACCTGCAGTTGGGGTTTTCTCTTGGCCAAGGCCGACCAAGTGGAATTCGATCGCGAACTGTTGTGTGTGGCCTCGCTCCTGCACGATCTGGGGCTGACGGAGAGGTTCAGGGGGACGAGGTGCTTCGAGAAGGAGAGCGCCGAGGCGGCCGTACGTCTGGCCCGCGACGGCGGGTGGGATTCAGACCGCTGCTCGAAGCTGGGCGAGGTGATCCGGCTGCATATGCAACCACGGGTCGTTCGCGAGGATGGCCCAGAGGCCTATCTCCTCTCTGAGGCCGCAGCCTGTGATGTGACAGGGAGCCGCTACGAAGATCTTCCGTCTGACCTTCGCGACCGGGTTCTCTCGATAGCGGATCGAGAAGGCTTCAAGGAAGGATTCACCCGATTGTTTCTCGAACAGGCTCGACTCAACCCTGGCTGCATGGCGAATGTTTACATGCGGCAGGGGCTCGCTGAGAGGATCGCGTCGGCTCCGTTCGCAGATTGAGCCTTGACCTCCCGCAGGGTCCACCTCATGCATATCGTGACCGCTCGATCTGTACCTTGCCCGTTCTGCTCATCCGTTCGATACTGGTACAGGATGCGACCGTTCGGCTGACCCTGAACGCTCCGCTCACCCCATCAAGGGGTTGGGTCGGCTGGCCTCTCCGGCCACCGACCGTTCCACTCTGCTCTTTGTCGACGCCGAGCCGACCGTGGACCGGCGGCTGCGCGAGCGCCGCCTCTCTTCGGGGGCTTCGGCCCCCGCTTGCGAATCACCGACGACGAGAGGAGAGGATCCGATGTCGAACGAGAACATGGAATTGATCCGCAGGGCGTACGAGGCGTACTCCCGGGGCGACGTGGCGACGATGCTCCAGTTCGTCGATCCGGACCTCGAGTGGACCTACCTCGATCCCAGCTTCGAGGATCCGGATCCGGAGGTGTGCCACGGCCGGCACGAGCTCGAGGCAGTCCTCGAGCGCCAGGCCGAGCGTGGTCTGAGGGCCGAGCTGGAGGAGGTCGCCGTACGTGGCGACCGGGTGATGGTCGTGGTGCGGACTCCAGGGGTCGACGCGTACCGCATGAGGAAAGCTGATGATCGCAACTACGCGGTGTTCACGGTGCGCGAAGGAAGGATCGTGGCTTTGCGGGACTGCCGTGACAGAGGGGAGGCGATGGCGGCGGCCGCCATCGAATAGGGGAGCACCGGCCCCGGGAGTCGCCTGTTATCCTCCGGCCGGTCAGATGGCCGATCTTCGAGACGCGAACTTGCCTCGAGATCTGGAGTCCGTCGGGCGCCTGTGGCTCGACTACCCGACCTGGGGCAACGACGAGTTGGAGACGAGGTACGGGTTCCGACTCCCCGTCCGGGAAGCCGTGGACAACGACCTCGCGACGATCGCCAAATTCCAGCCGCCTGACGGTCGGCTCCTGCTGGCCTTCGAGGACGACGCGGCCATCGGCACGGCCTGCATGCGGCGGATCGGGCCCGACACCGCCGAGATCAAGCGCATGTACGTCCAGCCGTCACATCGCCGCGCCGGGGTGGGTCGCGCGATGCTCGATGAGCTGATTGCAGCCGCGCGGACCGCTGGTTACCACCGGATCCAGCTGGACAGCCCGGACTTCATGATGGCCGCCCACGGCTTATACCGCTCTAGCGGGTTCGAAGAGATCGGGTCATACCCCGAGAGCGAGATCCCAGACGAGTACAAGTCCCACTGGGTATTCATGGAGCGAAAGCTCACATGAAGGCACCTCACCCGTTGGCGCGGTCTAGTCTTCACCGATCATGGTGACACGTAGAGATACCCAGGCTTGGCCGTCCATGTTCGGCGTCGGTCGATGCGGAATTCCGCCGGACGATGCAGCCATCCTTGCGAGATTCCGGTGAGCGCGGTATGAGGAACGCCCGCTCGACTCGGAACATCGCAGGCTTGGTCTTCGGCGTCGGGACCCTTCTGGGCGCCGCAGTGCTCGCTCGCCGACCTATCACGCAAGCGGAGATACGTACGTTCCGCGAGGCCAACGGGCTCCCTGGAAGCGTCTACGGGGCGATCTGGATTCCGATGCAGTACGGCACGTTCGGAACCGTGCCCGCGATCGCCGCCCTGGCCCTCGATCGCCGTAGGCCCCGCCTCGCGCTGGCGATCGCCGCGGGCGGGACCGCAGCGTGGGTCCTGGCGAAGGCCGTGAAGCCGATGGTGGATCGCGGACGCCCGGCGAGCGTCCTTGAAGGCGTCTCGCTGCGAGGGGCGGAAGAGGGCGACAAAGGCTTCCCGTCTGGGCACGCCGCGGTCTCCGCCGCACTCACAGTCATCATCTGGCCCTCCGCGTCCAACGGGTGGAGGGCGACGCTTGCGGCCCTAGCCGCGTTCGTGCCGGTAGCGCGGATGTACGTTGGAGCTCACTTACCGATCGATGTCCTCGGTGGTTCTGCGCTCGGTCTCGGGATCGGTAGCGCCATCAACCTCGCGATCCCGAGGCGGGGCCTCGAGCGAACCTGACCACATGCGGTTGGCGCCGGGCCCGTCATGAGCACGATGCGCCGGCGCCGCAGAGGGTCAGGCCCTCGTCTCTGTTGACGAACGTCACGAGCTCGTCGTCCAAGTCGTCCGAGAGGGGGACTAGACAGACTCGGGATCACGCCTACTCGGGCGCCCGCGATCATCGTGGATCGTGCTCTCCTATACTCCGCGCAAGCGCCGCCTCTTCTTTCCCCGGAAGGACGTCTTGCGTGGCCGACCGATCCCTCGCCGTCATCGATGTGGGTTCGAACTCAGGCCGGGTCGTGGTGATCCGGATCGGTGGGCCAGGCCACCTGGAGATCCTCGCCAACGGCCGTGCGCCCCTCCGCCTAGCACGGGATCTCCGGCAGGGGAACCGCATCGCTCCCGAGACCATCGAGCGCACCGCGGCCGCGCTCCGGGACTTCCGGGCCATCGCCGAGAGCGCCGGGGCCGGAACCCTGATCGCCGTCGCCACCTCCGCGGTCAGGGAGTCGGAGAACGCCGGCGAGTTCCAGGCGAGGGTCGAGGCCGAGAGCGGTGTCAGCGTTCGCGTGATCAGCGGCGACGAGGAGGCGCTCTACACGTTCCTCGGGGCCGTCCACGGGCTGCCGGTCGACAGGGGCGCGGTGGCCGATCTCGGAGGCGGAAGCTTGGAGCTCACCGAATTCGACGAGCGCCGGGCCCTTCGGTCTTGGACACTCCCCCTCGGTTCCCTTCGTCTCTCCGACCGCTTCCTGAAAAGTGATCCGCCGGCAAGGGAGGAGATCGAGGCGCTGACCGGGTACGCGCACACCACGCTTGAGGGCGCCGAGGTCGGCACGCTCGAGGCCGGCGAGCGAGTGGTCGGTACTGGCGGGACCATCCGAAACCTCGCCAAGATGGACCA
>DASPWN010000196.1:0-10234 GCA_035637835.1 Actinomycetota bacterium | reverse complement strand
GATGTAGGCGTAGTAGGCGATCGACTGGGTCCCGTTGGCCGGGCCTCCCCGAGTCATGATGTAGATGATGTCGAACACCTTGAACGCCTCGATCGTCCGTACCACCAGGATGATCAGGATGCTCGGGACGAGCAGCGGAAGCGTCACCCTGAAGAACCCGCGGACGGCGCCCGCGCCGTCCACGCGTGCGGCCTCGTGGAGCTCCCGGGGGATGGTCTGCAGGCCGGCGAGCAGCAGGAACGCCGCGAGCGGGGTAGTCTTCCACACGTCGGCCCCGATCACCATGTTCAGCGCCAGGAACGGGCTCCCGAGCCAGGACCGGTAGTTCGAGATCACGTGGAGCTGGGTGAGGAGTGCGTTCAGGGCTCCATACTCGGGGTTGAAGATCCACCGCCACATCAGCCCGTTGACGATCGTCGGCAGGGCCCACGGCAGGATCACGATGGCCCGAAGGACCCCCCGCCCGTGGAACCGGGCGTTCAGCAGGAGCGCGAGCAGCATCCCGAGAAGGAGCTCGAACCACGTCGAGACGACCGTGAAGTAAGCGGTTCGGCGGATGGCGGCCCAGAAGGCCGGGTTGCTGAACGTCCGGCGGTAGTTCCCCAGCCCGAGGAACGGGTAGTGGCCGGGGAACGGGCTGTTCACGTCGAAGAACGACGTGTACAGCGTGCGCCCCAGCGGATAGACGACGATCCCGAAGACCACGATCAGGCTGGGGATGAGCAGTAGCAGGGCGGTGCCCGTGGCACCCGGCACGGGGACCTGGAACGGGCCCAGCCGACGCTTGCGGCGCACGCTAGCTCTGGAGGAGCCCTCCCCATGCCTCGGCCGCGTCGTCCAGGGCCTGCTTCGGCGTCTTGTTGCCGGTCAGGGCGTTCTGGATCTCGAGCTGGAGGGCCGCCGACGCCTCGTTGTAGCTCGGGACCTGAGGGCGAAGGATCATGTCGTTCAGCTGGGTCTTGGCCACCGCCACGACCTCGGGAAGGGTGCTCACCACCTCGGGCTGGTCGTAGGAGCTCTTCCAGATGGGAAGCGAGAGCTTTGCGTACTGGTTCTGGATGTCCTGGCTGGTGATGAATTCGATGAACTTCCAGGCCTCGTCCTTGTGCTGGCTGCCCGACCCGATGCTGAGGGCCATGCTGCCGTTGCAGCCCGGCGCTGCGCCGCTCGGGCCACTCGGCGTGTGCGCCACCACGATGTTGCCGGCCACCTGGCTCTGGCTCGGGTCGTTGGCCAGGGAGAACATGAACGTCCAGTTGAGCGCCATCGCGGCTTGGCCCTGCGAGACGATCTTCACCACGTCGGTCTCAAGCGACTCCGCCGAGGCCGGGTTCGTCGTCCCGTCGTCGATGCTCTTCTTCATGATCTCGAGCGCCGTGAGGCCGCCGCCGGTGTTGAAGGCGGGCTTGCCGCTCGAGTCGAGGAACTGCCCGCCGTAGGCCCCGAGCAGCTGGGCGTAGTCGCAGATCACGGCCTCGGCCTGGGCCCAGCTCCAGATCAGCGGGTACTGGATGATGTGCCTGGACTTGATCTGCTTGGCCGCGGCGAAGACATCGTCCCACGTCTTCGGCTCGGAATTGACGCCCGCCGCCTTCAGGATGTCCTTGTTGTAGAAGAAGTATTTGGTGTCGAGGATCCAGGGGACCCCGTAGAACTTGTCCTGGTATTCGGCGGTCTGGAGGGCCCCGGGGAAGATCTCGCCCGTCCAGTTCGACGGGAACTTGTCGGTGACGTCGATGATCTCGTTCTTCGTCGCGAACTCCGGCGGCCAGATGACGTCGATCAACACGACGTCGTACGTGCCGGCAGGAGCCGCGGTGACGATCTTGTCGTGCAACGACTCGTAGGCCACGAACGTCGGCTTGACCGTGATCTTCGGGTTCGCCTTCTGGAAGGCGTCGACCATGCCCTGCACATCGGTGTTGCTGTACGCCGCCTGTTGCATGAACAGCGCGTTCAGTGTGGTGGTGCCCTGGCTGCTCTCGCTGCTGCATGCCGCCAGGATGGCCGCCATGCTGGCCGTGCCCACACCCGCCGCGCTCAACTTCAGGAAGTCCCGCCGGCTGAGGTCGTCCAACCCGTTCATCCCGGCCCCCCTCGCTCCCTCCCGGGGCTCCACGACCAGCCGACTGCGGATGCCCCAGAACTTAGTTAGGAAACTTTCCTACCGGATGGCCCGCACGATACGCCCGACCCTCGACGAAAGTCAAGGCAACCGCGGTCAGCCGGCGAAGAACCTGGGCAGGTGCTGGCGGTTCGCCTCCAGCAGCGCGTCGAGGAGCGGCACCGCCGTTCGGTAATCGCGGACCAAGGGGTTCGTCATCAGCGCCCTCAACGCGATCGTCCGGTCGCCGGTCGTCGCGGCCTGGACCGCCAGTCGCTCGTACGCCTTCACGTGCTCGACCAGCCCGAGCATCTCGGGCGCGACGGGCCCGAGGGGGATCGGGTGCGCGCCGTCCCGGTCGATGCGCGCGAGGATCTCGACCACGGCGTCGTCGGGCAGGTCGGGCAGGGCCCCATCGTTTCGGACGTTGACCACCTGAAGGTCGCCCGTCCCTTCATGGAGCGACGCGATCAGCTGCGCTGCGGCCTCGCTGTAGAACGCGCCGCCCCGGCGCTCCAGGAGTTCGGGCTTCTCGGCGAGGTCGGCATCCCGGTACAGCTCGAGCAGGCCGGCCTCGATGTCCATGACCTCCTCGGCCCGGGTGCGCTCGGTCCGCTGCCGCTCGATCACCTCGTCGGTCAGGTAGTAGTAGTGCAGGTAGTAGGAGGGGATGGCGCCGAGAGCCCTGATCAGGTCGGCCGGCATGTCGGTCTCGTCGGCGACGAGCTCGATGCGCGTCGACAGGATCTCGGGCAGCCGGTCGACCCCGTCCACCCGCACCGCGCGCTCCCACGACAGGTGGTTCAGGCCCACGTGTTCGAGCTCGACACGTTCGGGCTCCACGTCGAAGGCCTCCGCGAACCGCCGCTGGAATCCGATGGCCACGTTACACAGGCCGATGGCTCGGTGGCCCTCGTCGAGGAGCGCTTGCGTCACGAGCCCGGTGGGATTGGTGAAGTCGACGAACCACGCGCCGGGCGTGCCCCTTTTGGCCGTCTCCTCGGCCAGCTCCAGGACGACCGGCACGGTGCGAAGGGCCTTGGCGAACCCGCCCGGCCCGGTGGTCTCCTGGCCGATGCAGCCGAACTTCGGCGGGATCGTCTCGTCCAGGTATCGCGCGGCCTGTCCACCCACACGAAGCTGGACCACCACGAAGTCTGTGCCTTCGAGCGCCCGATCGCGATCCCCAGTGAGGGTGATGGTCCCGTCGTAGCCCGCCTTGGCCAGCATCCGTTCCGCCAGCCCGCCCACGACGTCCAGGCGTTCGGGATCGACGTCCAGGAGGACGAGATCGTCCAGGGGGAAGCGGTCCGCTCGAGTGACGAACCCCTCGACCAGCTCTGGGGTGTAGGTGCTCCCCCCACCGACCACGGCGACCTTCACACCCATCGCGCCGCATCGTACACTCCGTCAGGTGAAATCGTTAGGAAACTTTCCTGACCCATTCTTGGGTGAGATCGCCCGCCAGCCCGAGGCCCTTCGTCGCGCCGCGACGGCCCTGCTGGAGCAGCGGTCGGCCCTCGAGGAGATCCGGGAGGCGGGCACCACGGCGCGCACGGTGGTGTTCACGGGGATGGGAAGCTCCTACGACGCCTGCTATCCGGCGGTGAACGACCTGGCCGGGCGGGGCGTTCCCTCGCTCCTCGTCGACACCGCAGAGCTCCTGCACTTCCGGCGGCCCATCCTGGGGCCCAAGACCCTACTCATCATCTTGAGCCAATCCGGCGAGAGCGCCGAGATCGTCAAGCTGGTAGGAGAGCTGTCGAAGCAGCGAGCCCGGCCGACGGTCGTATCGATCACGAATGGCCTGGACAACGACCTGGCCAAGCGGGCGGAGATCACGCTCGACACCCGGGTCGGAAAGGAAACCGGGCCGTCCACGATGACGTTCGCCGCGGCCATGGCCCAGCTCTCGGGCATCGCCCGGCTGGTGGCGGGCGATGGCGTGGACACCGCCATCGACCGCACCCAGACCGCGGCCGAGGGCGCGGCCCAAGCGGTTGAGCGGCTGCTCGACGATCCGGAGGCGAGCGCTGCCGAGCTGGCGGGGTTCCTGGGAGGGAAGGGCGTGACCGTGGTGCTCGGCCGCGGCCCGGCACGGGCCGCGGCCGAGATGGGCGCCCTCACCCTGAAGGAGTGCGGGGTCATGGCCGAGTCGTTCGAGTCCGGGGCGTTCCGGCACGGACCCATGGAGCTGGCCGGCCCACAGATGGCCGCCGTGGTCCTGGCCACCGAGCCGGAGACCCGGCGCCTGGACCTGGGGCTGGCCGCCGACCTGGTGGAGGCGGGGGCCGCCGTCCTGGTCATCACCCCCGACGGCGAATCGCCGAAGGGCGCCCACGCCGTGGCCACCGGCTATCAGGATCGCGCGCTGATGTCCGCCGTGGCCATCGTCCCGGTGCAGCTCCTCGCGTGGAAGCTCGCGGCCGTGGGCGGCCGTGCGCCCGGCGTGTACACGCGTGCGTCGAAGGTGACGACCCGTGAGTGACGGTGCTCGCGTAGCCCTCACCTTCGACGCCGAGCACCCCGATCGCCCCCACTGCCCACCGGGCAACGCCGAGCGCATCCTCGACGCCCTGGGCGAGGCGGGCGCCAGGGCCACGTTCTTCGTCCAGGGCCGATGGGCACAGTCGGATCCCCCGATCGCGGAACGAATCGCCACCGACGGCTACCTAATCGGGAACCACTCGAAGTATCACGCGCGTATGACGTTGCTCACCGACGACGGCATCCGAACCGACGTCCGAGAGTGTGAGCAGACCATCCGCGACCTCACCGGCATCGACCCCCGCCCCTGGTTCCGGCTCCCGTTCGGGGACGGCCACGACGATCCACGCGTCCTCGCCACCATCGAGGGGATCGGCTATCGCAACGTCCACTGGCAGGTCGAGGCGCTCGACTGGGACGCCGCCCGAACGCCCGAGGACGTCGAGCGGATCACGCTCGAAGGGGTCGCCGAGCACGGCGACGGGGCGGTCGTGCTGCTGCACACGTGGCCCGGTTCCACCGCCGAGGCCCTTCCCCGGATCCTGAAGCAGCTGGCGGAGGACGGTGCCAGGTTCGCCACCGTGGACGAGCTGGAGTCCCTGACGTGAACCTTCCGGCCGTCCTCGCCGTCGATGGTGGAGGCTCGAAGGTCGACGCGGCACTGGTAGCCGATGATGGGACCCCGGTCGGCGCGGTGCGGATCCGAAACACCGGCCACGACGGGCCTCACAGCGACTCCTACCTGGAAGGCGTTGGCGCCGCGGTAGACGCGGTGTGCCGGGAGGCCCGTGTACATCCGGACAACAGGCCGGTCGCCCGGCTGGGCACGTACTGCCTGGCCGGCGCGGACCTGCCCGCCGACGACCGTCGCATCCTGCGGTGGGTGTCCAAGCACGGCTGGACCGAGGACGACATGCTCCGCAACGACACGTTCGCCATCCTGCGCGCCGGGACCGACCGGACGTGGGGCGTGGGCGTGGTCTGCGGTTACGGGACCAACTGCTCGGCGGTGGCCCCCGACGGCCGGACGTTCCGATTCGCGGCGATCGGCGACATTTCCGGCGACTGGGGCGGGGGGATGGACATCGGTCGCATGGCGCTTTGGCACGCGGTCCGCGCCGAGGACGGCCGGGGAGATGAAACCGAGCTCGCCGGTCTCGTCCCCACGCAATTCGCCCTCAAACGGCCGCGACACGTCATGGAGGCCATCCACCTCGGTCGCATGGACATGGATCGTCTGGCTGAGCTGCCTCCGGTCGTGTTCCGGGCGGCGGGCGCCGACGATGCGGTGGCCCGCAGCATCCTCGACCGGCAGGCCGACGAGATCGTGGCTATGGCCGGCACCGCCATCCGCAAGCTACGGATGACCAAGCTCGACGTTCCGGTGGTGCTGGGGGGCGGCATCTTCCACAACGACTTCGCGCCGTTCTTCGATCGGATCGAGGAAGGATTGCGCCGGATCGCTCCGGACGTTCGCGTCACCGTGCTCTCCGCCCCACCCGTGGCCGGAGCCGTCCTCCTGGGGCTCGACCGGATTGGCGCACCGGATGCGTCCAAGGCCCGACTCCGGGCCGGCTTGACCCACGAACGCCTGGCGCGAACGCTGAGCGCTTCCATGAGGGAGGATTGAGCCGTGGCCGGGATCGTCCTGGAAGGGGTATCGAAGGTCTTCGCATCCGACGTCGTCGCCGTGGACGACCTCTCGCTCGAGATCGGCGACGGCGAGTTCATGGTTCTGGTGGGCCCGTCCGGCTGCGGAAAGTCGACGATCCTCCGCATCCTGGCCGGCCTGGAAGAGGTCACCGCGGGTGAGGTCTACATCGATGGCCGGCAGGTGACGGACCTGCAACCGAAGCAGCGCGACGTCGCCATGGTCTTCCAGAACTACGCGCTGTACCCGCACATGTCGGTGGAACAGAACCTGGGGTTCGGACTCAAGCTCCGAAAGACCCCCAAGGACGAGATCAAGCGCCGGGTCGCCGACGCGGCCAAGATCCTCGGGCTCGAACCGCTCCTCGCGCGAAAGCCCGTGGCCCTTTCGGGGGGACAGCGCCAGCGGGTGGCCATGGGCCGCGCCATGGTTCGCGAGCCAAAGGCGTTCCTCATGGATGAGCCGCTGTCGAACCTGGACGCCAAGCTCCGGGTGCAGATGCGGGCGCAGTTGGCGAAGCTGCACGACACCTTGAAGACGACGACGGTGTACGTGACCCACGACCAGGTCGAGGCCATGACGCTGGGCGAACGGGTGGCCGTCATGCGCGACGGCGTGCTCCAGCAGGTTGACACACCGCAGAACCTGTACGGCAACCCGTCGAACCTGTTCGTTGCGGCGTTCATCGGCTCTCCACCCATGAACCTGGTCGAGGCGAAGGTGACGGACGGCAGGGTGGCCTTCGCCGGGTTCGACATCCTGCTGCCCGATGGAAGCGACCTCGGAGACCTGGGCGGGAAGTCCCTGATCCTCGGAATCCGACCATCAGACATGGAGGACGCGGCCGAGTGGTCCAACCCGGACCTGCCGACCATCGAGGTCACGGCCGACGTGACGGAGGACCTGGGGTCGGAGGTGAACGTGCTGTTCACCGTGGACGCTCCACCCGTCGGGGTGGAGGAGGTGATGGAGGCGGCCGACGAGCCCGTGGAGGAGGCAGCCTTCTTGCTGGAGGAGAACCGGGCGGTGTTTTGCGCGCGGGTCGATGCCCGCTCGCACGCGCGCCCGGGGGCGCGCGTGCGTCTGTCCGTCGACCCGCGAAGGTTCCACTTCTTCGACCCCGAGACCGGCCTGGCCATCGAAGCGTCGAAGCCGGCCGCCGCTCCGGCCTGATCCCGGACTTCGCTACGCCGGCGGCTCGCTCGGGGCGGCGATGGCAGCCGGAAGCCAGGCCTGCACTGTGGTCCCGGCCCCGGGCGTGCTGTCGATGCGGCACCATCCGCCGCCCAGCGACGCTCGCTCCTGCATGGTGGGAAGCCCGATGTGTCCGGGGGCCGGCCGACCGAGCCCATCGACGTCGAAGCCACGACCGTCGTCGGCCACCAGCAGACTGGTGCCACCGTCCTGGGACGACAGCACGACGTCCAGGCGCGTCGCGCCAGCGTGCTTCAAGGCGTTGTTGATGGCCTCCTGACCCATCCGAAACAGCGTGCGACGGATCTCCTCCGGCGGTTCGCCGTCTAGCTCGTCCTTGATGTTGAACTCGATGCTCGGCTCACGGTTGGCGACGTAGGTCTCGAGCGCGGTGCAGAGCCCCTCGCGGTCGAAGGCCGGCGGGAGGAGCTCGAACAGGAGCTTGCGGAGCCGGTCCACCGCGAGCTGGAGGGTTTGATGGATCTCGGCCACCTCGCTCTTGATCGTCGGATCCTCGAGCATCCGGTCGAGCGCCGCGAGCCGCAGGTCGGCTGCCGTGATCACCTGGATCGAGTCGTCGTGCAGATCGGCCGCGATGCGGCGGCGCTCCTCCTCCTGGGCCTCTTCCAGCCTGGCCAGGATTGACCGGCGCTGCGGCCTGCTCATCTCCCGCTCACAGCTTGTACCCGAACCGGCGCAGCATGGCCTTCCGCTCTTCGATGTCGGCCTCGTCCTCCACGCCGAGCGGCGAGCCCCCGTCGATCACGCCGAGGATCCCGCGTCCCTGCTCGGTCTGTCCCACCACGACCTCAACCGCGTTGGCCGTTGCGCAATAGACCGTGCACACCTCCGGGAGCGACTTGATGGCGTTCAGCACGTTGATGGGGAACCCGTCCTTCAGAAGCACCACGAACGCGTGACCGGCCCCGATGGCCTGCGCGTTCTTGACGGCGAGATCGATCAGCTCCTGATCGTTGCCGCTCCATCGCACGAGCCTGGGTCCGCTCGACTCGCAGAACGCGATGCCGAACTTGAGCGAGGGCGAGGACTGCACCAGCGCCTCGTGAAGGTCCTCCACGGTCTTGATGAAGTGCGACTGCCCGAGGATGAAGTTCAGCTCCTCCGGCTTCTCGAACCGGACCGTGGAGATGTCCAATCGGTGGAGCCTCCTAGGCAGACGTGCCGAGCCTCGAGACTATCCCGGCGAGCAGCGAGATACGAGGAACCACGCTCGTCAGGTCGATCCACTCCCGTGGCCCGTGGTCGTCACCGCCCACCGGCCCCAGGCCGTCCAGCGTCGGGGCCCCCACCGCCGACGTGGTGTTGGCGTCCGACGCCCCGCCGGTCGCCGCGTCATGGAGCTCGAACCCGACATCCCTGGCCACCTCGATGGCCAGCGCGGCGAGCCGGGCTCCAGCCTCGCTCTTCTCCATCGGCCGGTGCCACCCGCTTCCATCGAGGTCGACCAGGACGTCCGGGACGGTCGTGGCGTCCGCGATCCGACTGACCTCGGCCTCCGCGGCCGCCAGCGTGTCCTCCTGCGGGGAGCGGACGTCCACGCGCAGCACGCACCGTTCGGCGACGACGTTCGGCCTGGTCCCGCCATCGATCACGCCAGCGTTGACGGTGACGCCGGGCCACCGGCCGTTCAGCTCGTGCAACGCGATGACCTTGTGCGCCGCCTCCAGGATCGCGCTTCGTCCCCGCTCCGGTTCCACGCCGGCGTGGGCGGCCCGACCGAGGATCTCGATCCGAAAGTCCGATACGCCCTTGCGGGCCGACACGACGTCCCCGTTCTCTCGCGCGCCCTCCAGGACGAATGCAGCGTCCGCGTTCGTGGCCGCCTGCCGGATGTGCGGGCGGGAGAAGGGCGAGCCGATCTCCTCGTCGGGGTTGCAGATGTAGGTGATGGAGCCGAACCCGTCGAACCCGGCCTCCCGAAGCACCTCCACGGCGAAGAACCCGATGAGCAGACCACCCTTCATGTCCGAGACGCCGGGGCCGGTCGCACGGTCGCCCTCGATCCTGAAGGGGCGCTCGGCCGCCGTTCCGGGCTCGAAGACAGTGTCGGTGTGGCCGATCATCAGGACGCGCGGACCGCCTGCACCGTCGAGTCGCCCGATCACGAGGTCCCCGAGCTGCGGCTCGGCTCCGGTTGGCACGTGGGGAATCCGATCCACCTTCCACTTGCCCGCCTCGAATCGCGCCTGGCACTGGTCGGCAATCTGGTTCACGCCTTCCGGGGTGAACGACCCGCAATCGACGTTCACCATGGCCCGAAGGTCCTCGACGAACTCGTCGTACCGGCGCGCAGCGATCCGTTGGAGCTCCTGGGGGTCCACCGGCCGAAGTATAGGAGCGAGGCCAAGGGGCGGGCCGAGGCCCGGGCCGGGCATCGTTAACGCACTCGAAACAGATCGGATATTGCGGCGAAACAGCCGTGGCCTATAACCGGGAAAACCGGTCGAGGGAGGTGTGCCGTGCCGAAGGTCGTGCCCGGCGATACCGCGTGGCTGTTGGCCGCGGCGGCGCTGGTGATGTTCATGACTCCCGGACTCGCGCTGTTCTACGGCGGCCTGGTCCGAGCCAAGAACGTGCTGGGCATCGTGATGCAGTCGTTCGTGGCCCTGGCCTTGGTCTCCGTGCTGTGGGTCCTAGTGGGCTACACGCTGGCCTTCGGGCCGGACCGCGGGCTGGCCATCGGCGGACTCGATTTCCTGGGACTGAAGGGCGTGGGCGCCGCTCCAAGCGCCCTCGCACCCACCGTGCCCGCCAGCGCCTTCATGGCCTTCCAGCTG
>DASPWN010000195.1:0-2500 GCA_035637835.1 Actinomycetota bacterium | reverse complement strand
GGACCCGGCTCAGGCAGGCGTGCCAATGCGTCGCCCGGCGATCGTGTTGAGCACGATGGGGATCCAGCGCCCCTTGGATCCGAGGTTCGATGGTTCCAGCCCGAGCTCCCGCAGCCGCGCGAGCTCCGCGGGCACGATTTCGCGTCCGATGCCGTGCACCGCCACGGTCCAGTCGCGGCCTGTGTCGTCGATGCCGTCGACTTCGAGTGACATGCGAACGCCGCTGCTCAAGTTGGGAAGCTTCGTGCTGTCGCTGCGGAACACGATCGTGTCGCTGTCGACAACGTGGTGTTGCACGGGGAAGATCGTCGGTGACCCGTCGACCACGATGGCGACGCTCCCGACTGGGTGCGAGGCGAGGAGCTGCAGGCACTCCTGGCGCCCCAGCACTTCGAGGCCAGCTCGGTACTCAACCGTCTGCATCAGTCCTCCCTCGCTCCGGGTCCAGTCCTCACATCCCATAGTCGCGACGCGGTGGCCTGGCGTCCCGAGGCGAAAGTCCCACTTTCGTGGGACCGATGGTGGTTTTCGCGGCGGGCAGGCCCTACTCCGCCGGCCGCTCTCCCCGTTGTTCGGCGAGGCGGGCGGCGTAGACGGCAGCCTGAGTGCGGCGCTCCATCCCGAGCTTCGCGAGCAGGTTCGAGACGTAGTTCTTGACCGTTTTCTCGGCTAGGTGGATCTGCTCGGCGATCTGGCGGTTCGTGAGCCCGTCGGCGATGAGCTCGAGGATGTTGCGTTCCTGGGGAGTGAGCTGGGCGAGGCGCTCGTCCTCTTCCGGTCCCTTGCGGAGACGTTCGAGCACCGGCCCTGTTACCGAGGGATCGAGCAGGGACTGGCCCTTGGCGACGACCCGCACTGCCTCGACGATGTCATCGCTCTTGATCTGTTTGAGTATGTAACCGGACGCCCCGGCCATGATGGCGTCGAACAGCGCCTCATCATCGGCGAAGGATGTGAGCATTAGACACTGGATCTCGGGGTGGTGTGAACGGATTTCGCGGCACACCTGCACGCCGTCGCCGTCTGGTAGCCGGACGTCGAGCACCGCAACGTCGGGTCGCGTCGGCGGGATACGCGAGAGCCCCTCCTCGGCAGTTCCGGCCTCGCCGACGACCTCGATGTCTCCCGCTCGTTCGAAGAGCCGCGTCAGGCCTGCGCGAACGATCTCGTGGTCGTCGAGCAGGAACACCCGCAGCGGATTGCCCACCTTCGGCTCCCAGATCAGAATGTGCCGTTGCCATTCACAGAGCTCGACCCGCAAGTCCAGCAACTGCTCGACGCGATCATCGTCGTAGGCTCCGACCTGAGCCTACCGATCGTGTTGCGCCGGATCGTTGAATCGGCCTGCAGCCTCGTCGGGGCTCGCTACGGCGCGCTCGGCGTGATCGGCGGCGACCGGCGTCTGAGCGAGTTCATCACGGTCGGCCTCGACTCCGAGACTTATGCCGCCATCGGGCATCTGCCCGAGGGCCACGGGATCCTCGGGCTCCTCATCGTCGATCCGAAACCTTTGCGCCTACGCGATCTCACGACGCACCCCCAGTCGTACGGGTTCCCCGCGAACCATCCGCCGATGCGATCGTTCCTCGGTGTCCCCATTCGCGTCCGAGACACTGTGTTCGGGAACCTGTACCTCTGCGAGAAGGAGGGCGCTGAGGAGTTCACTGAGGACGACGAACATTTGGCGGTGGCCCTCGCTTCGGCTGCGGGCGTCGCGGTGAACAACGCGAGGCTGTTGCAACGTGTGGAGGAGCTCGCGGTGTTGGAGGACCGTGAGCGGATCGCTCGCGACCTCCACGACAAAGTCATCCAGCGCCTCTTTGTTACCGGTCTGGACCTTCAGACGATGTTGCCGTCGAATGCGCGCGATGACACGGACGAACGGATCACTCGTGCCGCAGAGGATCTCGACGAAACCATTCGCGAGATCCGCACCACGATCTTTGCGTTGCAAGCGCCGCGCAAACAAGGGTTGCGGGTTGACATCTTCGCTCAAGTCGATGCGGCGCGCGAGTCGCTCGGGTTCGCGCCGGAACTACGGTTCGAGGGGCCCGTCGACTCGGTCGTCTCGGACAAAGTGGCCGAGCACCTTCTCGCCGCGCTCCAAGAAGCACTCTCAAACGTCGTCCAGCACGCCAAAGCGTCCCGAGTGGAGGTCTTGGTCCAAGCAGGGACCGACCTTCTTCTCCGGGTGGTCGACAACGGGACCGGCCTGCCCAGCTCCTACGGGCCGGGGAGGGGATTGCGCAACCTCGAAGACCGCGCCGCAGGACTGGGTGGAAGTTTCACCGTTGCGCCCGCGCCCGGCGGTGGCACCGTGATCAAATGGCGGGTTCCCCTCACGAAGTGAGCTCACGACGTTGCCGACTCCGTCCCCCGACCTGAACCACATGACGCCCTCGAACCTCTCGACGAGTCGACCGCGTGCTCGTCCATTACGCCGAAAGTTGACCGCGTACGACGCGTTCCGCACGGGTAAGTGTCACGTCCAAGGACGTCG
>DASPWN010000194.1:0-1847 GCA_035637835.1 Actinomycetota bacterium | reverse complement strand
TGGTTGGATTCCGAGCCGAACCCGGTCCCTTCCCGGCCCACCTCGTTGGCCACGAGCAGGTCCAGACGCTTGGCCACGAGCTTGGCCCGGCCGGCAGCTTCGACATCCTCGGTCTCGGCGGCGAAGCCGACCAGGACCCGGTCCCCCTTCACCTCGCCGAGCTCGGCCAGGATGTCTGGGGTGGGGACCAGCTCGAGCCGCGGTGGCCCCTCCTCCTTCTTCAGCTTGCCGGGGGCAGCCTCCCTGGGACGGAAGTCGGCGACGGCGGCCGCCATGATCACGACGTTCGCGTCCTCGCCGGCCTCCAGGACGGCCATCCGCATCTCCTCCGCCGTGGCCACCCGAACCACGCGGGGGCCCTCGGGAGGTTCGACGGTTCCCGGCCCCACTACGAGCGTCACGTCCGCCCCCCGAGCGAACGCCTCCCTGGCCACGGCGAAGCCCATCCGTCCGGTGGAGCGATTCCCCACGAACCGCACCGGGTCGATGGGCTCCCACGTCGGGCCGGCCGTCACCACGATCCGCCGTCCGGCGAGGTCCCGACCTCGGGACGCGACCTCCTCCAGCGTCGCGAGGATGTCCTCGGGCTCGGCCATCCGGCCCACGCCCTCGTCTCCCGCAGCGAGGGCCCCCCTGGCCGGTGCGACCACGACGGTCCCGCGTTCCTGCAGGGCGCGAACGTTGGCCTGGGTGGCCGGGTGCTCCCACATCCCGCTGTGCATGGCCGGCGCGACGACGAGCGGGCAGGTCGCCTCGAGGAGGGTCGAGGTCATCAGATCGTCGGCGATCCCCCCGGCGAGCTTGGCGATGACGTTCGCCGTGGCTGGCGCGACCACGGACAGGTCCGCTCCGCGCGCCAGGCGGACGTGCAACACGGAGCCCGGCTCCTCCCACACCTCGGTGTAGGCCGCTCGGCCCGAGAGCGCCGCGAACGTGTCGGTCCCGACGAACCTCGTTGCCGACGGGGTCATGACCACCTGCACGGTCGCCCCGGCCTGGGTCAGCAGGCGCGTGAGGACGCAGGCCTTGTAGGCGGCGATGCCGCCGGTGACGCCGAGCAGGACCCGGCGTCCCGCGAGCGGGCTACTTGATCCCAACCCCTTCGGGGCGCTCGGCCTGGATCTTCCCCTCGGCGATCTCCTCCAGGGCGATGGAGAGCGGCTTGTTCTGGAGGCCGCCCGTCTCGACGAGCGGCGGAACGTACTCACCCCGGCCCTCACCGAGCTGGTTGTAATAGGAGTTGATCTCCCGAGCCCGCCTGGCCGCCAGGATGACCAGCGTGTACTTGGAGTCGACCTGCGCCAACAGGTCGTCGATCTTCGGTTCGATCATGGGTGCGCTCGTCCTTCAGCTCGTGGTCCGGGACGCCTGGATTATAGCCTCGACCTGCGCCGTCGCCTGGTCCAGGCGATCGTTCACCACGACATGGTCGAACCTGGGCTGCTGGGCCATCTCCGCCCGGGCGGTGGCCAGACGAAGGGCCAGTCGGGCCTCGTCCTCCGTCCCCCGGCTCCGAAGGCGCCGCTCCAGCTCCTCCAGCGACGGCGGGGCCAGGAAGATCAGGACCGCATCCGGAGCCCGCTCCCGGACTTGGCGAGCCCCCTGGACGTCGATCTCCAGGACCACGTCCCGGCCGGTGGCCAGGGCCTCCTCCACGGGCCCGGCGGGCGTGCCCGACCGATGGCCCACTACGTGGGCCCACTCCAGAAGCTCTCCCCCGGCGACCATCCGGTCGAACTCCTCGTCGGAGACGAAGCGGTAGTCGATCCCGTCCCGTTCCCCCGGACGCGGCGGTCGCGTGGTCACCGAGACGGACAGGTGCAGCTCGGGATGGCGTTCCAGCAGCC
>DASPWN010000193.1:0-16454 GCA_035637835.1 Actinomycetota bacterium | reverse complement strand
GTCGGAATCGAGGACGACGGTGGCCAAGTGCCGGTCCGAGGGAGGGTCCGACTGGATCACGCAGAACTCGTTCCCTTCGGAGTCGGCGAGGGCGGTCCACTCCATGTCCTCTTCTCCGACCTTCTCTTTCACGTCCCAGAGACGAGTCGCCCCAAGCCCGAGCAGACGCTGCACCTCGGGCTCACGGTCGGTCACGCTCCAATCTAGATGCATCCGGTTCTTCGTGGTCTTGCCCTCCGGCACCTTCATGAAGTCGATCCGGGGGTCCCCCGGCAGCGTGGCCCATTCCCCGGGGTCGCCCTCGGTGAGCTCGCGTTCCAACGCGGCCGCCCAGAACCGGCCGACGAGCTGCGGGTCATCCGCATCGAACACCACCGTGAAGAAGGAGAGGGTCATGCGCCGAACGTATTCGCGCCAGGGACTTCAGGTCAACTGGGCTGGCGGAGCTGGGCGTCGCGCCGGAGCACGGTGTCCAGTAACAGAGGCGCCGACTTCGGGCTCAGCTTGATCTCGACGCTCTTGCGCTGTTGTAGCCCCTCACGCGCACTGCCTTGTCCAGCGACTTCCGGTGGGCGTACTCGCTCATCTGGGGGCGAGAGCTCCCAGGCGGGTCCGATTCCCGTCCGCCTCCGCGTGGAGAGGACGGAGAGGAACCGGGGACTCCCAGAGCCTCTCCGATCTCACCACCCGAACGACGACGACGTTTGGCGAGCGTCGTTCACCGGGTTGGGCAGTCGCGGGTCAGGCGTGCATCGCGTCGAAGTGATCGCGATGGTCAGGTCCGCTCGGCATCCTTCGCGCATACTGGTCATCGAGAACGTGGTGGAGATCGGAATGTCTCCCGCGGACGTGTTCGCTTGGTGCAGCCCGTCCGTCGTGGCAGTCCAGGTCAATCGCGCGCCGAGGGTTGGTCCTAGGTGACGGGCCGCTGGGGGCTCTCGTTCACGCTCAGCTGGAACACGTCGGGGCGCGCGTAGTGGCCGGCAACGTCGAAGTCGTACTTGCCTCGCGCGATCTCGTCGAGGTCGAGCTCCGCGTGCAGGATCTTCTCTTCATCGAAACAAGGCCCGGCCAGCACCGAGCCGAGCGGACCGATGATCGCACTGCCTCCGCGCAATAAGATCGCCTCGGGCTCATCGGAGATTCGGTTCGGGATGTCCATCGGTAGGTCCGACCGACGTAGGAACTGGCAGGCTGCGAGCACGAAGCAACGGCCTTCCAGTGCGACATGGCGCATCGTGGGCAACCACGTCTCCCGGCTGTCTGACGTCGGCGCGCAGTAGAGCTGGATGCCCTTGGCGTACATCGTCATCCGCAGCATCGGCATGTAGTTCTCCCAGCAGATGACGGCACCGAGCGGTCCGAGCGATGTGTCGTAGACCGGGAGGGTCGAGCCGTCGCCGAACCCCCAGATCAGCCGTTCTGCGGCCGTGGGCATCAGCTTGCGATGCTTGCCCAGGTAGCCGTCCGGGGTGCAGAAAAGCGCTGTGTCGTAGAGCGTGCCGCCATCGCGTTCGATGACGCCCACGACGAGGTGGATGGCATGCTCGCGTGCGGCGGTTGCGATCCGGTCGACGTCAGGACCGGGCACGATGATCGCGCCATCGAAGTAGCGCCTGAACTGATCGCGACCCTCCGGCGTGCGCTGCCCGACGACCGTTCCGAAGTCGATGCCTCTCGGGTAGCCAGGAACGAACGCTTCCGGGAAGACGGCGAGCTGCGCCCCGCCTTGTGCCGCTTCCGCGATCAACCGCTCGAGCTTGTCTATCGTCTGCTCGCGGTCGAACCCGATCGGAGCGGCCTGGACGACGGCAGCCCGCACCCTCATCGTGCGAATCGTACGTCGACGAGGCCCTGAGCCGTCACGCTCTTCGAAGCGTGGGGAATCATCGAACCTTTCGATCCATGAAGGCCGGTCCGCCAGGACCACGGGGGTCACATCACCGGACCCCACTCCCGGGCGCTCACCCACAGGCTCTGACCTGCGGCGTTGGGGTTCTTACAGTGTTCCCTTCGCCTCCGCGTGGAGAGATCGGGGAGTGATCGTGGGGTCCAACAGGCCCCGGATCCTCTCCTCGCTCTGCAGCAGCTTCCGTCCATGTAAGACGGGGGGCGCAGACGCGGTACGCCCTCCGCTTGATTGGCGGATCGGTCAGGGGTGGAGTACGTGATGTCCCATCCTCCTGACCGGGGCTATTCGCCGAACTCGGGCAGAGAATTGGCGACATCGTCCATGCAGAACTGCTGATCGTTCGCCTCGGAGGAGGAGAGGAGCTCCGTCATCCCGAGCTCTGCGTATCTACCGACAAAGATCACCAAGATTCGAATCCGACGGTGCGTAGTGGACCACCGCGTCCACGGTGGACCTGAGGGGAAGGTATTCGAACGTCGTGAAGGCGCTGCGGCATTCTCTTGCCAGTCCCGAGCTAGCCGTCGCGGCCGAAGGTCAATCTGAGCGGCGGGTCAGGGCTCCCACGGCCCGTTGCACGAGGCCGCGCCACATTCTCGGGGGAGGCCGTCGACTCGGTCTCTTTGGCGGCTGAACGTCCAGACGGGGTGTCAATCCGTGTTCCGTGCGGTCGCCCCAGTTCGCAGGCGTAGACTCCGCGACATGCCAGATGAGCCGAAGGTCGTCGATCGCTACGGCGCGAGTTACGGCCACTTCACGTCGGATGTCTACTCGGAGATCCGACGCCAGGCATTTGGAAAGGACATCGGCCAGAACAGCTGGCTCACGCTCGATGAGTTGGAACGGTTCATCTCTTTCCTCAACCTCACAACTTCATCGCGGGTCCTCGACGTCGGCTGCGGCTCGGGCGGGCCGGCGCTGCAGGTCTCCCGAACGACGGGCTGCGAGGTCGTCGGCGTCGACGTCCGCGAGGGATGCCCTCGCCATCGCGAACCGGATGGCCGCCGAGGCGCCCTTCGGCTCGCGCGTGACCTTCAGGCGCGCCGACGCGGGTAGGCCATTGCCTTTTGAGGATGCGACCTTCGACGCCGTTCTTTGCATCGATTCCGTCAACCACCTTCCTGACCGCCCGGGCATCTTCGCGGAGTGGGCTCGCTTGCTCAGGTCGGGTGGTCGGCTTCTGTTCACCGACCCGACAACCGTGACCGGTGTTCTCGACAGCGACGAGATCGCCACCAGGTCTTCGACCGACTACTACCTGTTCGTCCCACCCGGCGAAGATGAGCGGCTTCTTGCCGAGGCCGGCCTGAAGGTTGTCCGCGTCGATGACGTCACCGAGAACATGGCCGAGGTCGCTCGTCGACGCCACGACGCCCGCGAAGGACATGCGCACGCCGTGAGGCATATCGAAGGCGACGACGCATTCGCCCGCGAGCAGCGCTTCTTCGAGGTCACCGCGCGACTCGCGCGCGAGCGCAGACTATTTCGCCCCCGTCTACGTGGCGCAGAAGCCAGGTCAGCGCTTGGATCCGATCTAGCTCAGCTAGCCCAATGAGTGGAGGCCGAGGGGGTCTAACTACGACAGCGTCGGAAGCTTTCACGTTTGTGTTCCGCTGGTCCGGCCCCAACATCGAGCATTCACCCACACTCCTTGATCTGGAGCGTTCGGGTTCTTACAACGTTCCCTCCGCCTCCGCGTGGAGAGAACGGGGAGGGATCGTGGAGCCCGAAAAGACTCCACATCCCTCCCCAATCTCATCACGGGGTGGCGGGCTGTTGCCGACGCAGGCTCCTCGAACGGGGTACCGGTCCCACGCCTTCCGATGGTCGATAGGCACCCGCCCAGGACGTGGCTCTGCCGCGCGACACCGGCTCTCGACGTACCCCCGTCAGGAGGCCTCAGGGTCGAGGCTCCCCTCCACGCGCTGTACCCAACGACCCTGGCCGCGGGCGTGGGCGCAAGATGAGTAGAGCAGCGCCCAGGATCAGGAAGACCACGTAGTGAACGAAGGGCGGCAGAACCTGAGCCACGAGGTCAGCGAACATGATCGCGCCTGAAACGATCAGCATCCAACCCAGCCATCTCGGATCGCCGCTCAGGAGCAGGACAACACCGAAGATGATGAACGCGGCTCGCGTTAAGACCCGATACGTCCCAAACAGCCAAGGGCTGGCATCCGCGGAAGACCACTTCAAAGGGCGACTGTGCGATACGGACAGAGCTGATGACGACCCACGACACCGCGCCGCCGATCGCGAGCGTCGCGGCTCCATAGGCGATGACTCCGAGGATCCGACGATCGGTGACCTGCTGCACCGACCTTGCGAGCGGCACCAGCCCGGTAGCTGCGATGAGACCGCCCAAGCCGAGCAACGTCATCGCCAGGTCCCATGCCGCGGGATCCTCCTCGATATACAGGAGCTTCAGCAGGGGATCGTCCGTTCCGAAGACACGGGAATTGACCGGCGTCACAGCGCCGACGAAGAACAGCAATGATCCGGCGATCAAAGTGACTCCTGCGAGACGCCGCATCGTGTCTCACCTTCGAACAGGTAGCTGTCCTGACGGCCGCCGTCGATCATGGCAGAGATCCGGGCTCCTCACGCCGACCGATTGCCACGTCTGGGCCGGCCACCGGGACCGGGTCGCACCTGGTTGGGCGTCCCGTCGCGACAGAAGAGATCAGCGTGTCAGAGACGGCCCCAGTGCCGGGCGCTGACCCATACCCCTGGCCTGGGGCGTTGTGGTTCTTACAGTGTTCCCTCCGCCTCCGCTCCACTTGGGACCCGCTCGCTAGGTCTTGGAGGTTCCGCTCGTTCTGAAACTGATCTCGGCTTGCGGCGTAGGCCTTGAGCACAGCTGTCAGCCTCGTCTGACGATGTCGCGCTTGGCATCCACTAGCTCGGCTGGCAGCTCATAGCCGTCAGGTCCTTCATGAAACGGCAAGACCTGCAGAACCGCGTCGAAATTGAGGGGCCCGCAAAGATGAGGAAACTCTGGTTTGTCCACTTCCGGCGACTCAAGCTTGAGCGGTGACGTGAGCTTCTCTGGATCCACGACGAGGAGAGCGAGCCTTACGACCTCTGAAGTTGGCGTGCGCGACCCTTACAACCTGATGGACAAACGAGAAGTGAGCCACTCGCGGATCGCGTGCCTCGGCGTGTGCGACACGGTCCTCACTCCGTGATCCAGTTGCCCATCCCCTTCGCGAGCAGCTGCGACTCTACCCTCCCCCGCTACATCTGGACGCTGGATCGGCGGGCCGAAGTCGATCGTGTGCTTGACCGCCGGCACGTGGGCCTCGGGCAAGTCCTCGACCTCGGTGACGACTGATCGCGAGCTCGAGCCGCTCGAACTCCTCCCAGGTCGCGGTCACCGCGCGGGCTTCATCCGGCGAAACGCTCGAGGTCGGGAAGGTGCTCGTCGTAGTGCTCGTACGTCTCGCCGGCGACCTCCTCGACCGCCTTGGCGTCGACGTCCGGGAGGGCCTCCCACCGAGTGCGGACTAGTCGGCGCGACGCGAGCAGCTCCTCATAGACGGCGTCGACCGTCTTGCCCTCGGCCTCGGCCACGAGCTTGGCGTTCACCTCATCCACCGTCTCGGCCGGCCAGGCCGCCTCGCCGGTTCCGGTGCGGAGGTGCTCCAGGTTGCGCGCGCACTTGTCGAGCCACCACGCCATATGCCAGAGAAGGTCCTTCACGGTCCACCCAGGAAGGACTTCGGATCCGTCCCAGCGGTCGCGCGGTATCCGGTCGAGGGCGGCTGCGAACCGGGCCCACGATTCCGCCTCTCGGGCGGCGTGCTCGGTCCGGAGGTCGCTCATCCCACGAGCATACGCACGCCGCCATCACGAGCTGGTCCGCGACGAGATGCGCTGGCTCCGAAGTCCGCTCCCACTGCGATAGTCGCGCGGTTCCCGGAAGAGGCGGTTCGGGACGCACACGGGCTATGTCGCCCGAGTCACCACCTGTCGATAGTTCGCACGCTCCACCGCCAGGTCGGCAGGAGTTCTTGGTTCGGCGTCGTGAGACGTGAGCGTGATGTGCCAGTCCTCCAGGGCGGGGCACCCGGCCGCTTCCCACGACTCGTGATGCCGCATCAAGTCCGGAAGGAGGTCCTGGCTCCCCGAAGCTCGGATGCCACCGGATCTTGCAAGTGCCGACCCCGATGGATCAATCAGTCCGACCTCCCAGCGATCCTGGATCGAGCTCGGAGGAGGCGGCAGGGCCACGGCCCGCCAGTCCGACAAGGCCAGAAACAGGAAGAAGTCCATCACGTCGCGGGGAATCCCCCAGCCGGGGATGGGGGTCCCGGTGCCAAACCCAACCCACGCCGGCACCTTCGTGGCCGCTTCGGTCCCACCCTCCCGGAGCAAGGCCGCCGGCCAGGGAAGCTCCTGGTGAAGGAGCCCGCGGATGGGGATGAACGCCGACCAGGCGAAGAAACGACCCCCCAGCCGCTCATCGTGCTTTGTGAGCGTCACCAGCGGGTGGAGCCCGGCGTGCTCCAGCGGCACAACGATACGCCCGTCCTCGGTGAGCTGCTCCTGCCATCGAGGAGAGACATCGGGACATCCGACCGTGACGAGGATCCGGTCGAACGGCGCCGCCTCCGATACGCCCTCCGCCCCGTCACGGGCCACGACCCGCACCGAGCCGTAGCCCGCGGCCCGGAGGGCATCGGTGGCCTCAGCCGCGATCCCGCGGTCGATGTCCTGCGTGACGACCGAGCCTTCGTCCCCGACGATCTCTGCCAGCAGCGCGGCGTTGTAGCCCGTCCCGGTGCCGATCTCCAGGACGCGCATCCCCGGCCCTAGCGCGAGGGCCTCCAGCATGTCGGCCATGACGGAGGGCTGTGAGGACGAGCTGGAGGGAAGGCCGTCCCGGAAGCGCGTTCCGAGGGCCTGGTCTGAGTAGATGATGCCGAGCGAGTTCTCGCTCGGCCGGGCAGGGTCGAACTCGACCGGAACGGGGCTAGAGGTCGCAGGGTCCCAGCGGGAGAAACCCGGGAGGAAGCGGTGGCGCTCCACGGTCCGAAACGCCCGCTCGATCCGCCCGGTCCGGATTCGGCCGGAATCCTTCAGCTCATCGACGAGCCGGTCTAGGTACCGGCGAACGTCGCCCGTTGGGTCACCCCGCAAATCAGACTCGCCAGCTGCGGCTGGGACGAGTTGAGAAGCCGCAATGGGTCAAGATGATGGTAGCCCGTCATCGCAAGACCCTTGTCGTTTGCAACCCGTGCCACGACGATATCCATTCTGGACGTGTTCGGCATGCGGTAGGGTCGCAGGACACGAAGTCGGAGGATCTGAGGCGATGCCCTTAGTGCGGATCGAGATCCTCAAGGGACGGCCGACTGCCGAGAAGAGTCGCTTTCTCCAAGCGATTCACGCCGCCCTGGTTCAGGCGTTCGGCATTCCAGAGGATGATCGCACTCAACGGCTCATTGAACATGATCCCGAGAACTTCGAGATCCCACCCGGAGGATCCGAGAACTACATCCTCGTGGAAATCACCGGCTTCCCGGGCCGATCGCTAACCGCCAAGCGGGCGCTCTACAAGGCGATCGTGCGCAACCTCGGGGAGGTAGGGATCCCCGCCAGCGATATCCTCATCGTTCTCCACGAACCTTCGATGGAGAACTGGGGAATCCGCGGCGGCCAATCCGCTGATGAGGTCGATCTCGGCTTCAGATTGGATGTCTAACCCACCCCAGCAGCTTCAATCGCTCGATCGAGATCCTCCTGACGTTGGCGGGCAGGCAGGAGCTCCCGCCGTGGCTCCTTTGGCTGGCGGCGGCGGTGTGGACCGTCGCTCTATGGCTCTCGGTCGCCACGCTCGTTTCATCGAACACCGGGCAGTTCGCGAGCGCCGCGGCCTTATTGCCGCTGTTCGTCCTGTGGGCGGGCCTGACCGGCCGATGGCTGAGCCGCCGCGCGTTCTGATCGCCGGTGGGTCCGGGGTCTTCGGACGCCTCCTGGCTCGCGACCTGCTGAAGACGACCTCCGTCGATCTCATCCTGGCCGGGCGCGGCCTCCCAGCGGTCGTCGCGGCCCGTCGGGAACTCGACCAGCCCGATCGCACATCCGCGATGGCGCTCGATCTCGGTGACCCGGAGTCGTTGACCCGCGCGGCGCGCGGCTGCGTAGCGGTGGCCTGCGCCGCAGGCCCCTTCCAGGAACTCTCGCCTGAGCTTCCGACGGCGGCCGTGCGGGCCGGGGCGCATTGGGTGGACATCAGCGACTATGAGGGCTGGGTCGTCCCACTCCTCGACGACACGACGCTCGATGCCGCCGCGCGCGGCGCCGGATCAGCGGTGATCCCCGGCCTGTCGACGGTGCCGGCGCTCTCCGGGGCCCTTGCACGCTGGTGTCGCGAGCGCCTGCAGGGCGCCGAGAAGGCTCGGGTCACCCTGGTCATCGGGAACCGGAACGCGAGGGGCGCCGGAGCCATCGCGAGCGCGATGTCGAGCGGCTTCGGCCGCCCGACATGCGTTCATCTTCCCTTCGGCCGCCGCCTCGCGTACTTGGGACGTTCCCCCGACACAGAGCTGCTCCGACGTGACCTCGGGCTCGAGGCGGAGTTCCGGGTGGTCCTGGAATGGGGCCCGGCAGGGCTGTTCGTCTCGGGCGTCGGGCCGCTCTGGTCCCACCTTGGCGCTCGAGCGCGGTCCCGGGTCGCCGGTCTCCTCTCATCGATCTCCAGGCCATTCGGTCGATTCGGATCGGAGGGTGGATGCTTGCAGGTCGAATTGTGGGAAGGCGAGCGGCGTGTGACCGTGGCCGCCCTAAGCGGCGACCAGCGCTTGGCGATCCTGCCGTGTGCGATGGCCCTGCAACGGCTCCTACAGGGAAAGCTGCGGGAACGCGGTGTCGTTCACCCCGCCGAATGGCTCTCTCCTGAGACTTGGATCGCAGAACTTCACAATCGGGGTGTGCGAATCCTGACAGCCCGTACCTTCTGAGTCGGCAGACCCAGCAGTTGCTCCCAATGCTTGCACCTCGTGCCCGCCTACGGTCCCAACTCCTCCTCGGCGACCTGGGTGACCGCCGACGCGAACACGCCGGCCACCTCCTCGATCCCGGCGGCGTGTTCGATACCCGGTGACACTCGCACGAAGGGGCGGCCGCACCGGGTCGTAGCCGCCGTGGGGTAGACGCGGGTCGTGTCGAGACCGAAGCTGGCGCCTCCAATGAGCGGCACGTGCCTCCGCCTCGCTTCTTCCAGAGCGAGATCGACGAACCGATGGTGGACCTCCGGTCTATCGAGGCCCCGCGAGAACCCGATGGAGAACCACCCCCCGCGGAACCGAAGTGTTCGGGCGATCTCGAACGACGGGTGGTCCTCGAGTGCGGGGTGGTGCGCCCCGACGACCACTCCCCCGCCGGCCCGACCTGCGGCTTCGTTGATGCGCCTCGCCAGTACGAGGGCGTTCCGCTCGATCCGAAGGAGGCGGCGCTCCAGGGCGGGCCGGTTAGGCCGAGGGATCGCGTGCACGATCGCATCCGCGATGTTCGTTCCCAGGTGCTCCCGGTAGCGGTCGAGGTCCTCCGCGTCGCTACCCTCGGCGAGGATCGCACCCCCCGTCACCCGATCGAGCCCGAACTGCGCGTACTTGGTGAGGCTCTCGAACACGATCAGGCGCAGATATCCACAAGGCCCGGCGAGTCGGAAGGGCTGCACGGTGCACGTCAGCGCGGTGTTGTCGAGCACTAGATATGACGGACGGCCGGCCGCCTCGATCGCACGGACGACACCGGGCACATCGGTGACGAGCGTTCCCGGCGCGTTCCCCACACTGTCGAGGAACACCGCCGCGGGTCGGTGCCGAAGGATCGCCGAGGGCAAGGCGTCCGGCGGATGCTCCGGCGCCTCCACGAGCGCGTCGTCCGGCACCATGGCGCGCAGTAGATCACGGCATTCGTGATAGGCCGAAGCTCCCAGCAGGACCGGCCCGTCGAGCTTGCCCTCCATCTGGAGGAATCCGACGATCGTCGCGAACGCAGACATCCCGCAGCTCGTCACCAGCGCACGGAGATCCAGACCGGCGACCGGATCGACGTACGCGGCTAGGTACTCGGCCTCGAACGCCGCTGCGTCCGGATGGCGGTCGCGCCGGTAGTCGTCGACGTGGGGGCGGACCGCACCCGTGCACGTGCCGGCGTTGGACCGTCCCGAGTGCGCGAAGGATGGGGACTGCCACTCCGACGCCGTCATCGCGGCGGCGGCGATCCCTTGGAGCGTTCGCAACCGGTCGGCGAGCCCGCTTCGCTCCACCGCCAGGCCGGCCAGCAACTCCGGGCTTCGGCGGCCCCGCTCGGCATCCGCGCGCAGCCCCCGCGCTTCTCGACGGATGCGGTCGTAGGCGAGGATCAGGTGGCGCAGATGGTCCTCGATCAGGTCGAGGCTGTCGCCGTGAAGATCTCGTCGGTGTCGGAGCAGGACCCGGCCTGTCAGGCCGAGATGCCCAGAAGCATCCATTGCGAGCCCCTCGAGCTCCTCGAGATCCCCCGCGAGGTCCTCGAACGAACGATCCAGGAGATGAGCGGAGGCAACGCGCCGACGCGAGTGCGTCGCGGGCCGGCTCGTCTGCGGGCGCAACAGAGCGCTCAGGGCCATGAAAAGAAGACGGCAGGAACCTCGGAAAGGTTCGCGCGGTCTTCCAGAAAGAGGCCCACGAACGAGGAGCGCTGGAAGAGGTGAGGACGCGTCGAGCCTCGGAGGTCGCACGTGCCGTTTCCGGCCACCACATCGGTCCCGATCGGCTCGTTCACGGCGTAGTGATCGACAGCCGCGACGCTCGCGAAGGCTCGCTGTTCTTCGCTCTTCCCGGTGAAAGGACCGACGGCCATCGTTTCGTAGCCGACGCTCTCCACCGTGGCGCGGCCGGATGCGTCGTCTCTCGAGACTTCTCTCCGGTCCCAGGGTCGATCGTCGTCGGCTCGCCGGGCAAAGCGCTGATCGAACTCGCCCGTTCCGAGCGGCGCGCCGTGAGCTGGCAGGTCATCGGCATCACGGGCTCCGTCGGGAAGACGACGACCAAGGACTTCGCCACGGCGGTGCTTCGGTCCGCCTTTCGCCTTGCCGCGAGCCCACGTTCCTTCAACAACGAGATCGGGGTACCGCTCACGATCCTCGGCGCCGCCGAGGACACCGAGGTGCTGGTCGCGGAGATCGGCGCCGGCGCCATCGGGGAGATCGCCATGCTATGCGGCGTCGCACGCCCGGGCGTCGGAGTCGTCACGGCCGTGGGCCCCGCGCACCTGGAGACCTTCGGATCTCTCCAAGGGGTCGCTCGAGCAAAGGCCGAGCTGGTCGAGGCATTGCCCCCCGGCGGCGTGGCGATCCTCAACGTGGATGATCGCGTCGTCGCGTCGTTCGCCGCAAGAACGGATGCGCAGGTCCTGCGTTTCGGACGACATCCAGACGCGAACGTGCGCGCACACGACCTGCGAACGGACGCGTCCGGCCACGCCCGATTCACGCTCGTCTACGAGAACGAGAGTGTCGATGTTCGGCTAGGCGTCATCGGCGAGCACATGGTGACGTCGGCGCTCGGTGCCGTCACGTGCGGGATCGCGCTCGGCCTCCCGCTGGGGGCTTGCGCGGCGGGGCTCGAAGCCGCGAGACCGTCACCGGGTCGGATGCAGGAACTCACGACCCCGACCGGCACGCTGATCATCCATGACGCGTACAACGCGAATCCGATGTCGATGCTCGCGGCGTTCCGGGCCCTGGCCGGGGTGCGGAACCGAACGCGAGCGATCGCCGTCCTCGGTCCGATGGCGCAGCTCGGAGCATCATCGCGAGCTGAACACGAGCAGATTGGACGGGCCGCGGCGGAGCTCGGACTCCACGGCCTCATCGCCGTCGGCGAAGAGGCGCGTCCGATCACCGACGGCGCGCTCGCAGCCGGCATGGCTCGTCAGTGCATCCGATGGTGCCTCGACCAGGACGAGGCGCTCGATGTCGTCCTGAACAGCGCGGGTGCGAACGATGTCGTCCTCTTTAAAGCCTCTCGGATCGCCCATCTCGAGGTGATGGTGGAGGAGCTGCTTCGCCCACCTCGATGACGGTTGTTCCGGCACCGCATGTCTCCGACACGCGGTTGGGACAATGCTGCCCGCAACAGGACTGCTCGACTCGTATTCTCCACCCCGCCAGATGAGGCGGGTCTCGATGCGTTCGCCGCCGGTACTCAGAACTCCACCCGCGTCCGGTCGGGCTCGGAGTCGATCAGAAACCGACCGCCGGTCATCTCGGCTCGCTGCCGCATCGCGACCAGACCGAGGGTGTGGGGTGCAAATATTTCGGTCCATGCTTCTAAGAAGGGCATTCGGACCCAGCTCCAGAAGCAGGGATCGGCCGGCGCGACGAAAGTTGCCCCATCTTTCTTGCTCTTGCCGGCACTCGACTATCAAAGCTCCTCAACGCCATTCTTCATCGGCGACGCGTTCGCGAGTGAGTTCTGGCACGAAACGCCTGGCCAGGAACGCCTCTCACGACGCGATGGGGCCGCCGGGGTTCAGACCAACGAAAGGGGTTGACAGGGGCAGCGCACCTTCGATAGTCTGCACGAAGATTATCTGCGTAGAGACTATCTGAGGAAGGCGGCTCGCCATGTGGACCACCGAGCACAGCATCGAGACGACGGCGGCACCGGAGGCCATCTGGTGTCTCTGGGCTGAAGTGTCGGGGTGGCCTGATTGGAACGCCGATCTCGAGCGGGCCGAGCTGTCCGGGCCGTTCGCCGCCCCGAGCACGATCACGATGACCCCGCATGGGCAAGAGCCGATCGAGCTACGGATCGCGGAGGCCGTGGAGCCGGAGCTGTTCGTCGACGAGGCCAACCTCGGAGATGTGGCGGTACGGACGATCCATCGCATCGAACAGCTCGGAGGCCGGATCCGGGTCGTCTACCGAATGGAGATCACCGGGCCAGAGGCCGACACTCTCGGGCCGCAGATCGGCCCCGAGATCAGCGCCGACTTTCCGCAGGTGCTGGCCGCGCTCGTCGAGGGCGCCGAACGCTGATGCTTCACCCGAGCGAGAGCCCCGGATTCCTGCTCTGGCATGCGACGCTGCGTTGGCAGCGTGGCGTCTCCCACGCGCTCGGTCCGCTCGATCTCACCCATGTCCAGTTCGTGCTTCTGGCCTGCACCTGGTGGCTAAATCAGCAGGGTCAGCGCCCCTCGCAGACCGCACTCGCCGCGTTTGCGGGCACCGACGTCAAGATGACCTCGCAGGTGCTGCGCAGCCTGGAACGGAAGGGCTTGGTCCAGCGTGAGGTCGACCGCGCGGACACCCGTGCCCTGCGGCTGCGGGTCACTCGGCGGGGCGCGCGGCTCGCTCCGCGTGCGATCGCCGTCGTCGAGCAGGTCGACGCGGAGTTCTTCGAAGAGGTCCCACCGACGGATGCCCTGCAAGTCCTCCGCCGGCTCACGCATGTCCCCAAGCCCGATCTGGCCTCACCGATTGAGCAACCCGCTGGGGGTGAGTGATGAATGCGCAAGGATTTCCCGAAGTGGCAAGCACGACCGGGACGATGTCCGCGATCCGGTTGGTCTCGTCGCGAGGCGTCGACGGGCTCGCTATCGAGCAGGTGGAGATCCCGCGGGCGGGATCGGGTGAGGCGCTCGTGCGCGTGCACGCTGCCGCGATCACGCGCGACGAGCTCGAGTGGCCGGTCGATCGTCTGCCCGCGATCCCCTCCTACGAGCTGTCGGGAGTGATCGCCGCCCTCGGTCCGAATGTGTCTGATCTCGCGGTCGGTGAACCTGTCTGGGCCCTGACCGGCTTCGACCGGAACGGCGCCGCCGCCGAGTACACGGCGGTGCCGGCGTCGTTCCTCGCACCGAAACCGCACACGCTCGGACACCTGGAGAGCGCCGCGATCCCGCTGGCCGGGCTGACCGCGTGGCAGGGGTTGTTCGAACACGGCCGGCTCCGGAAGGGGGAGCGGGTGCTGATCCACGGTGCGGCGGGCGGGGTCGGACAGATCGCGACGCAGCTTGCCCGCTGGCGCGGCGCCAACGTCATCGGAACAGGCTCTAGCAGCGCTGCGGTCGAGGACGTGCTCGCGCTCGGAGCGGACGAGGCCGTGGATCGCACGGCTGTGCGTTTCGAGGAGGCTCTCGCCCCGGTCGATCTAGTCTTCGACACGGTCGGCGGCGAGGTGCTCGCACGCTCGACGGCCGTGCTGCGCGAGGGCGGAAGGCTAGTCTCGGTGGCCGAGGAGCCCCCAGCGGCCGCCAGCGAGAAGGCCGAGGCGACGTACTTCGTCGTCGAGCCCAGCCGTGAGCAGCTCATCGAGCTCGCCCGGCTCGTCGACGAGGGCGCTGTTCGGCCGGTGATCGACTCCGTCTTCCCGCTCGCCAAGGCGCGCGCAGCGTTCGAGCGCGTGATGACGCGTGGCAAGCGCGGCAAGGTCGTCCTCCAGGTCGTCGATGACTAGGCGGAAGCCCCGGTAGCGGGGTTGGGGCAGGCGCTGTCGGCGTCTCGATCGAGGACCATGGGTCCCTTCTCCGTAGCCCGACCAGAAGCGGTCCCGTCGCGATTTCGGGCAAACAGGAGACCTCGGAATCGCCTGGTTGCACAGGACCGACTTGACAACCGCATACCGTCGGTATTTAGATACCCATGGTATGCGAGTCGCCACGAGGCTGACGCGGGACGAGCGGAAGGCCCAGACGCGCGAGCGGCTGATCGCCCAGGGTCATGTGGTGTTCCTACGGCGTGGGTTCCATGCCGCGACCCTCGAGGAGATCGCCGCGGAGGCTGGGGTCACCAAGGGCGCAGTGTATTCGAACTTCGAGAGCAAGGCTGACCTGTTCATGGCCGTCCTCGACGCACGCAAGCACGGCCGGCTCGCAGTCTATGAACGCGTTCGATCGAGTGCGGCGAGCATTGAGGATTCCGCGCGTGCCCACGTGCGGGTGATGCTAGATGACGACCCCGAGGGCCGGTGGGCGAGCGCCCTCGTCGAGGCGTGGGCTGCGTCTGAGGGTGACGAGGGCTTCCGTGCGAGGCTCGCATCCGCCGGCGAGGACATCAACCGCATGGTCGGCGAGGTGATCGAGGAGATCGCCGCGCGCGGCGACGTCGAGTTTCCCTATCCCCCCGAGCGAATCGCACGGATCGGCGCGGCCGTCGCACGAGGACTGCTCCTACAACGGCTGCATGACCCCCGACCTCTGTCGAACGCCGAGATCGAAGAGGCATTTGTCGCGTTCGCCCGCGGCATGAGCCGACCGCGGGCCGGACCGCCACGGAAGGCGGAGCCGTGACCCTGACCAGCACCGCCATGCCCACCCTCGACCCCGCCGATGTCTACCCGATCGTCGGTGAGATGACCGCGCGCGACGCCTGGTCGAGGGACCGGCTCCTCGAGCAGCAGCGGCGGAGGCTCGATGCCGCGCTCCGGCACGCCGTCGAGGCGTCGGCGTACTACAAGGGCGTGCTCGGGCGATCCGTCGATGCCGGAGCGACGCTCGAGGAACTGCCGATCCTGACGAAGTCTACCCTGATGGAGCAGTGGGACCGGATCGTCACCGACCCTCGCCTCCGTCTTCGTGACGCGGAGGCGCACCTCGCTGGCGATCGCCCCGGGGCTCTCCTCCTCGGCGAGTACCGGGTCTGCGCGACCAGCGGGACAACCGGCGAGCGCGCGGTCGTCGTGTACGACCGGGCGGGGTGGCACCAGGTCGTCGCGAACATCCTCAGGTTCGTTGCGATGATCGGCGCGTCGCCGGACTCGCGCCTGGTCGGGGTCGGGGCCCCGACACCACTCCACTTGACGAACCGGGCGAACGCCGAACTGCGGGCCGGCCGATCCGACGCCCCCCGCCTGTCCGTCATCACGCCGCTTCCGGAGGTCGTGGCCGCGTTGAACGCCTACCAGCCCGAGTTCGTGGGGACCTACCCGTCGTTCATCCGCCGCCTGGTCGACGAACAGGAGGCCGGCCGCCTGCGGATACGCCCCAACAAGCTGGCTTCGACCGCCGAGGTCCTCGCTCCGGAGGTTCGGGATCTGGCGCGCCGGACCTGGGGGGCCGACGTCCTGGACAGCTACGGCTGCACAGAGGGTGGGCTCCTCGGCACCGAGTGCCCCGCGGTCGCCGGTATCCACGTCGCGGAGGACGTCTTGGTGTTCGAGCCTGTGGACGAACACGGGCGAGGGGTGCCTCCGGGCATGCCCAGCGCGGGGGTACTGCTGACGACCCTGTTCAACGGCGTGCTGCCGCTGATCCGCTACGAAGTCTCTGACGTGGTGACGATGGCCGACGGCCCGTGCCCGTGCGGCCGCCCGTTCGCCCGGGTCGCGTTCATCGTCGGCCGACGCGAGGAGTACCTGTCGCTCCGGGCTGGCGGGGGCGGGGACGTGCGGGTCCACGTCAGTCGGCTGCGGGCGCCGCACGCAGGGGTCCCCGGCCTGCGCCAGTTTCAGATCGTCCCGGCCTTCGACCGACTCCGGCTCGTGGTCTCCGCGCGCGACGAGGCACGGACAGAGGACGCTGTCGTGGCGGCTGCCGCTACCGTGCGCAG
>DASPWN010000192.1:0-7195 GCA_035637835.1 Actinomycetota bacterium | reverse complement strand
GACCCCGAGCACGAACGCGAGCTTCTTCATCTCTCGGAGCACACCCTACGTCGGTCAGGCGAAGCCGATCTTGGTCACAAAGGCGTCGCGGTCGCCCCTGTTGACAGATCCCTCGAACGCCCCGTGGGTCTCTCCGGCCACGTAGGCGGCCTCCGCGTTCACGGTGAGCGCCGAACCGGTGTCGAAGTCGTTGGTCCCGAATTGTGTGGTCCATAGCTGCACGCCACGCGCGTTGTACTTCACCAGGAACGCGTCGGTCTCGCCGAGCGGAGTCTGGTCGGGCATCGCCCCGTCGGTGGAGCCGGCGACGAAGATCCCGCCGGCCGTCACGTCCACGCCATGGACGTCGTCGGCCACCGGCGAGCCGAACTGCCGCGTCCACACCTCGTTGCCGTGGTGGTCGAGCCGCCGAACGAACCCGTCGACCCCCCCCTGCGCTACCTGCTCGGGGAACGTCCCGTCCGTTGACCCTCCCACATAGATCGCCGACCGCCCAGCGGCAATGGCCCCGATCCCGTCCGTGCCGGTTGTGCCGAACCCCGACACCCACCACTCGGACCCGTTCGGCCGGTACGCCTGAACGAACCCGTCGAAACCTCCGGCGCTCGCGGACTCGAACTCGCCATCGGTCGATCCGGCGACGTACACGCCAAGAAAGTCCACGGCGACGGCGCTGACGTTGTCGGTGAGCGCCGTCCCCACCTGCTTCGTCCACAGCTCGGTGCCCGCGTGGCTGTACTTCCGAACGAACCCATCCACGCCTCCCCGACGGGTAAGGCCGAGCCTGCCGTCGGTGGTACCGGCGACGTAGACACCTCCGCCGTTCACGGCAACCGCGAGGGCCCGGTCGTCTCCGGTCGAGCCGAACTCGCGGGTCCACAGGACGTTGCCTCGAAGCGTGTAGGCTCGGACGAACGCGTCGACGCCGGCCCGATGCTTCTGTCCGTGGAGAGCCCGATCGGTCGAGCCGGCCACGAAGATGGTGCTCTCGGTCGCCGCGACGGCGAACGCCTGATCGATCCCGGACGTGCCGAACTCGTCGGTCCACAGCTCGCGGCCTTTCGAGCCGTACGCCCGGACGAAGGCGTCGGTCCGAGCTCGGAAGTCCTGACCGGGGAGGGCCAGATTGGTTGACCCGACGACGAACACCCGATCGGCTGCCTGAGCCAGCCCCTGGGCCAGGTCGTAGCGGATGGTCCCGAACTCCCTGGTCCATTCGGGCTTGGGGGCCGGCGTCACCGAGCCGCACCCCACGTGGGCCACCAGGCACTCCGCCACGAGCTGATCCAGCCTGGGCTGCTGCCAGGTGTTCCAGAAGTCCGAATGCAAGGTGTAGTAGGCGCCGCTCGAGAGCGTGAGGCCGACGGTCCCATCCGAGTTCAGCGGGTTCATGACGCCGAAGTGGATGCGCTGGCTGACCCTGGCCAGGACGTGGTCGAAGCCCGGTGGACAGCTCCCGGCGACCGCGTAGACGACGTCGGAAGGCTCGAGCCCGACCCCATCCCAGCAGTTCGGCATATCGACGACGCCGACGACTCCATCGACGAACCGGTATTGGGCCCACGGTCCGCAGTCGTACGGTGCGTCCATCTTCGGCGTCTTCACCGAGCCGCTTGCTCCGCAGTACCAGGACACATGCGGATTGTCAGCCACCGACAGGGCATCCTTGTTGCCACCGACGAACTTCAAGCCCTGGGGGATGGTCTCGACCGCGATGTCCTTCACACCCAGGTAATAGATCCGCATCACCCGCGGCTTGATGCTCACACCACGGAGGGAGGCCGTGGGGGACCAGTACCCGGCGGTATCGCTGGGGATCCGGCAGGTCGTGGCCCCGGCGAGCATCGACGATTGCGTCGAGTAGGCATTCGTCGTCTTGTTCCCGAAGAAGTCGTGCATGTGCGAGGCCCCGGGCTGGCCGGGGAAGACGATGGGATCGTCCATGGCCGCGTGCGAGAAGGGGCACCGGACCCAGAACTGCCCAGCGGGTTCGTCGGCCCCAGCCCGCGACGGGACGAGCCCCGCGAGCAGCGCGAATAACGCGATCGTGGCAATGCGACCGGAACGCGGTCCGATCCACGTCTTTCGCACGGCACCCCCTCCGATCAGGCGCCGCCCGGGCACCGGATCACGCACCCGGCCAGCATAGAGAAGGCTTCGGCGGTGGCAAGCATTGCCGCCGAGTCTAGGTACGATCGCGGGGTGACGCCACCGATCAGGGCGGCGGCGGCGCTCATGGCGTGCACGGTGCTTCTGGCTCCGGGGGACCAGGCCCTGGGTTCCGCAGGAAACCTTGCCGCCAGCGTCGTCGACCCTTCCTCGCTGAAGCCGGCCATCGTGTGGCGGAAGATCCCGTTCGGCGCGAGACGCAAGCGGCAGATGGCGGCCTACTCGAACAGGCACTACGGCGAACGGATCTGGGAGCTCACCGACCCCCATGTCGTGGTGGAGCACTACACGGACGGCCCGTCGTTCTCGAGTGCTTGGAACACCTTCGCGGCGAATAGCCGGCACCTGGGCGAGATGCCCGGGGTCTGTTCGCATTTCATCGTCGACACGGACGGCACCATCTACCAGCTCGTCAACATGGGGATCCGATGCCGGCACGCCATCGGGATGAACTGGACGGCCATAGGCATCGAGATGGTAGGTACAAGCGATGGGCAGATCCTGCGCCGCAGGCCCCAGCTCCGCGCCGCGCTGGAGTTGACGTTGTGGTTGCTGGCGAGGTTCGGCATCGAGGTTCGGAACGTGATCGGACACGCGGAGACCCTCATGAGCCCGTACCACCACGAGCTGTACCCGTCCTGGCGCTGTCTGACTCATAGCGACTGGCAGCACCGAGACATGCAGATATTCCGGCGCAAGTTGAAGCGGATGGCCACCCGGGCCGGAGTGCCGATCGGCCCTCGGCCGCAGTGGGTCGATTCGAACTGCTGAAGCAGAGCGAGCCCCGGGGGCGCACGGGTGGTGCGTCCTCGGGGCTCGCCGCCCTCACGTGGCAGCTCGTCAGGCCGTGCTGCCGGTCTGCTTCGCGCTCTGCTCCACTTGGTCGCCGGCCTGCTCGACGCGCTCGCCCGCCTTCTGGATCTTGCGGCCGGTGTGTTCGACCACATCGCCCACCTTGTAGGCGGCTTCGGAGGCCTTCTCAGTTCCGCGTGCGGTCATCTCGTCCATCTGGCCGCGCATCTCGTTCATCCATCCCTTGACCCGCTGGAACGCGCCCGTCTTGGTGCCCACGGCGTAGATCGCCCCGGCCGCCAGGAGCAACCGGAACAAGCGGAACCGGCGCTTCCTCGGCTCCTCCACAGTGAACTCGGCCTTCTCCAACAGGTCCAGGACGCGCTGGCGCTCGGATCGGTTCTCCTCGAGCTCGTCGCGAAGCACCCGGTTCTCCGCCTTCAGCTGCTCGTTCTGGGACTCTGCCCGTTCGGCCTTCATCTCCATCATGCGCTGTCGTGCCCCAGTGCGCATGCGTTCCATCCGGCCGGTGATGTCCATGATTGCCCTCCTTACGAGACGTCCCGTCCCTACCTTACGTACCCAATGCGGCTTCCTTCTACCCTCCACTGGTTACCCCTTTTGGTCAACCCCTTCCGGGCGAGGACATGAAAGTGGATTAGTCACATCCCCTCTGTTTCCCCAGGCCGGGGCACGGGTACATGACGCACATGATTCTGTGAGGCGGGGGAGACGAGATGGCAGACCAGCAGACCACGAACAGCCAACCCCCATTCGATCGGTTCGCCACCATGGCCGCCCGATGGGTGGGTCAGGGCCTCGCGTTTGGTATCGCCGCCCTGCTCACGCTGGGCTGGGCGGTCTCTGGCCCCATCTTCCATTTCTCCAATGCGTGGCAACTGATCATCAACACGACCACCACCGTCCTCACCTTCCTCATGGTCTTCCTGATCCAGAACACCCTGAACCGGGATTCCGCCGCCATCCACGTGAAGCTCGATGAGCTCGTCCACGTCACGGAGGAAGCCCGGGATCAACTGATCGGGGTCGAGCACCTCGGGGACAAGCAGCTCGAACGCATCCGCGAGGCCGAGGAGGATGACGCGGATTCGGAGGTCACGAGCGACCGGTCGCGAAGATAACCGATCGGGCTCTTCTTCCCGCCTGGCCTTCGCACCACAAGCCGCCAGGAATCGTCATCCGATGAACTCAGTCGGGGAGCAGAGGCACCGACGGGCCCTGGTCGCGGCCGAGGAGCACGGCGCGGACGATGGCGGCCGATCCGAACCGGGAGCGAACCTTGTCGAGTGTGGCATCGATGGGATACGCGAGCGGACGATCGAACGGCAATGCGAGTTGGATGGCCGAGTCGTGATCGAGGTTGCCCAGGGTCACGCCGAGGAGGGTGATGCCCTGACTCCGGATCATCGACATGGCCGCAGCGAGCAGCCCCCTCGCCGTGGTGAGGATCGTCTGGGTGTGTGCGGTCGCCTCCGACAGCGTGTGCGACCGCGTCGCGCGCGAGAGGTCGTCAAACCGGAGCCGAAGCACGACGGTGCGGCACACTCGGTGAGCCGCGCGAAGCCTGCGCGTCAGGCGATCGACCAGCGCGACGAGGTCGGCGTCGAGGGTTTCCGGTGATCGTGGTTTTCGGCCGAGTGCGCGCTGGGTCCCCATCGAGTGGCGACGCCGGCCCACCTGGACCGGCCGGGGATCGCGGTTCTGGGCCAGTGCGTGGATATGCCGTCCGGCTGCCCGGCCGAGCATCCGAACCAACGTGGCCTCACCAAGTTCTGCAACCTGCCTCACGGTCGTGATGGAGCGGTCGCGGAGCTTGGTTGCCGTGACCGGCCCGACGCCCCACAGCCGTTCGACCGGAAGCCGGTGGAGAAACTCCAGCTCGCCGTCGGTCGGCACCACCAGCAGTCCGTCGGGCTTGGCGACCCCGCTGGCCACCTTGGCCAGGAACTTGGTCCTGGCAACCCCCACCGTGACGGGCAGACCGACCCTCTCGAGCACATCCTGGCGCAATCGCACGGCGATCTCCGTGGGCGTGCCCGAGATCAGTCTCAATCCACCAACGTCCAGGAACGCCTCGTCGATCGACAGCCCCTCCACGAAGGGCGTCGTGTCGTTGAACACCTCGAACAGCGCCTTGCTCGCCTGGCTGTAGGCATCCATGCGGGGGTGGACGACGATCGCCTGCGGGCACAGCCGGCGTGCCTGCGCCCCTCCCATCGGCGTGCGGATGCCATACGCCTTGGCCTCGTAACTGGCGGCGAGGACAACGCCGGCCCCGACGATGACGGGGCGGCCGCGCAGAAGAGGGTCATCCCGCTGCTCGACCGACGCATAGAAGGAGTCGACGTCCGCGTGCAGGATCGTTGCGTCGTTCGGCACGAACGTATGTTCGCATCTCACGGTGACGTCAGACTAGCCCGGAGGTCAGCGCAGAGAGCGCTTCATCTGTCTGTTACGGTGGCCGCATGGGCAGGTCCGTGCTGGAGGACGCGTTCGGGCACCACGTGTGGGCGACGCTGCGTGTGGTCGATGCGTGCCTCGACCTCACCCCAGAGCAACTGGGGATCGCGGTCCCGGGAACCTACGGCCCGATCCTCGAGACGGCGCGCCACCTCGTCGGGGCCGACTCCTCCTACCTGTTCGCCGTGACCGGTGGGAGCACCCCTCTGATCGACGAGGACCACATGGACCTCTCTGAGCTCCGGGCCGCGATGGAGGGCCACGGCGCCGCCTGGTCGGGGCTCCTGGCACAGGACCTGGACCCCGACGCCATCACCGTGAGGCGCCGCGACGACGGGTCCGAGACCCACGCCCCGATGGGCATCCGCCTCGCGCAGGCGCTGCACCACGGGACCGATCATCGAAGCCAGATCTGCACCGTCCTCACGACGCTCGGCGTAGAACCACCGGCCATCGACGTCTGGGACTTTGCCGAACAGGATGGCCGCCTCGTCGAACTCCCACCCACGTCCTGACGGATCGGGCTCCCCGATCCGTCAAAGCTGACCGGGACCGGTAGCCCTGCCGATGTCCGCCAACCGCCGCTCCAGCAGGCGCCGCTCGGCGTCGTCGTGCACCAGAGTGAGGGCTCGGCGATACGCCTCGCGGGCTTCTTCCATGCGCCCAAGGCGGCGCAGCAGCTCGCCTCTCGTCGCGTGCAGGTAGCGGTAGTCCTCCAGGGGGAGGCGGTCGACGATCTCGAGACCCGCCGCGGGACCCTGGGCCTCGGCGACCGCGACCGCTCGGTTGAGCTCGACGACGGGCGAGTCGGTCAGGCTCGAGAGCTCATCATAGAGGGCAGCGATGTGGGGCCAGTCGCGCGTTTCGTCGGCGTGCAGGGACGCGATCGCCGCCTGCACAAGGTAGGGACCACGACCGAGCAGCCCCAGGCTCCGGTCGAGCGCCTCCCGACCCTCGGCGATCTCCGCGGTGTCCAGGCGCGAGCGGTCTTGGTCGGCGAGCAGCACCAGCTCGCCGTCGCGGAACCGCGCCTCCCGACGAGCGTCCAGCAGCAGCATCAGCGCCAGCAGTCCTTGCACCTCCGGCTCGTCCGGCATCAGCTCGGCGAGCGCACGCCCCAGCCGGATCGCCTCGGCTGCCAGGTCGCCCCGGCCACCGTAGCCCTCGTTGAAGATCAAGTAGACGACCGCGAGCACGGCAACGAGCCGATCGGGCAGCAGGTGGTCGGGAGGCACCCGGAACGGGATCCCGGCAGCCTTGATCTTGCGCTTCGCCCGCACCAGGCGCTGGGCCATCGTGGGCTCGGGGATCAGGAAGGCGCGGGCGATCTCGCCGGTGCTCAGGCCGCCGAGCGTCCGCAGCGTGAGTGCGACCTGCGCGTCGACCGAGAGCGCCGGGTGACAGCACATGAAGATGAGCTCGAGGCGCTCGTCTGGGAAGGTCTTCGGGTCCACGCTTTCCTCCGTCGGCTCGGGCACCCGCAGCAGGCGGGTCTTCGCGGCCAGCGTGCGATCGCGGCGGATGCGGTTGATGGCTCGGTTGCGCGCCGTCGTCACCAGCCAGGCGGCGGGGTGGGTGGGAACCCCGTCTCGCGGCCACCGCTCCGCGGCGATCGCGAAGGCGTCCTGCGCGGCTTCCTCGGCGAGGTCGAAGTCGCCGAGGAAGCCGATCATCGCAGCGAGAACACGTCCCCACTGGTCGCGGAAGATCTGCTCGAGGATCGCTACCACTCCACGGTCGGACGCACCTCGAC
>DASPWN010000191.1:0-3124 GCA_035637835.1 Actinomycetota bacterium | reverse complement strand
AGGAGTGCACCAACGGCCCCCAGAAAGAGAGCTCCCGGAAGAGCCCGGGACAGAATTCCGCCGATCACTCCGCCGGCCACGATTCCGGTCACGCCGCTCAGGGCCATCGCGGTAAGGAACTCGCCGGGCCGCATCGCGAGTGCTGCTCGTTCGAGTCGTGCATCCAGTGCGGCTGCCAGGCCCGTGTATTGGGCCACGCGGCCTGCTGCGCCCACAACCGTCTGAGGAATCCACGCGGTGAGTGGGTTTCGCTCGGGCTTCGCCTTGGTTCTGGATCGGGGGGGAGGAGGCACGGGGATCTGCTGTGCCAGTTGGCGTTCTCGGCGGCCGCTGACATGGAGGCCCATGAGGAGTGAGATGAGGCTGAAGGCGGCCAGGAAGGTGAGTCCCACTGTTGTCGCGACACCTACCGGGCTACTGAAGAAGCGAGCCAGTGCCGTCGGCGGGCCAGGCGCGTGCACGGTGGGGAGGGGAGGAGGTGCGAGGAATCCCGCGCTCGCCTCGCCGACCGGGAGCTGGATCGTGACGGTTGCTTGGGTACCGAAGGGCGCCTTCGAGCGATACGTGATCAGATACTGCTGCGAAAGCTGGCGGGCCAACGAGCGATACGCCGCCCCCACATCGTCCGGCGAAGCCGAGGCGTACGAGCCGGAGGTCAGCCGAGCGAGCTGTTGGAGGATGGCGGTGTCGACGTTTGCACCTTCCAGGCCCACCGAGAAGACCGTCATGTTCGCGTCGCGCGAGGAGGCCACAGCCGTCTCGAGATCGACGGAACCGCTTGTGTTGCGACCGTCCGTCAGCAGAATGAGGTTCCGTTGCGCGGTTCCTGTGAACATGGTGGTTGCCGCCGCGACCGCATCGTAGAGCGCCGTCCCAAGACCCGTCGCGGGGATGGTGGCGAGCGATTCAAGCACCGCCGCGTGGTCGGACGTCATCGCATCGATGACCTTGGGCTGGTCCGCGAAGGTGAGGAGCCCTACCTGCACTCCCTCGGGGACCCGAGACACGAACTCGCGGGCGGCAGCGAACGCGGTCTGCAAGGGTGTCCCCGCCATGCTGTTCGATGTGTCGATGGCCAAGACGACTTGGACACCTTGGTTCGAGGCGAGCGGTCGGACGGAGGTCACGGCCACGGGGACGCCGTCCTCGAGCACGCGCACGTCCCCGGTGGCGACTCCGGCGGACCCCTCGACCGAGACTGTGATCCCCACGGACGGGAACTCACCAGTTTCGACGCCCCGGATTCGCACGGCTTGATCGGCCAGCGCCGGCCGCGCGAATGCAGCGGTAAGGCCCAGGCCAACGGCAACGATGAGGAGCCGGCGGCTCACCAGGGTTCTCTCCCGGGTGCCGGCAAGAAGATCTCGGATCGAAGGCTGATGTTTCGATCGGCCAGCCGCTCGAGGAAATTCGGGCGCAGACCCGTCGCCCGAAGTTGGCCGAGGACCCGGCCTCGTTCGTCGACGCCGGGTGAGTAGTCGAAGAGGAACAGGTCCTGAAGGGTGATCACGTCACCCTCCATGCCGACCACCTCGGTCACCTGGGTCACCCGGCGGCTGCCGTCCTGGAGCCGGGCGACGTGCACGATGAGGTGGATGGCGGACGCGATCTGCTCACGGACAGCCCGGATGGTGAGGTCCATCCCGGCCATGAGCACCATCGTTTCCAGACGGGAAAGCACGTCGCGAGGGGAATTCGCGTGGATCGTCGAGATGGATCCGTCGTGGCCGGTGTTCATGGCCTGAAGCATGTCCAACGCTTCACCACCCCGGACTTCCCCGACGACGATACGATCCGGTCGCATCCGGAGTGCGTTTCGCACGAGGTCGCGGATCGTGACCTCGCCCCGCTGCTCGATGTTCGGCGGCCGATACTCCAGTGACACGATATGAGGCTGCTGGAGGCGGAGCTCGGCGGAGTCCTCGATCGTAATGATGCGCTCGTCCTCGGGGAGGAACGAGGACAGCACGTTCAGGGTAGTGGTCTTCCCGGCGCCCGTCCCCCCGGACACCAGCATGTTGATCCGACCGCCGACGCACGCCCCGAGCATTTCCACCAGGACCGGTGTCAGCGTGCCGAACTGGACGAGGTCCTGCGAGGTGTACGGGTCGGCCGAGAACTTCCGGATGGTCAGCGCCGAGCCGTGGATGGCGAGCGGCGGGATGATGGCGTTCACCCGCGAGCCGTCCGGTAGGCGTGCGTCCACGTATGGCGAGGAATCGTCGACGCGACGCCCCACCTTGCTCACGATCTTGTCGATCGTCCGCCGAAGCTGCTCCTCGTTCAGGAAGCTCGCTCCCGCCTCGTACAGCTTGCCCGCGCGCTCCACGTAGATGGCGCCGGCGCCGTTCACCATGATCTCTGTGACGTCTGGGTCCCGTATGAACGGTTCGATGGGTCCGAGGCCGAGGATGTTGTCACCGATCTGCTGGATGACGAGGGCCTTCTCCTGCACCGAGAGCGGGATCCGCTCTTCGTCGAGGAGTTCCCGGAGGCGTCGGTGGACGAGCTCCTGGAGATCCTTATCGGACAGGGTGGCGTCGTACAACTTCGGTCCCAAGGATTCGACGAGCTGGCCTTGGACCCTGTTGCGGACCTCGGCCGTCCGATCTGGACGATCGATCTTCGACAGTCGTTCAGCCAATGACATCTCCCTCTACCTCCTCCACCGACGCTTCCGCGCCGGGGCAGCGAAGGCGAGGGAAGCCGGCCGGGTCTGGGCAAGGACCCCGTCTGCTAAGGCCATGATGCTCCTCGCCACAGGCGATCGCGGCTGTTCGAGCAGCAGCAGCCGGGATCGGTTGATCGACTTGGCCACGAGGACGCTGGACGGGATCCTGGCACTGGCCTTCATCCCCAGGACTCGCTCGATGTTCTCGGGAGTGAGGTCCACCTTGCTGTCGGCTCGATTCAGCACCATCCGGAACTGCTCCCGCGGGATGCCCAGATTTTCGAGCGTCTGCATCCCGAGCGAGAGATGCCGGACGCCGATCACGTCCAGGCCCGTCACCAGGTAGATCACATCGGAGAGCTCCAGCGCGCCCAGCACGTGATCGGAATAGGCGGAGGTTGCGTCCACGATCGTCACGGGGAACGCGGACCGCAGAAATCGAAGCACGGTCCC
>DASPWN010000190.1:0-7271 GCA_035637835.1 Actinomycetota bacterium | reverse complement strand
CGTGCGCACCGAGAACCCGCTGGGCTTGATGGGCTACTACCTGGTGGGCGACGGCAAGCGATACCCCTACCGGATGAAGATGCGGACCGCGTCCTTCTCCAACGTCTCGGTGATCCCGGCGATGCTCCCGGGAGCGCTGGTTCCCGACCTCATCGCCATCCTCGGCAGCATCTTCTTCGTCGTCGGCGACATCGACCGCTGACGACTCTCAGTCGATCGAGTCCGGGCGCGAGCCCAGCCAGCCGGGCGCGGGGAGGCCCGCCGTGGCCAGCAGCAGCCACTTGACCCTCCCTAGGCCCCCGGGGTCGACCAGCAGGCTGGCCCGGCCTCGGCCCTCCCACACTCGGGTGGCCCGCGCGCCCATGCCCTGGGCCTGGAGGCTTCCCTGGCGATCGAGCTGGACCTCGTTCCACTCGGCGAAGCCGAGAGCGAGAAGCGCATCGCGTTGCGACGCGAGGCCGAGCGACCGAAGGCCTCCCTGTTCGGCCCTCCGAACGAGCGCTCCGAAATCCACGCCGACGGTGATGTCTGTCGAACCGGGATCGCGGAGGACGTTCTCGAGCACCCGATGCTCCCGATATCCGTGGACCTCGCTCGAGGGACCGCGCGCGGACCCATAGTCGATGAGGAGCGCGTACCCGCGACGAAGCGTTGTCGCGAGCTCGTCCACGAATCGCATGGCGCCGGTCGGGATGATGACTTCTTGGCCGGGCGCGAGCGGTCCATGTTCGGCCGCGAGCTTCGCGATCTTCGCATCGCAGGGCATGTCGACCTCGATGAAGCCGTTCCGGCCGGCGTCGATCCTGATCTCGACCACCCCGTCCCTCGTTCCCCGAACCCTTCGGAACGGCAGGTTGTCCAGGAGCTCGTTGGCCAGGACCACCGCCGCATCGGGGTGGCCGGCATCGCCCACGCGCTCGATGACTCGCACCGGCAGCTCAGCCAGCGCGGCGCGCGCGCCGGGACTCCGCTCCACGACCGCGTAGTCCACGGCCGGACCCCCGCGCTCCCCCAGCAGCCGAAGGAGGTTCGCGGCCAGGGTCCCGTCCCCTGCGCCCAGCTCCACGATGGGCAGGGGCTCCGGCCGGCCCAGGCGCTCTCGCAGGTCGAGGACCGCGCGCAGGAGGAGCTCGGCGAACACCGGATGTACGTGCGGGCTGGTGATGAAGTGGCCTTCGCGTCCCACGGGTGGTCGGTCGTAGAAGCCGCCGGGCCCGTACAGGGCAAGGTCCATGAAGTCGCCGAACGAGATCGGCCCTCGTTCCTCGATGGCACGTCGGATCCGTGCCGCGACGGCAGCGCTCACCCTGACCAGCGTATCGGCACGAACGAGAGTCGTTGGGGGGGTCGCCAGCGCGACCAGCCACGTCCACCTGGCACAATCCCGAGCGTGAGACCCGACGGCCCAAGCGAGCCTCGGCCGGCGGCGACGATGATCGCCGCCCGGCGGGGCGCGAACGGCGTGGAGGTGCTGGTACTGAAGCGGGGGAGCGAGCATCGGTTCCTCCCCGGCTACCTGGCCTTCCCCGGCGGAGCGGTCGAGCCGCAGGACGGCGGGCTGGCCTCGCGATGGTTCGGTTCCCCGGCCGAATCGGACCGGGCCTGCGCCGTCCGGGAGCTGATCGAGGAGGCCGGGCTCGCATTGACGGCTGCGGGCCTGGTCTCGGTCGCAGGGGACGACCGTGGGCTCTCGGCGGTTCACGCCTCGCCCCCACCTGCCGACGCCCTTCGGGAGATTTCGCACTGGGTCGCGCCCGAACAGGTGCCAGTCCGGTTCGACGCCCGGTTCTTCGCCGTGGACGCGCCTCCTGGATTGGAGCCGCATCCGGACGGCGCAGAAGCCGAGCGTGCCTGGTGGGCCCGGCCGGCCGACGTCCTCCGGGACTTCGCTGAGGGAAGGTGTGACCTGTATTGGCCGACGTTGAAGACGATGGAGGCCCTGGCCACCTGCCACACGGTCGAGGACGTGCTCGCCCTTCACGTCCCTCAGGTCGAACCGGACTGATGCGCATCCTCCGCGTCCTCGCCCCGAACCCCGGGATCCGCGAGCTCGAGGGCACGAACACGTGGATCGTGGGGGATGGACCTACTATCGCGATCGACCCGGGCCCCGACGATCCCGGGCACGTCCGCGAGGTGGCCCGCGAGGCGGGTCACCTCGTGGCGATCCTCCTGACCCACGACCATCCGGACCACGCTCCTGGCGCGGCAGCGCTCGCCGCCGCGACGGGCGCGCCCGTGTACGCGGCCCGCCCGCCCGAGGGCGGCAACCACGTGGCGGACGGGCAGCGCATCCGGGCCCGTGATTTGGCGCTCACCGCGATCGCCACGCCAGGCCATACGCCAGACCACGTCGCCTACTTCGAGGAACGGCACCGCTCGCTCTTCACGGGAGACGCGGTTCTCGGGCGGGGAACGAGTGTCATCGACCCGCCGGAAGGCGACCTCACGGCCTACCTCCGCTCGCTCCGGCGGATGCAGGAGCTGTCCCCGCGCGTGATCTACCCGGGCCACGGCCCCGTCGTGCTCGATGGCCCGGGCAAGCTGGAGGAGTACCTGGAGCATCGGTCGACCCGGGAGGCGCAGGTCGTCGCGGCGCTCGCGGCCGGGCAGCGAACGCCGGAGGAGATCGTCCCGGCGATCTACGGCGAACACCCGGTCGACCTGCACCGACTGGCCGCCCGGTCGGTCCTGGCCCACCTGCTCAAACTGGAGAACGAGGGCCGCGCCGAGCGGCGAACCGCGAATGGCGTGGTTCGGTGGACGCTGCTCGAGCCCCGGAACTGCGTGCGGTGTGGGCGACCCGTGAAAGGCCGCGGACTCCTATGCGGACCGTGTAGCCTCGCCGTGCTCCAGGAGTCCGGCTAGGCCGGGGCTCGTTCGTACACCGAGACGTGCTTCCCATCTCCGGTGAACGGCTCGCGGTTCCAATCTCCCCACCGGTCCCGAAGCCGAAGCCCGGCCAGCTCGGCCATGAGATCGAGCTCGGAGGGCCAGACGTATCGGAGCTCGACGGGGAACATCCGAAACCCGGTCTCCTCGAACACGACGAGCTGAACACTGACCCGCTGGTGCTTCGGGTCGTGCATCGACACGTCGAGGAACACGCGGTTGGGCTCGACACGGCGGGTCTGGACCCGCTGGCCCCGGTCGAAGCGAGCGACGTCGGCCACGAATGCCTCGACCACGAAGACGCCGTCGTCGGTGAGGTGTTCGGCCACGTTCCGCAGGCATCGTCGTTGATCGTCCTGCGTGAGCAACGCGAACAGGGTGTTGAAGACCACGAACACCAGCCGGAACCGGCCCTCCACCGCGACGTCGGCGAAGTCGCCCATCGCGACGGGGATGTCCGCCCCGCCCGGCTTCTCGCGGAGCTTGGCTACCATGGCCGGGGACGCGTCGATCCCCTGGACCTCAACGCCTCGTGCCGCGAGGGGAAGGGCGATGCGTCCCGTGCCGATGGCCAGCTCGAGCGCTGGGCCCGAGCCGGCGAGCTCCGCGAGGAAGTCGACCGCCGCACCGGGGTCCGAGGGCGGATGGAACCATGCGTCGTACACATCGGCGATGTGGTCGCCGTACGTAGAGGGCCCGTAGTCGTCCATGCCCAAGCTCACCAAGGCGGCCCGGCCCTGTCAAGCCGTCGTCGTCGCCTCCCGATCCGTGGCCCGGGCCAGGGCTTCGACGTCGGGGATGACGTAGCGGCGGCCCTCGGTCCGGATGAGCTTGCGTGCCGAGAGCGCGGCCAGGGTCCGGTTCACCGTCTCGCGGGAGGCGCCGATCATCCGGCCCAGGTCCTCCTGAGTGATGGGAAGGGCCAGCCGCACGCCGCGTGCGTCGCGCACGCCGTGCCTTCCCGCAAGCTCGCACAGCGTTCGGCACAGGCGCGTGGGGACGTCCTGGGCCAGCGCTTCTTCCAGCGCGCCCGTGGTTCGGTGCAGCCGCGAGGCCAGCAGTCGGAGGAGCTCGGTGGCGGTGCCGGGGCTGCGCTCCAGCACCGCCTGCAGGGCCGTCAGAGGCACGGCCTCCACCTGCACCGCGCCCGCAGCCCGAGCCTCGACCGGGGAGGGGTCTCCGAGGAGCGCGCATTCCCCGAACACATCCCCCGGTCCGAGCAAGCCCACGACTACCTCGTGTCCGCTCGGCAGGGCGGCCGCCAGTCGGACCACCCCGGCCCGCACCAGGAACAGGCAGTCCGGGACCTGGCCCTGGCGGACCAGCGCTTGGCCGTGGGCGAACCTGCGGGCGGGGGAGGCGAGATCGACGATACGGGCCTCCATGCCGGGACCCTAGCGCGAGCCGGTGACATCCCGGCGGCCGCTTCGACATCGCCGTGGTCCTCGGAGTAGGCTGACCCGCCGACCGGATCGTTGCGAGGGAGTCCGAGGCAATGGCCAAGCGAGAGCAGGAGGCCCTGGCTCGGGTCCCACTGTTCTCCGGCCTCTCGTCGCGCCACTTGAAGCGCCTCGCCGACTCCATGCAGGAGGTCCGATACATGGAAGGGGCCTCCGTGGTGAAGGAGGGTCAGGAGGGCGACAGCTTCTACGTCATCCTCCAGGGAGAGGCGAAGGTGGTCGGCCCGGCGGGAACGGCCGTCAACCGGCTGCAGCCCGGCGACTTCTTCGGCGAGATCTCGCTCCTCGACGGGGGAGCAAGGACCGCAACGGTCACGACGGAGACACCCGTGACGATGCTGGAGCTCAAGCGGACGGAGTTCCTGCGCATGGTGGAGGATGAGCCCGACGTCGCGGTGAAGCTCCTCTCGCACACCGCTTCCCTGCTTCGACGCGCGGAACGTTCGCTGGCCGGGTAGGCCGGCCGCCTCGTGCGCGCGGAGCTCCACCGCCCCGGTGCCCCCGACGCAGTTGTGGCCATCGCGACGTGGGGGGGGACGCAGGCCCGGCTCGACGTGAAGGATCCATCGGTTCCGGGTCTCGACCGGATCGTGCGGCCCACGCCGATCGCCATCGACGACCCGTCGCTCCGGCATCCCGGCACCTCCGGGCCCGTCGTCCTCCAGCCGGGTGACCTCGAATGGTTCCGGGCCGCGCTCCTGACGCGGGCTCCGGAGCTCGGGCTGGCCGTGCGCTTCGTCTCGGAGGCCGTCGTGGGCGGATTCGATCCCGCGTCGCAGTACCGGAGCTTCGAGGAACAGGTGGAGCGACTGACGAGCTAGCCGGGCCTCAGGTCCGGGTCTGGCCCACGAACGCCTTCCCCGGGTCGCAGAAGGACAGGAAGTCGCACCACCGGCAGTGCTCGCCGGGCGTGGGCTCGAACCGGCCGGCGCCGATCGCCGAGAGCCATGCCCGCACGCGATCGCGGATGGCCTCGGCGTCCTCCACGGCGAACGACACCTCGTCGCCCGTGGCGAGGTACAGGTAGGTGAGCGTCAACTCGTCGGGCCGCTTGCCCCATACGTCGATGCAGGCGAGCGCGTAGACGTCGAGCTGAACCCGTGACAGGGGGTCGTCCTGGGGCTTCCGGCCGGTCTTGTAGTCGACGACCTCCCACGGGCCCTCGGGGACGCCGTAGATCGCGTCGATCCGGCCACTCACCGTGAAGCCTCCCAGGGACAACAGGAAGGCGCGCTCGGCGTGGAGTGGGGTCATGTCGGCGAACCGGCTGGCCAGGAATGTATCCCGCAGCTGCTTGATCTTCCCGGGCTGGCCGGCGAGCTCCTCCGCGGTGAGGTCCGGCTCTTCCTCTAGTTCGATCAGCGTGGTTTGTCCGGACGACTGGCGCTCGATCCAGGCGTGGACGTCGGTCCCGATCCGGGCCGCAGGACCGGAGAACCGCGGCAGGGGCCGGACCGCGCTCCAGTAGAAGCGCTTGGGACACCGTCCGTAGTCCACGATCCCGCCGACCGACACGGTGGCCGGGATCCCGATCTCGTCGCTCGTCGCAGCCTCCCGTTCCACTAGATGCCCGGCCAGCGTTCGCCGATCCGCCGCGAGGTCCTCGAACCGGGCGCGCTCAGCCGGATCCAGGGTAGCGAGGGCGCTTGCTCCCACCTCGCCCGCCGCGGCGGCCTCGAGGGCGGCGCGTCGCCATCCTTCGGGGAACAGGGCGTCGGCCTCATCCGGCCTGGCCGGTCCGGGCCATGGGCGGACGAAACGCTGCCGGAACCCAGCGAGTGGGTTCTCCTCCTTCTCCTCGCCCTCGATATGGACGTCGGCCAGCTGGGTCCGGCGAGCCCACTTGACGAGCTCGGTGAAGAACCTGCCGACCGTCTTGGCGTTGATGTTCTCCCCGTACCAGATGGCGGAGGACAGGAACAGGCGGCGCTTCGCTCTGGTGAGCGCGACGTACGCGGTCCGGCGCTCCTCGAACACCTCCTGGTCACGCAGCGCGTCGACGAAGCGGCTCATCACGCCCTCGAACCGCGGGAGGAGGTTGCGGTCGCGACGGAGCTCGATGTCGAGGGAGCTCCCCTTCCGCATGGGGTTCTGCTGGATCCGCGCATTGGGGAACAGATCTTTGGCCAGCCCCGGGACGAACACCGTGTCGAACTCCAGGCCCTTGGCCGCGTGGACCGTCATGACCTTGACGGTATCGTCCTCGCTCGGCTGGACCGGCGACCATTCGCGGTCGTCCTCGATCGAATCCACGTAGTCGAGGAACGCCCGAAGCGTGAGCTCGCCCTCGACCGGTTGGAAGGCGTGCACCTGGTCCAGGAACGCTGCGAGGTTGCGCCGCCGGGCGGTCGATGCCGCGACGTCCACCTGCGCACCGAGCTCGGCGAGGAGCCCGCTTCGACGGACGATCTCGGCGAGGAACTCGCCGACCGGACGGCGGGCCGCGTCTCGCAGCCCGGCCAGCTCGGCGGCGAACTCCTCCAGGCGAGCGCGCCCCTCGTCGGAGAGACCCTCGACCTCGCCGAGGTGCTCGAGGGCCTCCGCGATGAGGAACGGCTGGTCCTCCATCAGATCCTCGTCCTCCGGCTGCCGTTCGCTCAGGCGGTCGAGGAAGGCGAAGCCGCTCACGCGGGTCCAGGCCGCGACCCGCGCCAAGTCGCCGAGACCGACGCGGTAGCGCGGCCCGGTCAGGATGCGGGCCAGCGCGACGCCGCCGCCGGGGTCGGCGGCGGCGCGCGCGTACGCCAGGACCTCGACGACCTCCGGGAGCTTGATCAAGCCGGCGAGGCCGATGAACTCGGCCGGGATCCCACGGTCGGCGAACGCCAGCTGGAGCGGCTCGAACAGCCGATGCGTCCGGCACAGCACGGCGCAGTCCCGCCACGACACACCTTCCTGGTGCAGCTCGAGGATGTGGTC
>DASPWN010000189.1:0-9210 GCA_035637835.1 Actinomycetota bacterium | reverse complement strand
ATCGATGCCGCAGTACGAGGTGGGACACCTGGATCGGGTGGCCGCCATCGAGCGGGCCCTTCCTCCCGGGACGTTCCTGGTGGGACCGGCGTACCGTGGGCCCGGGATCGCCGACTGCGTCCGTGGCGGGAACGAGGCCGCGGAAGCGGTGCGGTCGCGCATGGCCGGCCGGCTGCACTCGATCGAAGGGGAGCACATGAGATGAGCGAAGCGCTGTACGCCCTGTACCCGGTGTTCAAAGCCCAGGCGGCATTCCAGGATCTGGACCCCGACGATGCCGCCCAAGAGATCGAGAACCTGTTCAAGGAGTGGGAGGGCCGGATCGCGGTCCGGGGCGTCTATTCGACGGTGGGGTTCCGGGCCGACTCGGACCTGATGCTGTGGCTGATCGGGCCGGGCCCCGACGAGATGCAGAGCGCCCTGGTGCAATTCCGCCGCACCGCCGCGGGACGGCTGCTCGAACCCGTCTGGACGTTCATGGGCGTGGTGAAGCCTGCGGAGTTCACCTCGGATCACTCTCCGGCCTTCGCCAGGGGAGAACCGCCGAAGCGGTTCCTCAACGTCTACCCGTTCGTCCGGACCTCGGAGTGGTACCTGCTCCCGCCCGGGGAGCGCGAAGCCCTGCTCCGCGAGCACGGCGAGCGGGGCCGTCGGTTCCCCGACGTCCTGGCCAACACCACCAGCGCGTTCGGCATCAACGACTGGGAGTGGATCCTGGCCTTCGAAGCCGACGACCTGGGGCGCATCGTGGAGTGCATCCGGGCGCTCCGCGAGTCACCTGCCCGGCGGTACACGAAGGAGGAGGTCCCGTTCATCACCGGCATCCGAAAGGACGTCCGTGAAGCCCTCACCGACCTCATGTAGCGCATAATTGGAGCGCCCCCGTTCGAAGGGAAAGCCGTGCACGCCAAGGACAAGGGCCGCGAGAAGAGCCAGAAGCGGCAGCCTCAGAAGAACATCAAGGAGAAGCGGGCCGCCAAGCGGGCCAAGAAACAGGGCGGCCGGACCGTCCACATCACCACGACATCGCAGTAGCTCTCCGTGTTCGAGGAGTTGCTGGAACGATGGGACGGTGAGGAGGTCGCCGTCCGCTTCGACCGTGACTTCGCGACGTGGATGTTCGTCTGCGTGCATTCCACCCGGCTGGGACCGGCCTGCGGCGGGACTCGGATGAAGCCCTACGCCGAGCCCGGAGACGCACTCCATGACGGCCTTCGGCTCTCGGGCGCCATGACCGCGAAGAACGCGGTGGCCGGGCTTCCGCTCGGTGGCGGGAAGGCCGTCCTCGCGGTGCCGGAAGTCCCCCAGGACGATCGGCGGCGCGAGCTCTTCCTTCGGTACGGCGATCTCGTTCGCTCGCTCGGCGGTACCTACGTCACGGCCTGCGACATGAACACGTCCGAACGCGACATGGATGTCGTGGGCGAACGGTGCCCGTACGTGTTCGGTCGGAGCGTCCCATGCGGGGGATCGGGTAGCTCGGCGCCCGCGACGGCCACCGGCGTGTTCCACGGGACCCGCGCGAGCGTCGCCTACGCATTCGGCTCATCCGATCTGGAGGGGCGAACGGTGCTGGTCCAGGGGATCGGTTCCGTGGGCCGGACCTTGGCCCGGCTGCTGGCGCAGGCCGGGGCTCGCTTGTTCGTGACCGACGTGTACCGGGCCCGGGCCGATGAGGCGGCGGAGGCCCTGGGGGCCGAGATCGTGGCCCCCGAGGACGCAGTTCGGACGGTCTGCGACGTGTTCTCGCCCAACGCCACCGGGGCGGTCCTTTCCTCGGAGACGATCCCCGAGCTTCGGTGCCGCATCGTGGCCGGGGCGGCCAACAACCAGCTGGCCCGTCCGGAGGATGCGGAGCTGTTCGGGCCGCTCGGTATCCTGTACGCGCCGGACTACGTGGTCAGCGCCGGCGGCATCATCCATCTGGCCTCGCTCGAGTTGTTCGGGGAGGACGAGGTCAAGCGCGACGAGCGACTGCTCGGCGTCGGCGACACCCTGACCGAGGTGTTCGAGGCGGCCGCGGTCGAAGGCCTCTCCACCGGGGCGGCCGCGGAACGGATCGTCGAACGACGGCTGGCGACTGCCGCTTGACGGAACTGGCGGCCACCCCGAGCATCGGAGCCATGAGAGACCTCGCGTCGATGGAATGCGTCCCGTGCCGGGGGGGCGTTCCGCCGCTCGGGCACGAGGAGGCCCTGGCGTTCCTGGCCGACCTGGGAGGCGGGTGGCAGGTGGTGGAGGACCATCACCTGGAGAAGGAATACCGGTTCAAGGACTTCCGGGAAGCCTTGGATTTCACGAACCTGGTGGGTGAGCTGGCGGAGAGGGTTGGCCACCACCCCGATATCTCGCTGGCCTGGGGCAGGGTCAAGGTGACGATCTGGACCCACAAGATCGACGGCCTGAACGAGGCCGACTTCGTGTTCGCCGCGAAGGCGGACCGAGCGCTCCAGGAATCGCAGGCCGTGTCGGGCTGAACGCTCAGCCTCGGAATGACGACGCGGCCTCGAGGGTTCGGCCGATCTCCTGGGGGCCGTGGGTCGTCGACAGGGTCCACATCTCGAAGCCGGACGGGGGCAAGTACACGCCGCGGTCCAGCACGTGGTGGAAGAACCGGGCGAACCGTAGGTGGTCGGCGTCTCTCGCGTGGTCGAAGGAGCGGACCGGACCGTCGGTGAAGAACACGCTGAGCATCGTCTCGATCCGATTGACGGTGGCCTCGATGCCGGCGTGGTCGAAGCATTCCTCGAGGCCCGCGGCGAGCTCCTCGGCCGTCTTGACCAGCTCGGGGTAGGGATTCCGTTCCCGGGCCAGGTCCAGCGCCGCGATCCCTGCGGCCACCGCCACGGGGTTCCCGCTCAGCGTCCCGGCCTGGTAGACGGGGCCGACGGGGGACAGACGCCCCATCACGTCACGGCGACCGCCGAACGCCGCGCAGGGAAACCCCCCGCCCATGACCTTGCCCAGGACCGTGAGGTCGGGGGTGATCGAGAAGTGGCCCTGTGCCCCCTTGTAGGCCAGGCGGAATCCCGTGATGACCTCGTCGAAGATCAGGAGCGATTCATGAGCGGTGCTGAGCTCCCGCAGCCCCTCGAGGAAACCGGGCTCGGGGGGCACGACGCCCATGTTGGCCGCGACCGGCTCCACGATCACGGCGGCGAACTCGCCGCCGCGTTCGGCGAACGCCGACCGGGCGGCGGCGAGGTCGTTGTACGGTACCGTGAGCGTGTCCCAGGCCGCCCCCTCCGTCACGCCGGGGGACCCCGGGAGCCCGAGCGTCGCGACGCCGGACCCGGCCCCCTTCGCCAGGAGGGCGTCGGAATGCCCGTGGTAGCAGCCCTGGAACTTGAGGATCGCGTCGCGACCGGTGAACCCCCGGGCCAAGCGGATGGCGCTCATCGCGGCCTCGGTCCCGCTCGAGACCATCCGGACCATCTCGATCGAGGGGAGCGCGTCCACGATCCGCTCGGCCAGCCCGATCTCGCCCTCGGTCGGGGCCCCGAACGAGCTCCCTCGGCGAGCCGCCGAGATGGCCGCCTCGACGATCTCGGGGCAGGCGTGCCCGAACAGGTTCGCTCCCCATGACTGGACCCAGTCGACGTAGCGGATGCCGTCGACGTCGGTGACGTAGGCCCCGCTCCCGCTCGCGACGAACGGTGGCGTCCCGCCCACGGCGCCGAACGCCCGGACCGGGGAATCGACGCCTCCGGGGATGGAACGCCGGGCGCGCTCGAACAGCTCCTCGGACCGGGTCATGCAGCGATTCTAGGGACGCCGTCCGTCAGGCGTCGGTCAGACGCCGTGCGCCGGAACGAGTCCCAGCTCTCGCAGGACGCCGATGGGGAGCACGTGGCAATAGGGCTCGTGGCCGGTCCGCTCGTAGTACCGCTGGTGGTAGCCCTCGGCCGGATAGAACGCCACGAAGTCCGTGATCTCGGTGGCGATCGGCCGGTCGAATCGCTCTTGGGCCCGGGCCCTGGACGCCTCGGCCGCGGTCCGCTGATCCGTCGTGTGGGCCAGGATGATGCTCCTGTACTGGTAGCCGATGTCCGGACCCTGCCGGTTCGCCTGCGTGGGATCGTGCATCGCCCAGAACACCTCGAGCAGCTGCTCGTAGCTCACCTGCTCCGGATCGAACGTGACCTGCACGACCTCGGCGTGGCCGGTCGTGTCGGTGCAGACCTGCTCGTAACTGGGGTCTTCCACGAACCCGCCGCTATAGCCGGAGACGACGTCGATCACGCCGGGGACCCGCCGGAACACCCACTCCACGCCCCAGAAGCAGCCGGCGCCGAACGTAGCAGTCTGAAACGCCATAGAACCTCCTCGCCTCCGCTATCCCATTGTCTCCGTAGGGAGCCCGAACGTTTCAGCGCGGCCCCTCGGCGCTGCCCAGTCATCCGGCGGCGAGCCAGTCCCCGGCTTCCTTGGCGTGATAGGTCAGGATGAGGTCCGCGCCGGCCCGGCGGATCGAGGTCAGGATCTCCAGGGACGCCCTTCGGCCGTCGATCCAACCGTTCTGCGCGGCGGCCTTGACCATGGCGTACTCCCCGCTCACGCTATACGCGGCGAGTGGAAAGCGGGTCTCCTCCTTCGCCCTGCGGATCACGTCCAGGTACGGAAGCGCGGGCTTCACCATGACGACGTCGGCCCCTTCCTCGATGTCCTGGCGGATCTCGCGGATGGCCTCGTCGGCGTTCGGCGGGTCCATCTGGTAGCCGGTGCGGTCGCCGAACCGTGGCGCGCACTCGGCCGCCTCGCGAAACGGCCCGTAGAAGCTCGACGCGAACTTCGCCGCGTAGGCCAGAATGCCGGTCTTCCCGTGGCCGCTCTCGTCGAGGGCGTCGCGGATCGCCGCGACCTGGCCGTCCATCATCCCGGACGGCGCGACCATGTCGGCTCCCGCGTCGGCCTGCGCTTCCGCGATCCGCCGGTACAGCTCGACGGTCCGGTCGTTGTCGACGTTGCCCTCGTCGTCCAGGACGCCGCAGTGGCCGTGGTCGGTGTACTCGTCCAGGCAGAGGTCGGCGAGGACCACGTGATCGTCGCCGAGCTCCTGGCGAAGGACCCGGAGCCCCCGCTGCGCGATGCCGTCGGGATTCCAGGCCTCGGAGCCCCGGGGGTCCTTCCGGGCCGGGATCCCGAACAGCATGAACGCGACGACGCCCTTGTCCGCGATCTCGTTCGCCTCCTTGCGCAAGGACTCCAGCGTCTGCTGGGACTGTCCCGGCATCGACACGATGGGCACCGGCTCCGCGATGCCCTCCTTCACGAACAGGGGAGCGATCAGGTGACGGGGCGTGAGGTCGGTCTCCCGGATCAGCGAGCGGAGCGCGGGCGTCCGCCGCATCCGTCGAGGTCTGCTCTGAGGGAACGGCATGGAGCGATGGTAGCGCGAGCCCCTGAGGTCAGGCACCGGCCAGCGCGCGCTCGAGGGCGCCCATCAACCCCTCCATCGTGTGGGGCTCGGCCACGGCGGCGACATCGAGGCCGAGGGCCCTGGCTTCGCGAGCGGTGACCGGTCCGATGCACACGATCTTCGGGTACCCCCGGACGTCGGACACCGCGTTGGCGAATCCCCGCACCGACGAGGCGCTGGTGAACGTGATCGCGTCGACCGTCCCTCTGGCCAGGGCCTCACGGGCCCCGATGGGCAACCACTCGGGCATCTTCGTTCGGTAGGCGTCGACCCGAAGCGGAGTCCAGCCTTTCGCGGCGAGTGCCTCCTCGAAACCCTGAGGCGCGACGTCCGCCCGGGCGCACAGCACCCGCCCGTGCCCCCGGGGGAACGCGTGGGCCAGCGCGGCGGTGGTGAACGTCCTGGGGACGAGGTCCGGTTCGCGCCCGGCCCACCGGCGGAACGCCGCCGCGGTGCCCTCCCCGACCGCCGCCACGCGAGCCTGAACCTCCGCGGGCTCCAACTGCGATGCGAGGACGTCCACGGTGACCCGGCTGGTGAGCGAGATCCAGGCGAAGGCGCCGGCCGCAAGGCCGTGCAACGCGTTCGTCAGCTCGGCCGAACGGACCGGGACGATCTCGATGGTCGGCGCGACGATGGTCGTCGCTCCCAGTCGTTCGAGCTCGCGGACCAGCACCTCCGCTTGGTCGCGCGGCCTTGTCACCAGGACGACCTTGCCGGCGAGGGGGCCGCGGGCCGTCACGGTCGGACCTGGGCCAGGATCTCACGGGCCCCCCCGGCCAACAGCTCCGCCGAGGCGGCTTCAGCGGCGCCCTCCGGCGTCGCCGCCTCGGCCTCTGCCCGGATGATCCGCGACCCGTCGGGGGTGGCGACCAACGCGACCAGGCGGACGCTGTCCCCCGTGACGATGGCAAGCGCGCCGAGGGGGAGGGCACACCCTCCGCCCAGGCGCGCCATCACGGAGCGCTCCGCCTCGAATGCCATCCGGCTGTCGGGATCGTCGAGCCAGCCAACGGCCTCCCGGGTGGCCTGATCGTCCGCTCGGGCCTGCACCGCAAGGCATCCCTGCCCGGGCGCCGGGACGATCGGGAGGACCTCCGAGGACGGCGGCGTCGCGCCGAGTCGCGCGATCCCCGCCGCGGCGAGGACCACGCCATCCACCTCCCCGTCCTCGAGCTTGCGGAGCCTCCGATCGACGTTCCCTCGAATCTCGACGAGCCGAAGCTCCGGGCGGAGCGCCAGGAGCTGCGCCCGGCGACGGAGGCTGGAGGTCCCAACCATGGCCCCCCCGCGAAGCGTAGGGTCCCGCGTGACGAGGAGGTCGGAGGGGTCGGCCCGGGGAGGCACGGCGGCGACCGCCACCCCCTCGTCGTCCGCGGCCGGCAGGTCCTTCGCCGAGTGCACCGCCAGGTCCACCTGGCCGGCCTGAAGCGCGCGGACGATCTCGGCGACGAACAGGCCCTTCACCCCGGCGGGAGATGTTGCGGCCGGCGCCCCTCGGTCGCCGCTCGTGGTCATGGGAACGACCTCGGACTCGACGCCCGCCCGGGCAAGGCGCTCGGCGACCTCGCCCGCCTGCGCCAGGGCCAGACGGGAGCGGCGGGTCCCGATCCGGAGCTTCACTCGGGGCGAAGCTCGACGGCGAACAGCTCCGCCAGGACCCTCACGTACGTGACGTCGTTGCCCGGGCCCGAGAGCTCCTTCAGCCGGACGATCGGGTCATGGAGGAGCTTGGAGACGATGCCGCGGGCCAGGACCTCGACGGCCTCGCGCTCGTCCGGCGTGAGCTCCGAGAGCTCGGAACGGAACCGGCCGAGCTCCGAGGCGAGGACGGCCTCCCCCCGCTCCCGCAGGGCCTTGATGAGCGGCGCCAGGCGCTCCGAACGCTTGCGGACGGCGAACCGTCGCACCTCCTGATCCACGATCCTCCCGGCCCTGTCGACCTCCTCGGAGAGCCGTGCGTCACCCTGGGCCACCGATGCTCGCAACCCGTCGATGTCCACCAGACGGACGCCCGCGATGCCGGAGACGGAGGGCTCGACGTCCCGCGGCACGGCCATGTCGAGGATGAACATCGGGTTCGTCCGGCCGGTCATGGCCTCTCGGACGGTCGATCCGTGGATCAGCAGCCCCGTCGCGCCGGTCGCGGAGACGACCACGTCGGCGTGGCGGATCGCGTCCGAGAGCTCGGACAGGTCTCCGTGCTCCGCATCGCTGCGCTGCGCGATCAGCCGGGCCCGCTCGGCGCTCCGGTTCAGCACGCGGACGGACGCCACGCTCCGCTGCCGGAGCTGCTTCACGGCGAGGGCGGCCATCTGTCCGGCTCCGACCACCACGGCTCGCTTGCCGGCCAATCCCCCGAGGTGCTCGTCCGCGAGGCCCGTCCCGGCGCGAACGAACGCATCGGGTGCGGCGCCCAGCCGGGTCTCGGCTCGGACCCGCCGGCCCGCCCGGGTCGCAGCATGGAACAGCGGGGTGACCCGCGGCCCCGCTGCACCCTCGGCCGAGGCCCTCCGATGGGCCTGCCGGACCTGCGCCAGGATCTGGGGCTCTCCCGTAACCATCGAGTCCAACCCGGCGGCGACGGCGAACAGGTGCCGGCAGGCGTCGTCCTCGAAGTGGGAGTACAGCGGCTCGGAGAGGTCGACGGGATCCACGGCGTGCGACTCGCTCAGCAGGCGCTTGAGGGCCAGGAACCCCGCGTGATATGCGGGGACGCTCCCGTAGATCTCCACCCGGTTGCAGGTGGACAGGATCACGGCCTCCTCGATGGCTTCGTCGTCGAGGGCCCGCCGGTATGCCTTTGGCAGCTCCTCGTCGGCGAAGGCCAGGCGCTCGAGCAGCTCGACTGGGGCGCGGCGGTGGGAGATGCCGATGGCCAGGATGGGCATGTGCTCCGCGATTCTACGCATGGGCCCCGCCAAAGGACCGGGCGGTTCGATCAGCCGAACCGAAGCGGATCGAACGGGGTCGGATCGAGCGGCGGTTCGCGCCCTTGCACCATCGCGGCCACGAGCGTGGCCGTGCCTCCGCCCAGGATCACGCCCTCTGAGCCGTGGCCCGTGGCGGCGAACAGCCCGGGTCGGAGCCATCCGACGAACGGACGCTCGTCGGGGGACATCGGCCGGATCCCGGACCATGTCCCGAGGACCGGGGCGTCGGCGAGGGCCGGGAGGAGGCGGATGACGCACCCGGCCACCGCTCGGGGGACGTGGAGGTCCTCGGCGCTCCAGGCCAGCGCGGGCTCGCGCGACGTGCCGGCAACGATCGTCCCGTCGGGAGAAGGTTGGATGACCGCCCCGATGTCATCTCGAGCGACACCCTCCGAGAACTCGCGTGTGGTGACCGGCTCGACCTGCCGACGCCAGAGGGTACGAGCCGAGCCCTCGACCCAGTGGGAGAGCAGTGGTCTGGGCGGCGCGAGCTGGATCAGCCATCCCCGGGCCCCGGTCACCGGGATGTGGATGCCGATGGGCCGGAGCAGGCCGGTCGACCACGGCCCCGCCGCCACGACCACCGTGTCGCAGCCGACGATCCCCTCGTCGGTGGCCACGCCGGTCACGGACTCTCCGCGCGAGAGCAATCGGCGACCGGGGAGGTGATGGCGGATGGTCGCTCCCGCGCGGCGGGCGAGCTCGGCAAGCGCCAAGGTCAGTGCACCGGGGTCCACTCGCCGTCCCCCGTGGAACAGCCACGCCTCCGAGACATCGGCGGTCACCTCGGGCTCGAGCTCCTTCAGGCCGGGAGCGTCAAGGCGCTCGGCGCGGAGGCCGGCGCGCCCCGCCGCCGCC
>DASPWN010000188.1:0-3507 GCA_035637835.1 Actinomycetota bacterium | reverse complement strand
GAGGAAGTACTTCATCGAGCCTTCGACGGAGGACAATCGAGCGGAGATGCCGGTCAGCACGTACAGCGAGAGCGACAGGATCTCCAGGGCCAGGAACACCAGGATCAGGTCGGCGGCCGCGGCGATCAGCGTCATGCCCGCTGTGGCGAACAGGACGAGCGGGTAGAACTCGGCACGGGCCTCTCCCGAGCGTCCGAAGTAGTGGTACCCGTACACCAGTCCCATGGCGGCGATGCCGAGGAGGAACAGCCGGGCGACCACCGCGAACCGATCCGTCGCCACCATGCCCCCCAGCACGGTAAGGTCGCTGCTCCAGTCCCACAGGCCGATGGAGACGACCGCGGCGCCCGCCACACCGATCAGGGACACCGCCAGCAGCGTCGAGTGCCCGATCCTGGGGTTGAAGGCCACGCCGAGGAGGACCACGATGGCCGCGCCAACCAGGACGAGCTCGGGCCCGATCGGCCCGAGCTGGATGGGCGGATGGGTCAGGAACTGGGCGAGCATCACGGGCCCTCCGCCGCGGCGAGGTTCGCATGCGGCCCAGCATCGACCGGGTGGCCCGAGTCCACGGCCTTCACGATGCGGGTGGTGGTGGGATCGATCCGATCGAGCAGGGGCTTGGGAAAGATCCCGATGGCCAGGATGAGCGCCAGCACCGGCGCGAGCAGCACGTACTCGCGAACCGACAGGTCCGGGTGGTTCGCATGCTTCGCCGGCACGGGGCCGTGGGCCATCCGCTGATACGCCCATAGCAGGTAGATCGCCGCCAGCACCACTCCGATCGCGGCGATCGCCCCGAATGCGCGGTTGCGGGCGAACGTGCCCAGAATCACCAGGAACTCACCGATGAAGTTGTTCAGCCCGGGCAGGCCCAAGGAGGACAGCGAGACGAACAGGAATGCTCCCATCAGCCAGGGCATCCCCGCCGCCAGGCCGCCCATCTCCGAGAGGTTCCGGGTGTGGGTTCGCTCATAGACCATCCCGACGAGCAGGAACAGCGCGCCCGTCGACAGCCCATGGTTGACCATCTGGAGCACCCCGCCCGTCATGGCTTGGAGGGTGAAGGCGAACGTCCCAAGGACGACGAACCCGAGATGGGACACGGATGAGTACGCCACTAGGCGCTTCACGTCTGTCTGCATCATGGCCACGATCGCGCCGTAGACGATGCCGATCAGCGCCAGGACCGAGATGGCGCCGGCCAGCGACCGGGAGGCCTCCGGGAACAGCGCGAGGTTGAACCGGATGAGGCCGTAGGCCCCCACTTTCAGCAGGATCGCCGCCAGGATGACCGAGCCCGCCGTCGGGGCCTCGGTGTGCGCGTCGGGGAGCCATGTGTGCAAGGGGAACAGTGGCACCTTGACCGCGAAGGCGACGAAGAACCCCAGGAACAGCCAGCGGGCCGCCGCACCCGTGATCCCAAGCCCGATCAGCTCGCGCACGTCGAACGTCGGCCCACCGGGGAGCGCGCCCGACCGCGCGTACAGGAACAGGATGGCGACCAGCAGGAACGCCGAGCCGAACATCGTGTACAGGAAGAACTTCACGGCCGCGTACACGCGCCGCTCGCCCCCCCAGGCCCCGATGATCAGGTACATCGGGAACAGGATCGCCTCGAAGAACAGGAAGAACAGCAGGAGGTCCAGGGCCAGGAACGTGCCGATCATCCCGGTCTCGAGGACGAGCATGGTGGCCAGGTACAGCCGGACCCGCCGGTCCTCCGTCCACGACGCGACGATCGCCACCGGCACCAGGAACGTGGTGAGCAGGACCAGGAACAGGCTGACCCCGTCTACCCCCAGGATGTACTGGATGTGCGGTGAGCCGACCCAGGTGGCCTGCTCGACCATCTGGAACCCTGCGCGGGAGCCATCGAACCGTGACAACACGACGAGTGATGCAGCGAAGGTGGCGATCGAGGCGCCGAGCGCGAACGCGCGGGCCCCTCGATCGCTCGCCCCACCCCATGCCAGGAGTATCACGGCTCCGGCGAGGGGCAGGAACGTCGTCACGGTCAGCCAGCTCACGACAGTCGAACCCCCACGTAGACGAAGATCACGACCACCCCCACGAGGAACGCCAACCCGTAGTTGCGGACCAGCCCGGTCTGGAGCCTTCGGCCCCGAGATGCCGCCCACTGGAACAGCTGCCCGATCCCGTTCACAGAGCCGTCGATGACGCGCTGGTCCACCACGGAGGCCAGGAACGCGGCCCCAGATTTCCCCGGGGCGACCAGCGAGGTGGAGTAGACCTCGTCGACGTACCACCCGCCAGCCAGGAATCGATGGACGCCGGCGAACCGGACCCGGAGCGCCACCCAGTCGATCCGACCCGAGCCGTACACGAACCAGCCGACCGCGATGCCGGCTAGCGCCGCGAGCACCGAGATGATCGAGAGGACCGTAGTGGGGAGGCCACCCGTGCCCTCCGCGAAGTCCCCGAGGACCGGGGTCAGGAAGACGTGGAGCGGGCCCGTGGTGGTCGAGAGCCCAAGCAGGCCGCCGAACGCCGCTCCCACCGCCAGGAGTGCCAGGGGAACGGTCATGACCGGCGGCGACTCGTGGGCCCCGTGCTCCGTCCGGTCCTGACCGAAGAACGCCAGGAACATGAGGCGGGAGATGTAGAGAGCCGAGAGGAAGGCACCGGCCAGCGCCACCAGCCAGGCGATGACGTATCCGCCCTGGTTGGCGATCTCCACGATCTGGTCCTTGGCGAAGTACCCCGACAGCGGGGGTACGCCGGCGATGGCCAAGGCCCCGACGCCGAACATCGCCGCCGTGAACGGCATGGCCCTTCGGACCGCCCCCATCTTCTTCAGGTCGGTCTCGCCCCCCAGGCCGTGCATCACCGAGCCCGCCGACAGGAAGAGGAGCGCCTTGTAGAAGGCATGCGTTACCAACAGGAACAGCGCCGCCGCGTATGCCTTCAGCCCGAGGGCGAAGAACATGTAGCCGAGCTGACTGATGGTTGAGTACGCAAGCACCCGCTTGAAGTCGTCCTGCCCCAGAGCGCACGTCGCCGCGTAGACGGCGGTCGCGAGGCCGATGACCAGGACGACCGTGAGCGCGACGCCGGAGATCTCGAAGAAGACGTGCGTGCGGGCCACCAGGTAGGCGCCGGCCGTGACCATCGTCGCAGCGTGGATCAGGGCCGAGACGGGCGTCGGGCCCTCCATGGCATCGGGGAGCCACGTGTGTAGCGGGATCTGGCCCGACTTGCCCACCGCACCGGCGAACAGCAGGAGCGCGATGACGGTGAAGACGCCCGAGGGCTGCAACGACTCGACCGAGGGCCGGAGCACAGCTGAGAAGTCCAGCGACCCGAGGCGGAGGAAGATCAGGGCGATGCCGACCAGCATGAACGTGTCGCCGATCCGTGTGACCACGAAGGCCTTCTTCGCCGCGCTCGCGGCCCGAGGGCGGTCGAACCAGAACCCGATGAGCAGGTAGGAGCACAGGCCCACGCCCTCCCAGCCCAGGTACAGGAACAGGAAGTTCTGCGCCA
>DASPWN010000187.1:0-2463 GCA_035637835.1 Actinomycetota bacterium | reverse complement strand
CAACGGTTCCATCCCGTCCGCGTGTGGAAGCGGGGCCGCCTCGTTGCCGAGGAAGGCAAGCCGCTCGAGGTACCTCGTTCGCCGATGCCGGACTGGATGCGCGGGAGTGTGCGGGTTCCCCACCTGACCGCCGGGAGCTTCCGGATCGAGGCCACCGGCCGAGTCCGCGTGATCGGCGTCGAGCCCGGCCAGATCGTGACACGAGCGCTGGTGGAGGACGTGACCAGCGTCGACGGTCAGGCGGTTGCGGACCCCGCTCGCGACCTGGCGAAGATCGCGGTGGTCGAGCGACACAGGGGAACGGGGCGGATCGGGCTGGGGTTCGTCCGGGGGTTCGGCCTGGAGAGGGGGGCCCTTGCGTCGACGCACGCCCACGACGCCCACAACGTGGTCGTCGTGGGCGTGGACGACGGCGACATGGCTACCGCGGTGAACCGCCTGGCGGAGACCGGCGGCGGCCAGGTCGCCGTGGCCGGAAGCGCCGTCCTGGGCGAGGTCCCGTGCCCCTTCGGCGGCCTGCTCTCCGATCGGCCGGCCGAGGAGGTGGCCACCGCCGTCCACGCGATGGGCAAGGCCGCCGAGGAATTGGGTGTGAACCTCCCCTCGCCGTTCGCGGCCATGTCGTTCCTGGCGCTGTCGGTGGTGCCCGAGCTCAAACTCACCGATCGCGGCCTCATCGACGTGGATCGCTTCGAGCTGGTGCCGCTCCAGGTCTGAGGACTGTTCAGGCCAGGGCGCGCCGGATCGCGGCCGCGATCTTCGGCCCGGAGATGCCGGCCCAGTCCCGGAGCTCCTGGGGCTTGCCCGAGCCCGGCATCTCGGTCACCGCCAGCTTGACCACGCGGCCCGAGAGGACCCCCTCGCCGGCCAGCGCCTGCAGGACTGCGTCGCCGATGCCGCCGTCGATCCAGTGGTCCTCCACCACGACCACGAGTCCCGTCTCGCGAAGCGCGCGGGCAAGCGTCGCCGCGTCGATCGGCTTCACCGAGTACGCGTCGATGACCCGGACGGCGATGCCCCCGCCCGACAGCTCGTCGGCCGCCTTCAGGGCCTCGTAAACGGTCACGCCGGCTCCGACGATCGTCGCCCGGTCGCCGTCGCCGGACCGAAGGACCTTGCTCCCTCCAATGGGGAACCGTTCTCCCACGTCGTAGAGCTTCGGCGTCCCCTCCCGGGTGGTGCGGATGTACGAGATGCCCGGAAGATCGGCCATGGCGGACGTCAGCGTGGCAGCGGCGTTGCCGTCCGCCGGGTAGAGCACGGTCGAGCCGTGAACGGCCTGCATCATGGCCAGGTCCTCCAGGGCCATCTGCGACGGGCCGTCCTCACCGATCGAGACGCCGGCGTGCGACCCGGAGAGCCGTAGGTTCGCCCGGCTGACCGCGGCCATTCGGATGAAGTCGTACGCGCGGGTGATGAACGCGCCGAAGGTCGCTGCGAACGGCGTCTTGCCCAGGACCTGGAGGCCGACAGCCGCGCCGACCATGCACTGCTCCGCGATGAACATCTCGAGGAACCGATCGGGTGCGACCTTCTGGAAGTCCTCGGTGTGCGTGGAGTTGCCCACCTCCCCGTCCAGGACGACCACGCTGGGGTTCGCCGCCATCGCGGCGAGGGTCTCGCCGAACGCCTTCCGAGTGGCGACGGTGTCGTCGTAGACGGGCAGCTGATACGTGAAGGGCTTCGGTGGTTGGGGGATCCGCAGCTCCGGCTTCGGCGGCGTGATCGTGATGTTCCTCGGCCCGCCGAGCTCGGCGATGGCCTTCTCCGCCTCGTCGTTCGACAGAGCCTTGCCGTGCCAGCCCTCCTTGTTGGCCAGGAAGGAGATGCCGTGGCCTTTCTCGGTCCTGGCCACGACGAGCACGGGCCCTCCCGCTTCCTCGGCCTCACCGTAGGCGGCGTCGATGGCCGCCACGTCGTGGCCGTCGACCTGGATGGCGTGCCACCCGAAAGCCCTCGCGCGCTCGGCATAGACGTCGCCCCGCCACTCGAGCATGGTCGGGCCGCGCTGCCCCAGCCGGTTCATGTCGAGGATCGCGATCAGGTTGCTCGCGCCGTGGAACCAGGCGTTCTCCATCGCCTCCCACACGGATCCCTCGGCCGCCTCGGAGTCGCCCATCAGGACCCACACCCGGGCCGGGCTCTCGTCGATCTTCATCGCCAGCGCGATGCCGAGGCCGATGGGGAGGCCCTGGCCGAGCGACCCGGTGGCCACGTCGATCCACGGCATCTCCGGCAGCGGCACGGGATGGCCCTCGAGCGGGCTGCGGAATCTGCGGAACGACAGGAGCTGCTCGTCGGTGATGGCCCCGATGGCCTTCAGGACCGAGTACATGAGGGGTGAGGCGTGGCCCTTGGACAGGACGAAGCGGTCGTTGGCCGTGTTCTTCGGATCGGACACGTCGTACCGGAGGTGGTCGGCGTAGAGCACGGCGAGCAGGTGCGCCGCCGACATGGACGAGG
>DASPWN010000186.1:0-5645 GCA_035637835.1 Actinomycetota bacterium | reverse complement strand
GGCGAGCCGGGCCGACATATAGGATGGGCCAGGGAGTCTGGCGGTAGGCGGCAGAGGGAGCCTCGGGTGACCATACGGGTAGGAATCGCGGACGACCACTCGCTGGTCCGGCAGGGCCTTCGCCGGTACCTCGACATGGCGGACGGCATCGAGGTCGTGGGTGAAGCCTCCAACGGTCAGGAGCTCCTGGACCTCGTGGAACAACAGAAGCCCGACATCGCCCTGGTCGACATCCGGATGCCGGAGATGGACGGCTTGGAGGCGGCCAGGCTGATCCGCGACCGCTTCCCCAAGGTCGGCGTGATCATGCTGACCGCCTACGACGACCGTCAGTTCGTGGTGGAGGCGGTTCGCTCCGGAGCGCGGGGCTACGTGCTGAAGGCCCGCGACGCCGAGCATCTCATCCAGACGGTCCGCCTGGTCGCCGGAGGCAACATGGTCATCGACCCCCAGCTCGTGGTGGCCCTGGCGGAGGAGCTGTCCCAGGCCAAGGAGCGCGACCGTAAGGCCGAGACGCTCACGGCCCGGGAAATCGAAGTCCTCCAGCTGCTCGCGTTCGGGCACACCAACCGCGACATCGCCGAGCGACTGTACATCTCGCCCGACACGGTGAAGACCCACCTCGAGCACATCTTCGAGAAGCTTGGGGCGTCCGACCGCACGGCGGCTGTGGCCGAGGCGCTCCGTCGGCGCCTGATCGAGTAGCTCGGCGGGGGGACAGCGCCAGTTGTCCTCCGACCGGCCTAGGCCGCGCTCGCCGGGCGACTCACCATGCGGGTGATGGAGTCGAGCCTGCTTCCGAGGCAACATAGTGGGCCAATGTCGACACAAGCGGCCCGCCGCCGTTCGACCTGGTTCGTCCTTGGCGTCCTCGGAGCAGCCATGGCGGGCGTCGTGACCACCCACCTCGTGGGTGGCGCCACCCTGGTCGACGCCGACGGTCTCCACGACGGGGTCCTCGCCGCGGCCTGCGTGCTGTCGGCCGGCGTCATCCTGTGGCGGGTGCGTTCGGCCGGCCTGCTCCGGAGCCTCCCATTCCTTGCGTTCGGGATCCTTGCGATGGCCGCCGTGGCCATCCTGTTCATGCTCAACGACTTTCGCAGCGGCATCGAGTATTCACCAAGCCCGTACGACTCTCTCTTCCTGCTCATCGGGGCCATCTTCTTCATCCCCATCGAGATCGAGTACCGCCAGCACTTCCGGAAGGAGATCCGGAGCCAGATCGTGGCCGACGTGGCCCTCGGCGCGGCTTCCATCGCCGTCATCCTGTACCTCGCGCTTCGTCCCGACGTGGCGACATCGACCGAGTCCCTGTCGACCGCGGTATTCGCCATGATGGTGGCGACGGCGCTCACGGCGTACGGTGCCCTCGTCCTGTGGGTCCCATCGCTCGCCCATGTCGGGCAGTTCGTCATGATCGCCGCCTTCTCGGCCGGCGCGGTGGTCTTCGCCGAGCAATGGGTTCGGGGGACCTACACGTCGGGACGGTCCGCCGTGGACCTCCCCCTCGCGCTCGGAGCGCTGGGGTTGGCGTTCTTCGTCACCGCGGCCCCGCGGCGGATGGGCGACGGCAAGGTCGCGGATCCTTCCCGAATTGGCCGGGCCCTGCTGACCACGGTGGCCGTGGCGAGCGCATGCGGCGCGCTCGGATTGGTCGCGGCCATGGAGACGAACTCGGACATCGGTCCGGTCCAGGCATCGGGGCTGATCTACGTGCTCGGGGTGGCCGTCGCGCTTCGGATCCTGGTGAACCAGCTTCGGAGCACCCAAGCGACGCGCGAGGCCCAGGACGCGCTCGAAGCCAAGGAGGCGGCGCTGCGGGAGACCGATAAGGCGCTGGCGCGCCTCCAGCGGGCGAACGAGACCCTGCGCGAATCGGAGGAGCGCCTGCGGCTCGTGTTCGAGGCGGCCGTTGACGGCATCGTGGAGCTGGACCACAAGGACGTGATCGTTCGGGCCAACGAGGCCTTCAGCAGCATGCTCGACCTGCCTCAGAGCATGGTCGAGGGCCAGCCCTGGGTGGCCCTCGCCGCCGCGATCGAGGCCGACGAGTCCTTCACCGCCCTCCCGACGACAGGCCAGGGGAAACTCCTCCAGGACGGGAACGCCACCTATCTCGAGGCCCGCACCTCGGAGATCCCGGGCGCCCCGCCGAGGCGGCTGCTGCTCGTCCGTGACGTCACGGCCCAGCGCGTCGCCGACCAGACCATCCGCTCGCTGTTCAAGTTCCTCCAGGACCGCGACGAGGACCGGACCCGGATCATGCGCCGGACCAACGCGGCCATCGAGAGCGAGCGCAACCGCATCGCCCGCGACCTCCACGACGGGCCGGTGCAAGGCGTCTCGGCCGCGTCGCTCTCGCTCGAGGCCGTGCTCCTGATGCTGAAGGCTGGCGAGGACGGGGAGGGGATGGAGGTCCTGACCAAGGTCCGCCAGGAGCTGGCCGAGGAAGCCGACAACCTGCGCCGCCTGATGGCCGGCCTTCGCCCCCCGCTGCTCGAGGAGCGCGGCCTGGTGCCCGCCCTCCGGGAGACCGTGGAGAAGTTCGGCCGCGAGAACAAGCTTGACGCCGAGTTCGCCGCCCAGGGGGTCGGTGAGGTCCCGCAGGACCTGGAGACGCTGGCCTACCGGGTGGTGCAAGAAGCCCTGTCGAACGCGGGCAAGCACGCCGAGGCCGTTCGGATTGGAGTCGCGGTCGAGGCCGTCGCCGGCCAGCTCCGGATCGAGGTCATCGACGATGGCGTGGGCTTCGACGCGGCCCAGGCCCGGGAGTTCCTCCGGATGGGCCGGGTTGGCCTGGCCTCCATGCGCGAGCGCGTCGAGCTCGCCAACGGGACGTTCATGGTGCATTCCACACCGGGACGGGGGACCACGGTCGTGGCCACGCTTCCGCTCGAGTCGGTCCCGGGACCCCGAGAGTTCGCCGTCACCTAGGCCTCGCAGGCCCCGTCCTCATCCTCCCGGGCCACGCGCCGCAGCGGCGCCAGCCGACGGCGTGGGCAGCAGCGTGGGGCTCGGCGGGAGGGACTCGGTGGGGGAAGGGATCGGGCTTGGCGACGGGGAGGGCGTGGGGGACGGGGTCGGCGACGGCGTGGGCTTCGGGCTCTCCGACGGCGAGGGCGGGGGCGGCGGCGTCGGAGGCCCTGCCGTGTACCCGCCGAACGACGGCGTGGTGAAGTCCTGGACCGGCATGCGCTCCGTCGCCTTCAGCATGAAGTCATGCCAGATGAGGGCGGGGATGGTGCCGCCGAACACTGCCGAGTAGCCCTCCACGTTCTCGAGAGGGATCTCACCCTTCGGGTACCCGACCCACACGCAGGTGGCCAGCCGGGGCACGTAGCCACAGAACCACGCGTCGACGTAGTCCTGGGCCGTGCCGGTCTTGCCGGCCGCCGGCCGACCGATGTTCGCACTCGTCCCGGTCCCGTATCGGATCACGTTCTCGAGCGCGTAGGTCACCAGGTCCGCGTCGTTGGTGGCGATGACCTGCTTCCCGCTGCCGCTGGTCGTTCGGTCGAGGACGGTGCCGCTCGTATCCCTGACGACGTGGATAGGCGTGGCCCACCGCCGAACACCCCGTGCCGCCAGGGTGGCGTAGCCGTTGGTCATCTCGAGCGGCGAGACGGCCTGGGTGCCGAGGGTGATCGAGCACACCGGTTCGAGCTTTGAGCGGATCCCCATCCGGTGAGCCGCGTCGGCGACCGCATCGGGGCCGACCAGTGAGGCGACCTGGGCGAACACCGTGTTCACGGAGTAGGCGGTCGCGGTGGCCAGGCTGAACGTGCCGCTCTCCTCGTCGCTGGCGTTGGACAGGGTCCACGGCTTGCCGTCCGTGTAGCACCGCGGATCCTGGATGGTGATGGTCCCCGGGCCGTACCACCGCGAGGACAGCGAGACCCCGGCTTCCATGGCCGCGGTCAGCGTGAACGGCTTGAATGCCGAGCCGGCCTGCCTCCCTGTCCCGCCGTATCCCTTCTCGCCCGACAGCGCCAGGTTCACCTGCGACTTCCCCCAGTTCCTGCCGCCGTACATGGCCCGGACCTCGCCGGTCACCGGGTCGATGGCCACCACGGCCGCCTCCGGGTCGCCGGGCGTGTTCAGCCGGGCCGCCACGGCCTCCTCCGCCGCCGCCTGCATCCGGGGATCGAGGCCGGTGATGACCTTGAGGCCCCCGCCGAACACCTCGGCCTCGTCGTATTTCGCGATCAGCGTCCGCTTCGTGTAGTCGAGGAAGTACCCGAGCTTGGGAGGGAAGCTGAGGTTGCCGTCGGAGGGATGGGTCCTGACGCTCTGGAGCTTCAGCTGGGCGGCGCGTTCCGCCGTGATGGTGCCGAGCGCCGCCATCCGGTCCAGGACGTAGTCCCGTCGGATCCTGGCGTCGGCGGGGTGGTCGATCGGATCGAACAGCGAGGGGTTGGAGATCAGGCCGGCGAGGGTGGCCGAGCGGATCATGTTGAGCTCGCTCGCGTGGATGCCCCAGTACGCCTCGGCCGCCGCCTCCACGCCGTAGGCTCCGTGACCGAAGTAGATCGTGTTCAGGTACTTGGCCAGGATCTGGTCCTTGGAATAGGTGCGCTCAAGCTTCATGGCGAGGAGAGCCTCCCGGACCTTCTGGGTGAAGGTCCGCGGCGGGACCACGTAGGTGGTCTGGCCCGTCTTGCGGCCGGTCTCGTAGTGCCCGGCATAGACGTTCTTCACCAGCTGCATGGTGATGGTGGACCCGCCCTGGACCACCTCGTGGGCGATGAGGTCGTTCCACGCGGCCCGCATGACCCCGAGCGGGTCGATGCCCGAATGCTGATAGAACCCCTGGTCCTCGGCGGCGATCACCGCGTCGCGGAGGCTCTCGGGCATCCGGTTGAATGGGATGATCGTGCGGTCCACCGAGGCGTGGAAGGTCCCCAGGACATTGCCGTCCCGGTCCAGGATGTAGGTGGTCTGCAGCGGCGGCGGGGTGGCCGGCAGGTCCAGCCTGGAGTACACGAACAGGAGCGTGGCCAGCAGCAGGAACAGCATGACGAAGGGCGCGGCGGCGAAGGCCCACCAGTACCGGCGGAGGAACCCTCGCTTCTTCGGGGGCTGCCGGGGGGTGCGCTTGGGGCTCTTGGGAGCCTGTTCAGGCGCTGTCTTGACGGCCAAGGCGGGGCGATTCTACCCAGGGGCTCTGCATCTCATTCCAGGTAGACGCGGCTTTTCGGTAGGAGGTTTCTGCTGGGCCTGGTCGGTCTACCCGGCCTCGCGGGCCACGAAGGCCTCGGTCAGGTGGTTCCAGGCGCAGTCGCGGCACACCTCCACCACGTAGCACCAGGCGTTCCGATGCCTAGTGGCCAGGGTCAGCCCCTGGTCCAGCGTCCATACGCGGCCGTTGTTCGCTCGGAGGCCGTCGGCGTAGACGTAGGCCAGCAGCACGAGCTTGGATTTGCTGCACACGGGGCAGTCCCGACGGGTCTCCTCCCCTACGTGCTTGGCCGCCCGCATGAGCTCGGGGTGGGCGTCGCAGATGTCGGCCCGGGACCGCATGCCGACCCGGACCTCCCGGAGGAGCGCCCGCTTCGCCAGCGTGTAGTCCACGACCCCCAGGAGGGCCCGCCGGCCCCTGGCCATCTGCCGTGGGTTCTGCATGTTGCGGGCATTGTACGCCCGAC